>BCRI01000001.1 GCA_001552515.1 Sphaerimonospora mesophila NBRC 14179 = JCM 3151
AGTGGTTCCTTAAGTAACTTCTCAGTAGCTTCTCGACACTTTCTCAATATCGTGACAGCACGGAGGAACCGGAGTCAGCTCACTACGCTTGAAGAGCATGATGATTCGGTTGCTCGGACCGGTGGAGCTGGAGCGCGCGGATCAGACGAGGCCGGTCCGGCCTCCGCAGGCCGCGCTCGCACTCACCGCGCTCGCCTGGGAGGTCGGCCGGGTCGTTCCGGTCGACACGCTGCTGACCCGTATCTGGGGCGAACGGATCCCCTCGAGGGCGCGGAACACGCTGTACACGATCATCACTCACCTCCGCCACGACGTGCTCGGCGACGACGGACACGTGCTGCGCAGGCCCGGCGGCTATCTGCTGGACGTGGACCGATCCGCCGTGGACGTGGCACGGTTACGCGACCTGGCCGAGCGGGCGGCAGCCGTACCGGACCCTGGGCCACTGCTGAGTGAGGCGCTGGCGCTGTGGCGCGGTGACCCGCTGACGGGGCTGTCGGGCGAGTGGGCCGAGCGAGCCCGTCAGCGCCTGCGGGACGAGCACAAGGAGATCGTGCTGCACTGGGCACGTACGGTGGCCACCACCGACCCGGGCGCCGCGGTGACGGCTCTGTCGCCGCTGGCGGAGGAGTATCCCCTGGACGAACTGGTGGCCGTCGCGCTGATCGAGGCGCTGCACGCATGGGGTCGCACGGCCGAGGCGCTGGCGCGCTTCGCCGATGTGCGCCGCACGCTCGCCGAAGAACTGGGCGTCGAACCCGGGCCGGCACTGCGGCGCGTTCATCACATGCTGCTGCGGCAGGGCGAGGTGACGGAGACCGGCCATCCGACCCCCGCACAGTTGCCCGTCGATCTCGCGGGCTTCGCAGGCAGGGAGGCAGAGCTGGAACGGTTGTCCGCGAGCGCCGCCGTCTGCGTGATCTCGGGACCGCCCGGTGTGGGCAAGTCCTCCCTGGCGCTGCACTGGGCCCACCTGCACCGCGGCCGCTTCCCCGACGGGCAGCTCTACGCCCACCTCGGCACCCTCGACCCTGACGATGCCTCTGCGGTCCTACCCCGCTTCCTCGGCGCGCTCGGCATCGCGGAACCTCGGGTCCCCTCCGGTGTCGAGGCGCAGATCGGGCTCTACCGGAGCATGCTGGCCACTCGCCGGGTGCTCGTCATGCTCGACGACGCCCACGGCACCGACCAGGTCGCCCCGCTCCTGGCCGCCGCGCCGGGGTGCATGACGCTGATCACCAGCCGTACCGATCTGCCCTCACTCTCGGTCACCGTGGGCGCCTCGCTCCTCCACCTGGACGTCCTCTCCGATGAGGACGCCCACCAGCTGCTCGCCGCCCGGGTCGGCGAGACGCGCCTGGCGGCCGAGCCCGAGGCCGCCAGGCTGATCATCAACAGGTGTGGCCGCCTGCCGCTGGCCCTGGCCATCGTGGCGGCGCGGATGGTACGGCGGGCCGACCTGCCGCTGGCCGAGATCGCCGGCGACCTCGAACGGGCCGGAACCGATCTGGAGCCGTTCGCCGGCACCGACCCCGCGATCGACCTGCGCGGTGTTTTCGGCCGGTCCTACCGCGACCTTCCCAGGGAGGCGGCCCGCCTCTTCCGCCGCCTCGGCTGTCAGGCCGGCCCGCACCTGCCGCTGCCCGCGGTCGCGAGCCTGGCCGCACTGCCCTTGCCGCGAGCGCGGAAACTGATCGACCACCTCGATCACGCCAACCTCGTCGAGCTGTCCGGCAGCGGGCGCCTGCGCCTGCATGACCTGTTGCGCGCCTACGCCGCCGAACAGGCTCGCGCCACCGACGGCCACACCGCACGGCGAGCCGCCACGCGCCGCCTGCTGGACTACTACCTGCACTCGGCCTGCGCAGCCAGCGCGATCTGCTACCCGCACCGCGAACGCATCAAGCCGGACCCGCCCGCCCACGGCGTCACCGTCGAGCGTTTCACGGGGCAGGCGGAGGCTCTGTGCTGGTACGCAACCGAGTCCGTGGCGCTGCCCGCGCTGCAGTCGGAGGCGACCCGGGCCGGGCTGAACCGATATGCCTGGCAACTGGCCTGGGGGTTCGCCGAGTTCATGCAGCGCCGCGGCCCCTGGGAGGAGATCCTGGGCGTCCAGGCGGTGGCGCTGAAAGCCGCGGAGCAGCTCGGCGAGCGCCTGGCGCAGGCCGGCTGCCACAGCAGGCTCGCCCGCGCCTACGCCAAACTCGGCCGCGACCAAGAGGCGGTCGAGCACTTCGACCGAGCCATCGAGCTCCACCGCGACCTGGGCGAGCCCATCCTGGAGGCGCACGTGCACCTCGGTCTGACCATCCCGGTGAGCCGGGTACGGCCCGGCGAGCAACTCTCCCACGCGCTGCGCGCCCTGGAGCTCTTCGGCAAGGGCGGCAACGCCATCGGCGAGGCCCGCGCGCTGAACAACGCCGGCTGGTGGCGCGCCCAGGTGGGTGAATACGATCAGGCGCTCGCCGACTGCCGTCATGCTCAGCGCATGCTGGCCGACCTCGGCTACGCCCAGGGCGAGGGGCATGCCTGGGACAGCATCGCCTACGTGCTGGACGCGATGGGCGAGCACGCTCAGGCGGTGGCCTGCTATGAGAGGGCAGCCGAGCTGTTCCACGAGTGCGGCGACCTCCACCCCGCCGCGGAAACGCTGGTCCGGCTCGGGGAAGCGCACACCGCGGCGGGGAATCCGGCGGCGGCGCTGGATGCCTGGAGGCGGGCCGCGGAATGTTACGACGTGCTCGGGGACGCGCAGGCGCACAAGGTCCGCGCTCGCTCCGCGACGTTGCACGCTCAGTGAGAGATCATTCGAACCGCCCTTCTGACATCGATCTATACCAGGCTCAACTAAGGGGGTTTATTGTTAGGAAACTTTCCTTTATATTGGCGCTAATACCCCCCAGAAGAGGATGCACGACATGCGAAAAGTCTTCGCTCCCCTGGCGGGACTGGCCCTCGCCGCCACCTCGGTGGTCATCATGGCCTCGCCCGCCTCGGCCCACGGCTACATCTCGGACCCGCCCAGCCGGCAGGCATGGTGTGCCATGGGCAAGGTCCCCAACTGCGGACAGATCATCTGGGAGCCGCAGAGCGTCGAGGGGCCGAAGGGTCAGCGCAACTGCAGCGCCGGTGACCCACGCTGGGCGCCACTGGACGACGACAGCAAGCCCTGGCCCGTCACCACGGTCGGCGACACGGTCAACTTCAAGTGGCTGATCGGGGCCCGGCACGCCACCAGCACGTGGGACTACTACATCGGCAACGAGCGGATCGCCCAGTTCAACGACCACGGCAGGGTGCCCGGCTCCACGGTCACGCACACCGTGAGCCTGGGCGGCAGGACCGGCCGGATCAAGCTGCTCGCCATCTGGAACATCGCCGACACAGGGAACGCCTTCTACAACTGCGTCGACCTCCAGGTCGGCCCCGGCGGCCCGATCCCCACGCCCACACCCACACCAACGCCCACGCCCACCCCGAGGCCGACCCCCACACCAACGCCCACGCCGACACCGCCGCCGTCGACGCCCACCGCCTGGACCGCCGGCACGTCGTACGCGACCGGAGCGCTGGTCACCTACGACGGCCGCACCTACCGCTGCCTCCAGGCGCACACCGCGCTGACCGGCTGGACGCCGCCGAACGTCCCGGCGCTCTGGCAGGCCGTATGACCCTCCTCGCGTGACCCGGTAGCTCTCGCCGAGTCACCACCCGCGGGCGTCCCGTGTCAGCGCACAGCACGGGACGCCCGCGGGCGCTTTCGGGAAGCCCATGCGCCAGATCTTCAGTGGGAGGGGTCTCGCCTCGGCACGTTATGCACGTGGACCAGGCCGAGCGGGGGCGGCGGCGGCAGCGGATCGGTGTGATCAGCGTGATCGGCGTCAAAGGACTGGAGCAGGTAGGCGACGAGCCGGCGGGAGGCGGCCGGCGCGGCTTCCGTAGAGCCGGCCGCGATGCCGCTGTTGGCCATGAAGAGGAGTATGAGGTCCGCCAGTTCGAAGTCGGCGCGTAGCCTCCCGGCCGCCTTGGCCCGCCGCGTCAACTCGGTCAGGCCGTGCTCGGCGCGTCTACGTACCCGCTCGTAGTCGATCGCGTCGGGGAAGGCCGTCAGGAACGCAGCGGCGAATCCCCGATCGGCGACCTGCATGACAGATACCTTCTCGATCACCGTACGGAAGCCCCGCCATGCGTCGGGGTCGGCGAGAGCGTCATCGACGATCTTCGAACATGCGGCGAACTGGTCGGCGAACACCTCCTTGACCAGTGACTCCCGCGTGGGAAAGCGCCGGTAGAGCGTGGCGACGCCGACCCCGGCACGGCGGGCGATCGCCGCCATCGGCACGTCGAGTCCGAGCGTGGCGAACGCCTCACGGGCGGCTTCGAGAATGCGCTCGCGGTTGTGCCGCGCGTCCGCACGCAGCCCTGGCGCTCCGGCGGGCGCGACGACGGCAGGCGGTAACCGAGAGGAATTCGCTGGCATGTTTCTCACATTAGTCTAAGTGGACGCACCTCTCCATTTATGTGATTAGCCTCCCGTAAGTGAAGCTCGCCGCCTATTCGGGTCGGCCTGCCAAGGCATGACAGGCGGCAGCAGATCAGGTGAGGAAGACGTGAGTGAGATGCGCGCGGCGCTGTACGACAGGTACGGCCCACCGGAGGTTCTGTACGAGGGAACGGTGCGGAAACCGGTCGCGAAGCCGGGTGAGGTGCTGGTGCGCGTCCATGCCACCAGCGTGAACGGAGGAGAACTCCTCGGTCGGGCGGGGAGAGTGCGGCTCGTGACGGGGCTGGTGGGGCGGGGCTTCCCGAAGCGCATCGGGATGGACTTCACCGGCGAGGTCGCCGCCCTGGGCTCTGCCGTGCCCGGTCTCATGCTCGGCGATCGGGTATGGGGAGTGATGTCACGGACCTTCGGAAGCGCCGCCGAGTTCGTGGCCGTACGTCCCCGGCAGTTGGCCCTCGCTCCGGCCGGCCTCGACCTGGTCGAGGCCGCGGCTCTGCCCGTGGGCACGACAGTGATCACGGCACTGCGGGACAAGGTCCGGCTCAAGCCGGGTGAGCGGCTGCTCGTGCGAGGTGCGAGCGGCGGAGTCGGCAATGTCGCCGTCCAGCTCGGCCGGGCCTACGGCGCGCATGTCACCGCACTCGCCCGGGCCGCGAATCTCGACTTCGTGCGGGGACTCGGCGCCGACGAAGCCTTCGATTACGCGATCACCGGTGCGGTCGACCTCGGCCCGTTCGATGTGGTTTTCGACACGGTCGGCACCGAACTCGGCACCTACCGACGGCTCCTGGCACCCGGAGGGCGCATGGTCTCCATCGCCTTCGACATCGACCACGTGGTCCCTTCACTCTCGTACATCCTCGCTTCCGCCGTCTTCGGCTCACGACGCGTACGGTTCTTCAGTGGCAGGCCGACCCATCGGCTCTTCGCCGACCTGACCGGATACGTGGAGAGCGGAGCGCTGCGGCCGGTCGTGGACTCGGTGCATCCGCTCGCCGACATCGCCGCGGCACATCGCGCACTGGAGGCGGGCGGCGTCCGCGGGAAACACGTCATCCGGATCGGTCACATCTGATCAGGTGCGATGGCGGTGCAGGCGTCGCCCGGCCTCGGCGAGCGGCGCCGAGGCGCATTCCCGCCAGGCCCGCCGTCGTGTTCCACCGGGACCGTGGGCGGGGGATGCCGGCCGACACAGCGCGCCGGGTCAGTCCTTGACGGCGCCCGCGATGCCGGAGACGAGCTTGCGCTGCACGGCGATGAAGAAGATGAGCACCGGGATCGTCATCAGCGTGGAGGCCGCCATGATGCCGCCCCAGTCGTTCTCGTCGGGTTTGAAGAAGACGAGGAGGGCGGCGGGAAGCGTCTGGTTGTCCTTGGCGGAGATGATGAAGGTACGGGCGAAGATGAAGTCGTTCCAGGCCGTGATGAAGGAGAACACGCTGGTGGCGACGAGGCCGGGGGCCACGAGCGGGAACAGCACCCGCCACAGGATGGTCCCCCGGCCGGCGCCGTCGATCATGGCCGCCTCCTCCAGGGCCTCGGGCACGGCGGCGACGAAGCCGCGCATCATCCAGATCGCGAACGGCAGCGAGAAGGCCAGGTGCACGAGGACGAGCGCGCCGAGCGTGTTGAGCCCCACGCCCGGCACGACCGTACCGATGTCGCGGACCAGGAAGAACAGCGGGATCGTGAGGGCCTCGACGGGGACCATCTGCGCGACGAGGAACATCAGCAGGACCGTCGTACGGAACCTGAACGAGAAGCGGGTGACGGCGACGGCGGCGAGGAACGCCACCAGGGCCGACAGGACGACCACCGACAGGGCGACGATCAGGCTGTTGACGAAGTAGCGGCTGAAGTTCTCGCCGGAGAGCACCCGCTGGAAGTGTTCGAAGGTGGGTGACAGGGTCCATGGCCGCGCGTCGAGCGACTGGATCTCGCCGGCGGGTTTGAGCGCCGACAGCACCATCCAGTAGATGGGGAAGAAGGTCACGAAGGCGGCGACCACCGCGACGACGTCGGCGACCGGACGCCTCACAGCTTCTCTCCCGTCCGGTACAGCGCTCGGATGTAGAACAGAGTGATCACCAGCAGGATGAGGGTCATGACGACGCCGATGGCCGAGCCGAGGCCGTACTCCGAGGAGCCGAACGCGGTCTGGTAGGCGTAGACGTTGAGGACGGAGTTCTGGCCGGCGATGCCGCCGCCGTTGGTCATCACGTAGATCTGGGTGAAGATCTTGAAGTCCCAGATGACCGACTGGATGACCACGATGGTGATCAACGGCCGGAGCATGGGGACGATGATCCGCCAGAACGACTGCCATTCCGAGGCGCCGTCGAGGGAGGCTGCCTCGCGCACGGACGGCGGGATGGCCTGGATGCCGGCGTAGAGCACGACCATCACGAACGGGAACGAGTGCCAGACGACGGTGGCGCCGACGACCCCGAAGGTCATCCATTTGTCATAGAACCAGTTGAAGCCATCGATCCCGAGCACCTGGTTCACCAGGCCGAGATCGGCGTCGAACAGGAACATCCAGACGGTGGAGCCGGTCATCGCGGGCGCGGCCCAGGCGGCCATGGCCGCGAACGACAGCAGCAGTCTGGGCCAGCGGCCGGCTCGGGTGAGCACCACGGCGAGGGTCGCGCCCACGGCCAGGGTGGCGATCACCAGGGCGGCGGCGAAGAACACCGTCTGGGCGAGGATGGACCAGAACCTGTCGTCCTCCAGCAGCGTGAGGTAGTTGGCGAGGCCGACGAAGCTGGTCGGCTCACCCCCGCTGACCTGGGCCTGCCGATAGTCGAAGACGGACAGCAGGCCCAGCATGTAGATCGGGTAGCCGAAGAGCGGCAGCAGCACGGCCGCGGTGGGCAGCAGGTAGAGCCAGGGTGCGAAGGCCCTGCCTGGGCGCGGCCGTGCGTTCCGAACTCCGGTGGGTACGGCGACCTGGGTCATGGCCGCCCGAACGCGGCGTTCACCGCCCGAGCCGCCTCGCTGGTGGCCTCATCGAGGGTCGCCTGCTTCGTCACGATCTTCTGCAACATGGTGGGAATGATCTTCTGGTTGTCGATCTTCACCCATGCCGGGTCGATCGGCACGAACTTGGTGCCGGCGGCGACCGTGGCGAGGAACGGCAGCAGGAACTCGTCCTGGGCGGCGATGTGCTCACGGGCCGAGGTGAGCGTCGGCAGGTTGCCCATGGCCCCGTACATCTTGATCTGGTAGGTCCTGCCGGCGAGAAGCTCGACGAACTTGACGGCGAGCGAGCGGTGCTTGCTGCTCTTCATCACCCCCAGGTTGTTGCCGCCGGCGAAGGCGGGCGCGATCGAGCCGTTCTCGGACCCGGACAGCGGGACGACGGCGTACTTCCCGGCGACGGGGCCGGCGTCGACGGCCAAGCGGTTGAAGTTGCCGAGCAGGCCCATCGCGGCCTTCCCGCTGGCGAACAGCTCGACGGTCTTGCCGCCGGTCAGCGAGGCGCAGGTCTGCGGCGGGCAGTTGTCCTCGGTGAACAGGTCGGTATAGGCGCGCACGCCCTCACGCGACTCGGCCGAGTCGAGTTTCTCGATGTCGCCGCCGGCGTCCCAGATGAACGGCAGCGCCCCGAAGGTGTACTCCCCACCGACCGCCATGCCGTACATGTCGGGCTTTTCGGCTCGGATCTTGCGGGCCACGGTGGCGAGTTCCTTGATCGAGGTGGGCGGTAGGAGACCCAACTCCTCGAAGACGTCGGTGCGGTAATAGAGGGCGCGGACGCCGATGAACCACGGCACGCCGTAGAGCTTGCCGTCCACGGTCGCCGATTCGAGCAGGGTGGGGCTGATGTCGGAGCCCTCCGACCACGACGCCACGTCGGCGCTCAGGTCGGCGAAGCCCCCGGCGGCGACGTACTCCGCGAGGTCGGTGTTGCCGTACTCCGCCACGTCGGGCGCGCTGGCCGGGTCGTTGAAGGCGCCCTTGAACTTCTCGTGCCTGGCCGGGGTCGTCGGGATGTAGGTCACCTCGACCTTGACACCCGAGTTGGCGGCCGTGAATTCCTTGATCGCGTCTTGGACGACCTTCTCCTTCGGCGCCCGATTCGGCTCGTCGTACAGCCAGACCCGTAACGTGCCGGACTTCTCGTCTCCCCCCTCGGCCTGCGGGGCCGTGGACGGCGCACACGCCGCCAGCATCAGTACGGCCAGGCCGGCGGTCGCCCAGTTAAGAATCTTCACTATTACCTCCCAATGGGGCCAAACCTTAGGAGGGTCACCACGATCTTCGGAATGACAAGAGTGACTTGTTGTGCACTGCACCACGATGTGCTGCAAGGGGTTGCGTCGCTACCGTGATTCGACGAGGTATGGAAGGCAGCCGTCACTCGCCATCCACGGGAGGAGCCGATGAACGAACCCCCCACGGCGCGCAACCAGTCGGCATCCCTGCGGCGCGCGCTCGCCATCCTGGAGCATGTCCGCGGTCATTCCGGCCAGGACCTCTCCCTCACCAGGCTGGCCGAGGCGGTCGGCATGTCCAAGAGCACCGTGTTGCGTCTCACCGTGCCGCTCGTCGAGGCGAACCTGCTGGCCAGAGACAGGAAGAGCGGGGTCTACCGGCTGGGGCTCGGTGCCCTGCGCCTCGGCCAGTCGTACCTCACCCGGCTCGACCTCAGGACCATCGCAGCCGAGGAGGCGCACCGGCTGATGTCACAGGCCAAGGAGACCGTCCACCTGGTGCTGTACGACCCGCCGCACGTCGTCTACATCGACAAGGTGGAGAACGCCACCAACGTCAGGATGGCCTCCCGGATCGGCAGCCGTGCCTCCCTCCACTGCACCGCCGTGGGAAAGGCGATCCTGGCCTGGCAGCCCGAGGAGATCGTCGAGGAGGTCGTGGCGGCCGGCCTGCCGACCGTCACCCGGTTCACGATCACCGACGCGGACGCGCTGCGCACCGAACTGGGCCAGATCAGACACCGCGGCTACGCCGTCGACGACCGCGAGAACGAGCCCGAGGTGCGCTGCGTCGGCGCACCGATCTTCAATCATCTGGAGGCCGTGACGGCCGCCGTCTCGGTCTCCGGGCTCACCTCGCGCATCACCGCCGCGCGGGTGCGCACCCTGGGTCCGCTGGTGGCCGAGACGGCCCGGCGGATCTCCAGAAAGCTCGGCTCCGCGCGCTGATCATCACCCGCAGGCCGGTGTGCTTCCGATGTGTCCGGCCGGGCCGCCGCTGCCGGCCATGAGGGACGCCCGGGTCACCGGCTGCGGGCGAACCAGGCGGCGGAGGCCGACCGGTTGAGCAGGATCAGCGCCACACCGGCCATCGCGCCGAGAACGAGCGGCACGAGCTGTGACGGCTCAAAGCTGATCTTTCCTTTGACGATCAGGTTGAGCAGCGCGATGCCGAAGAGCGCGAGCGTGAAGTATGCGGGAATGCGGATCCTCTGCGTCTGCCCCCGCCACGCCTGGATCATCCCGGCCCCGGCCATGTACCCGACCAGCAGGCACAGGGCGAGGATCACGACGGCGAGAATCCAGAAGAAGATCATGCCGTCGCCCTCCATCCTGGCCGTGACGACCAGCCAGACGAAGCCACCCGCCAGCCAGGCAGCGCACACGGGTGCCATGAGGACGACCGCGAGAACCACGCTCAGCGGCCGCCGATCGATCGGGGTGACGGCGGAATTCTGCGCATGACTCATCGTTCTCTCCCCCGGTTCTGAAGACGCTTCAGATCGCCTAGGCGGGGGATCGTATCGGAACGTTGATCCCGATCGCAGGGGATTTACGAGCCAGGCCCGTACGGCCCGGCGGAGCCGAGCGGAGGACGGCAGGACGAGACGCTCCGGTCAGCCGATGGTGGCCTTCCACCGGCCGCGCCGCAGGTGGATCACCCCATCCGGGGTGATCCGGACCCGCGCGCCGTACAGGGGCAGACTGCCGTGGTGGAGCGCCAACCAGGATGGGGGGATCGGCTTCACGGACACGGTGGCGACGACCCTGTCGTACTCGCCGGGGAGAGGGCCGGTCGCGTCCACCGCGTGGATGCGCGGCTTGTACCCGATCGCGGCGAGCCGCTCGGCCGCGACGCTCGTGAGGTAGTCGTCCACGTCAACCGACGTGACCTGGCCGTCGCCGAGCCGGGCGCACAGCAGCGCGGTGCCGTACCCGGTGCCCGTGCCGACATCGAGCACCTGGTGGCCGTCGCCGATCCGGGCGTGCCGGTACATCTGCAGGAGCAGGCCGGGCAGTGTGGAGGAGGAGGTGGGCCGTCCGGCCGGGTGGTCGCCGGGTACGGCGTGGTCGGCGTGCAGGTCCCCGATGCGGGTGACGAGCGTACGGTCGGCGCAGGCGGCGTTCAGCCACGCCTCGGCGTCCTCGGGGCCGGTACGGAGGTCCCGTAGGCCGCCCGTGTGCTGCCACCACCTGGGCACGAACCGGTGGCGCGGCGTGTCCGCGATCGGGGCGTGCCACCGTGAGCCGAGGTGGGCGACCTGGTCGGCGAGCCGTTTCGCATAGGGATGCCAGTCCATGTCCATCAGTTTGACGCCGCACCGCAGTCGCCGGTGTCGCCCTACGTAGGAGAGCAGTCCCGCTCCAAAGTGAGCGGTATGCAGCACTGACGTAGGGCGTCCTGCGTCTCGGGCAGCTTCTGTGGTATCGCGGCGCCGAAGCCTCGAACGTCGCTATGCTCATGGCTTCCCGAGACCAGGGAGGCCGATGTGACCCAGGAGATCGAGGTCAAGTACCGTGTCGGCGATCTGGGCGCGCTGGAGAATGCGCTGGCCGAACGGGGGGCGATCCTCTCAGCCCCGGCACGGCAGGATGACCAGGCGTACGCCGAAGACGGGTGGACCTACGCACAGCCCAAGATCGGCAGGACGTTTGCCCGGCTGCGCACCCAGGACGGTCGGCACCTGTTCACGGTCAAACGGCCGCTGAATAACGCGATGGCATGCCTGGAGCATGAGACCGAGGTAGCCGACAGGGAGCAGATGCACCAGGCCGTTCTCTCGATGGGCTTCTACCCGACGGTCCGCATCGTCAAGACCCGCCGCACCGGCCGACTTGACGACGTGACGATCTGCGTGGACGAAGTCGAACACGTCGGCGTGTTCGTCGAGTTCGAGCGGACTGCCCCCTCGCAGGAGGACGGCAGTGCCGTACAGGCGGAGCTGGACGCGCTCGCTCGCTCCCTCGGCGTCGCACTGGCGCGGACCAGCGAGACCTACGACTCGCTGGTCCGTGCGGCGCCGGCCCCGGCGTAGAAGAGGGCGATCGAGTCGGCATCCGGTTCAGCCGGGTCGTGGCAGGGTAACCGCGTCCCGTCCTGCTAGCTGAGACGTTGAGTTCTGCGGACTCTGTGCGGACTGGGGAGACGTGAGGTGGTGCCTGACGTGGGTCAACGCCGCTCCCTCACACGTTGAAGCGGAATTCGACGACGTCGCCGTCGCGCATCACGTAGTCCTTGCCCTCGATCCTCGCCTTGCCGGCGGCCCGTGCCGCCGCCATGGAGCCGGCCTCCACGAGCTCCTCGAACGAGATGACCTCGGCCTTGATGAACCCGCGCTGGAAGTCGGTGTGGATGACGCCCGCCGCCTCCGGAGCCGTGGCCCCCTTGCGGATCGTCCAGGCGCGAGCCTCCTTGGGCCCCGCCGTCAGGTATGTCTGCAGGCCGAGCGTCTCGAACCCGACCCTGGCGAGCTGGGCCAGGCCCGACTCCTCCTGTCCGACCGACTGAAGCAGCTCCAGCGCCTCGTCGTCGGGCAGCTCGACCAGCTCAGACTCGATTTTGGCGTCGAGGAACACCGCCTCGGCCGGGGCGACGACCTGCGACAGCTTGGCCCGCAGCTCGGCGTCGGTCAGCTCGTCGGCGTCGAGGTTGAAGACGTACAGAAACGGCTTCGCCGTGAGGAGATGCAGTTCGCGCAGGTCAGCGAGATCGATCCCGGCGTCCTTGGCCCCCGCGTACAACGTCGTACCGGTGTCGAGCAGCTTCGCCGCCGCCTCGACGACCTCCATGAAGGCCTTCCGGTCCTTGTTGCTCTTGGCCTCCTTCTGCAGCCGCGGCAGCGCCTTCTCGATCGTCTGCAGATCGGCGAGGATCAGCTCTGTGTTGATCGTCTCGATGTCGCGCTCGGGCGCCACCCCGCCGTCGACGTGTGTGACGTCGGGATCGGAGAAGACCCGGATGACCTGGCAGATGGCGTCGGTCTCCCGGATGTTGGCGAGGAACTTGTTGCCTCGCCCCTGCCCTTCCGATGCGCCCTTGACCAGCCCGGCGATGTCCACGAACTCCACCTTGGCCGGGAGGATCCGCGCGGAACCGAAGATCTCCGCGAGCTTCTCCAGCCGCGCGTCGGGAACGCCGACGATCCCCACGTTGGGTTCGATGGTGGCGAACGGATAGTTCGCCGCCAGGGCGTTGCCGCTCTTGGTCAGGGCGTTGAAAAGCGTGGACTTGCCGACGTTGGGCAGGCCGACGATGCCGATGCTCAGGCTCACGTAGGCCGAGTTTACGGGCCGGGGCGGGTGAGCCGGACATCAGCCGAGCGGAACCGCGTCTCCCTGTTAGGTCAAGGGCACGTGGCGCGCCTCCCCCGCCACCGCTGCCTTGCCTGAAATCATGCCAAACCGTGGATGTCGTGGCTCTCTTACTGGGACTCGCCGTCGGCGTGGTCGCGGGACTCGTGATCGGCGTGCTCCTCGCGCGAGCCAGGGGCGCCCGGCAGGCGGCCGAGTCCGCGATTGGGATCGCGGAGGCGCAGGCGCGGGCGCGGGCCGCCGAGGACAAGGTCGCCTATGTGGAGAACCAGCTGTCCGAGCGGTTCCAGGCCATCTCCGCCCGCGTGCTCGACGTCAACAACCTGCGCTTCCTCGAACTCGCGGAGAACCGGCTGAACACCACGAGGGCCGAGGCCGCCGGCGATCTCGACCAGCGCAGGCAGGCCGTGGAGAACCTGGTCACGCCGCTCAGGGAGACGCTCGCCAAGGTCGAGCAGCAGCTCCGGGAGAGCGAGTCCGGCGCCCGGGCCGCCCGCGCCGAGCTGAACCAGCAGATGGAGTTCGTCCGGCGCAGCTCCGATGAGCTCAGGACGCAGACGGCCGCGCTCGTACGCGCCCTGCAGCGGCCGGAGGCACGCGGCCGCTGGGGCGAGCTCCAGCTTCACCGGGTCGCGGAGATCGCGGGCATGGCCCGGTTCTGCGACTTCGACGAACAGGTGACCGCGGCGACCGGCGAGGGGACGATCCGCCCCGACATGGTCGTACGGCTCAGCGGCGGCAAGAACATCGTCGTCGACTCCAAGGTGTCGCTGGCCGCCTATCTGGAGGCCGCCGAGGCCGACGATCCCGGTTTCGCCGCCAAGCGTCTGGACGCGCACGCCCGTCATCTGCGTGAACACGTCGATCGGCTGGCCGCCAAGTCCTACTGGCAGGCGTTCAGCCCGACGCCCGAGTTCGTCGTGCTGTTCATCCCCGGCGAGGCGTTCCTCGCACCGGCGCTGGAGCGCGACCCCGGGCTCCTGGAGCACGCCATGAAGCGGCGTGTCCACATCGCCACCCCGACCACCCTGATCACGATGCTGCGCACCGCCCAGTACGCCTGGCGGCAGGCCGCGATCAACGAGAACGCCAAGGCCGTCTTCGAGCTCGGCAAAGAACTGTACGAGCGGCTGGGCGGACTGGGCCGGCATGTGGAGGAGCTCGGCAAGGCGCTGTCGAAGGCCGTCGCGACCTACAACCGGACCGTTGGGTCGCTCGAAAGCCGGGTGCTGGTCAGCGCACGCAAGCTGAGCGACCTCGATCTCGTGGACCTCCCCCTTGAAGCGCCGAGCCCCGTCGAAGACGTCCCCCGACTGGTGTCGATGCCCGAGCTTGAAGGTGAAGAGGAGGTAAGTCCGCCTCCTTTCCCTCGGCACAACGGTAAATTGACGCGAGACTTGTCGTAAGGGGGCTCCATGGCAGGCGCCGATCGAGCAGGGCTCAGGTTGACCGCCCGGGGAGCGATCGTCCTGCTCTTTGCGATCACACTGGTGGGTCAGGTCGTCCTGCCGAGCGGCCTCGGCTTCATCGCCGGATGTCTCGCTGCGGCTCTGCTGGTGCGGCCGCGCGACCTGCTGCCGCTCGTGGTCACCCCGCCGCTGGTCTTCTTCGTCGCGGCGCTGCTCGTCGAGGGCGTCGGCTCGCTCTTCTCGGGCTCGATCCCGCAGACGCTGAGCGTGGGGCTGTTCACCACGCTCTCGTCCGGCGCACCGTGGCTGTTCGCCGGGACCGCGTTGACCCTGGTGATCGCGTGGCGTCGTGGGCTGCCGGCCAACGTGCGCGAACTGCGCGGCGGCCTCGAACCCGCCGCCCGGCCGGACACCCGGCCGGATACGACGGACACCCCTGGCACCGCCCGTACCAGGGGTGGAGGCCGGGCGGACTCCCGACCGCGGCGCGGCCGCGCCGCGGTCTTCGACCCGGAGCCGGAGGGCTACTTCGAACCCCGTCTGTACGGCAAAGCCGCCGACGAGCGGTGACGGGGAGGCGCGGCGGCCATCCGTGTGACTATCCGGCGCGCAGATCCCGGCGCAGCTCGTGCGGAAGGGCGAAGCGCATGCTCTCCTTCACGGTCTCCACCTCGTGGACGTCGGCGAAGCCGAGCCCGGCCAGCTTCGCCAGCACCCCTTCGACCAGTTCCTCGGGGACCGATGCGCCGCTCGTGACGCCGACCGTGGTCACGCCCTCCAGCCACTCTTCGCGTACGAAGGAGGCGTCGTCGACCAGGTAGGCGGCCTCGGCTCCGTAGTCCTTCGCCACCTCGACCAGGCGCTTGGAGTTCGACGAGTTCGCCGAGCCGACCACGACGACCAGTTCGGACTCCGCCGCGATCTGCTTCACAGCGGCCTGGCGGTTGGACGTGGCGTAGCAGATGTCGTCGCTCGGGGGATCGATCAGGTTGGGGAAGCGCTCGCGCAGGCGGGCGACGGTCTCGGTGGTCTCGTCGACCGACAGCGTCGTCTGCGAGAGCCAGACGACCTTCTCCGGGTCGCGTACGGTGACACCGCTCACCCCGTCGAAGCCGTCGACGAGCTGGATGTGGTCCGGCGCCTCGCCCGCCGTGCCCTCGACCTCCTCGTGCCCGTCGTGGCCGATGAGCAGGATGTCGTAGTCCTTGGCCGCGAACCGCTTGGCCTCGTTGTGCACCTTGGTGACCAGCGGGCACGTCGCGTCGATCGTCTTGAGCCGCCTGGCCGCCGCCTCCTCGTGCACGCTCGGCGCCACGCCGTGGGCGGAGAAGACCACGATCGCGCCCTCGGGGACGGCCTCTGTCTCCTCTACGAAGATCGCGCCCTTCGCCTCCAGCGTCTTCACGACGTGGGTGTTGTGCACGATCTGCTTGCGTACGTAAATCGGCGCGCCGTACCGCTCCAGCGCCTTCTCGACGGTTTCCACCGCACGGTCCACACCGGCGCAGTAGCCACGCGGTTTGGCGACGAGTACCCGGCGGGTCGTGGGGGTCTGTGCGTCCATGTTCCTATGCTAGGTGGAACGCCAGCCGCCTCTTGACCCCAGGGAGCATCCGACACGCTCCCCGGCCAGGTCGCGTTTCGGAAATCACCCCCAGCTGCGCGTGGCCCTGACGGCGCCTCGCTCGCTCGCCACGGGCAACCGGGGGCAGCGTTTTTGAAACACTCCCCGGTCTTGGGACACTGGATAATCGAGAGCAGATCTCCCCAGGAGCCGCTATGTCCGTCCTTAAAGCCATTACGAATAAGGCCAAGGACCTACCTGTACTCGTCTTCCAGACGGCCCTTCAGGGGGCGGGAAGGGCGCTGCAGTTCGGCGACCGTGTCCGACTCACCGTCAAGCGCCTGACCGGTGGCGAGGGCCCCAACGGCGAGCAGTCCGCCGAAGCCCCGGCCACGACAGCACAGTCCACCACCACGGCACAGCCCGCGGCCGAGACGGCCGAGGCGCAGTCGAAGCGCCCTGAGCCGGTCATCTACGCGCCCCGCCCCTCGAAGACGGAGGCCGAGGCCGAGCCGACGACCGAAGCCGAGAAGACCAAGGAGCCCGAGAAGACCGAGGAGCCCGAGAAGACCGAGGTCAAGGAGCCTGAGAAGGCCGAGAAGACCGAGGCCGAGGACGTCAAGGAGGCCGAGAAGCCGGCGCAGCCTGCCGCACCGGCCGATGCCGAGGCCGGAGCGGCCGTCGAAACGCCGGCCCCGGCGGCGGAGGCCGAAGCCGCGGCACCCGAAGCCGCGGCACCCGAGGCCGAGACCGAGGCGCCGAAGCCGGTGGCCGTGGAAACCGCTACCGAGACCACCTCAGCGGAACCCGCCGCCGCCGAAACCGCGGCTCCGGCGAAGCCGGCCCGCGCCCCGCGCAAGAAGAAGGCCGCCGAGCCGGCTGAGCAGGCCGAGCCGGCTGCCGCCGCCGAGCCGGCCGAGGCCACCAAGGCCGCCAAGGCCACGAAGCCGGCGCCCAAGCCTGCCACCAAGAAGACGGCCAAGCCCGCCAAGCCGGCGGAAACGGTGGCCGCCGCGTCCGGCGAGCCGATGCCGAACTACAGCGAGCTGACGATCCCCTCGCTGCGTGCGCGGCTCCGCGGCAAGTCGCTGGAGCAGGTGCAGGCGCTGCTCGACTACGAGCAGGCGAACCTGAACCGGCCGGAGGTGGTCCGGCTGTTCCAGAACCGCGTTTCGAAGATCCAGTCCGAGGCATGACCCGCGGGTCCTCGCGCCTGACCACCGGAATGTCGGTGTGAGTGGTTAGTGTGCGGGTGCGGTCCGGCGGAAGCGCGACGCGCACCGCCGGGCCGCACCACCACGCGAGGAGGCAACGTGAGCGCCAAGACGTCACCGGAGTCACCGCTGCCGATCCGGTCGGTCCTGCAGATGGTCGCGCAGTGGATCGGCAAGCTCGGCACCGTGTGGGTGGAGGGGCAGATCACCGAGCTGACCGCGCGTGGCGGCACGGTGTTCCTGACCCTTCGCGACCCGGTGGCCAACGTCTCGGCCAGGATCACGTGCACGCGTGCCGTCTACGAGTCGAGCGTCCCGCGCCCGGTCGACGGTGCCCGGGTCGTCATGCACGTCAAGCCGGATTTCTGGGTCAACAAGGGGTCTTTCGCCTTCACCGCCCTGGAGATCCGGCCGGTCGGCATCGGAGAACTGCTGGCCCGGCTCGAACGGCTGCGTCAGGTGCTGGCCGCCGAGGGCCTGTTCAACGTCGACCGCAAGCGGCGGCTGCCGTTCCTGCCGGGCACGGTGGGATTGATCTGCGGACGCGACTCGGCGGCCGAGCGCGACGTCCTGGAGAACTCCCGGCGGCGCTGGCCCGCCGTCCGCTTCAAGGTGGAGACCGTGGCGGTGCAGGGGCCGTACGCCGTGGGAGAGGTGACCGAGGCGCTGCGCAGGCTCGACGGTGACCACGAGGTCGACGTCATCGTGATCGCGCGAGGCGGCGGCTCTCTGGAGGATCTCCTGCCGTTCTCCGACGAGTCACTGGTGCGGGCCGTCGCGGCCTGCCGCACGCCCGTGGTCAGCGCGATCGGCCACGAGCAGGACACCCCGCTGCTCGACCTCGTGGCCGATGTGCGGGCCTCGACGCCCACCGACGCGGCCAAGAAGGTCGTCCCGGACGTGGGCGAGCAGTTGACGCTGGTCCGCCAGCTGAGGGACCGGGGCCGCCGGGTCGTCCGCGGCTGGATCGAGCGGGAGCTCTCCTGGCTCGACTCGGTCCGCTCGCGGCCCTCGCTCGCCGATCCGGTGCGCGAACTCGACCGCCGGGCCGAGCAGGTCGACGCGCTGCGCGACCGGTCCAGGCGCTGTCTGACGTCCTCGCTGGACCGCTCGGCCGACTCCCTGGAGCATCTCCGCGCCCGCCTGGTCGCGCTGTCGCCCGCCGCCACGCTGGAGCGCGGCTACGCCATCGCACAACGGCCCTCGGGCGAGGTCGTACGGCTGGCCGCCGACGTGAAGCCCGGTGACGAGCTCACGATCCGCTTCTCCGACGACCGCATCAGCGTCACCACCTCCCCGTCATGACCCCCCACCCCCAGGGTGATCTTGTAATTACTCGCAGGCCGCCCATCTGACCTGCGGTCCACCCTCGCTGATCTTGCAGAAACTCTCTCGATCACACTCTGACCCGCACATTCACCTTCCGTGATCTTGCACTCTTCACTGCAAGATCACGAAAGACGAATGTGCAGGTGGGGGCACATCCTCGCCGTTTTTGCAAGATCACGGAGAGGGTCTGCCCAGCTCACAGCGGACATGTGCGAGAATTCGCAAGATCACGGCGGAGGTTAGAGGGCGAGGCGGGTGCCGTAGTCCTCCAACCAGGCGTTGAACTGCAGGAGGCCCTCGATCGCCGACCGGGCTCCCTGGAAGCTGACCGCGCCCACGGGCTGGTCGAGCACGTTGCGGATCTTCCTCGTGTCCACCAGGGGTGCCGCGGCGAAGTCGCCGTCCGCGATCAGATCGGCCAGCTCGGTACGCAGCGCCTGCTCGTAGGCCGGGTCCTGGGTCGAGGGGTAGGGAACCTTGCGGCGCTCGACCACCGAGCGCGGCAGCACGTCCTCCACCGCGGCGCGCAGCAGGCTCTTCTCCCGCCCGTCGAAGGTCTTCATCGCCCACGGCGTGTTGAAGACGTACTGCACGAGCCGATGGTCGCAGAACGGCACCCGCACCTCGAGGCCGACGGCCATGCTCATCCGGTCCTTGCGGTCGAGCAGAATCTGTACGAACCGGGTGAGGTGCAGGTAGCCGATCTCCCGCATCCGCTTCTCCAGGCCGGTCTCGCCCGGGAGATGGGGCACCTCGGCCAGGGCCTGCTGATAGCCGTCGGCCCGGTAGGCGGGCAGGTCGATCTTGCGCAGCAGATGCTCGTCGAAGAAGCGGCCCCGCGTCGACTGCTCGGCGATGCCCGGGATGGCGAGCCAGGGAAAGGTGTCGGCGTTGACGGCGGCCGGCTCGTGGAACCACCGGTATCCGCCGAACACCTCGTCGGCGGACTCCCCCGACAGCGCCACCGTCGAGTGGCAGCGGATCGCCTTGAACAGCAGATACAGCGAGGTGTCCAGGTCGCCCAGGCCCAGCGGCAGGTCGCGGGCCCGCAGCGCGGCGGCCCGCACGTCATGGTCCATCAGGTCGGCCGAGTTCAGCACGATGTCACGATGATCTGAGCCGACGTGCCGTACGACGTCCTGGACGTACGGAGTGTCCGGGGTGTCGCGCATGTCGTCGGGCTGGAAGTTCTCCGCGTATCCGGTGAAGTCCACCGAGAACGACCGGACCCTTCCCCAGTTCTCCAGCGCGCGGGCGGCGAGCGCGGTCACCGCGCTGGAGTCGAGGCCGCCGGAGAGCAGCGTGCACAGGGGTACGTCGGAGATGAGCTGGCGGGCGATGATGTCGTCGAGCAGCTCGCGGATGGTACGGATGGTCGTGGGCAGGTCGTCGGTGTGCTCGCGGGCCTCCAGCCGCCAGTAGCGGTGCCCGCCGACGCCCTCCCTGCGCACCCGGACGATGTGACCGGGACGCACCTCGTACATGCCACGGAAGACCGCGCGCTGCGGCGTCTTCACGAAGGCCAGCAGCTCACGCAGGCCGTCGGCGTCGACGACCCGTTCGGCGAGCGGGTTGGCGAGGATGGCCTTGGGCTCCGAGCCGAACAGCACCCCCTGAGGCGTCGGGTAGTAGTAGAGCGGCTTGATGCCCATCCGATCGCGGATCAGCAGCAGCTCCTCGCGCCTGGCATCCCAGATCGCGAACGCGTACATGCCGTTGATGCGCTCGACGAGGTCCTCACCCCACTCCAGGTACGCCTCCAGCACGACCTCGGTGTCGCTCTGGGTACGGAAAGCGTGGCCGAGCCCGATGAGCTCGGTACGCAGCTCCCGGAAGTTGTAGACCTCGCCGCTGTAGGTCAACGCGGCCACGGTCTCGCCGTCCCGCTCGGCGATCATGGGCTGTCGCCCGCCCTCGATGTCGATGACGGCCAGCCGCCGGTGGCCGAACGCGGCGTGCCGGCCGAACCAGGTCCCTCCGGCGTCGGGCCCCCGGCACGCCATCGTGTCCGTCATGGCCTGCACGGTCTCCTGCTCCAACCGGAGGTCGCGTCCGTAATCGACCCAGCCGCTGATGCCACACATACCGCCGCCCCCGTCGATGTGTCGCTACATCACTACGGAACCCAGCAAACGGCCCATACATACCCAAAGCGGACATTCTTAAGGGTGGGCGCTCCACCACGAGCAGCGATACGTCGGTGACGGCATCTATCGTGGGAACCGTGGCCTGGCCGGCCGTGTCCGGTGACCCCTACAGCGGCGTCACGGTCTGGTTGAGCTCGGCGAGGGTGATGAGCCCGTCGTCCAGGGCGCGGCCGACGAGTTCGCTCTTGGTCCGCGCGGGCCGTCCCACGTTGGCGTACTTCACCCGCACCCGCGAGATGTAGGTGTCGACGGTCTTGACGGTGATGTTGAGCTTCGCGGCGACGAGTTGCTTGGACGAGGACGCGAACCACGCCCGCAGCACCTCGGTTTCGCGCTGGGACAGGCGCGGCCGACCGGGGGCGTCGTCGGAGATGAGGGCCCCGGACAGCGACGGCGTGGTGTAGGGCTCGCCCCGCGCGGCCGCCCTGATGGCGGGCACCAGGTGATCGGATCCTTCGCGCTTGGTCAGGTAGGCGAGCGCGCCGAGGTCGATGCATTTGATCACGGTCACGTCGTCGGCGTGCTGGGAATACACGACCACACGCCTGCCGCTGTCGACCAGCCGCCGCAGCTCGCCGAAGTCCGGCCGGCCCGGCACCAGCTCCAAATCGAAGATCACCACGTGCGCGTCGGCGCCCGAGTCGGTCCAGACGTCGGCCAGCCGGTCCCCTGCGTCGATGACCTCGATCGGCGGCACCGCCTGGGCGCACCAGGAGCGAACGCCGGCGGCGATCGCCGCATGATCATCCACGATCACCGCGGTTATCGGTTCATCAGCTGCCGGGTCGGCTGCCATCGGGCCTCCATCCATACCATGTCGTCCGTTTTCAACGTCTCGACCTGGACGCCGGGTGCCGCCGGGCTCGGGAGGTCCACCTCGCCGCAGTCCGCGACGACGCTGACCGACACCAGGTCCGCACTGCCCACGACGGTGACCCGCGCCCGGGAATCGGCGGTGGCGAGCGTGGTCAGCACCGCCTCGGTGAGATCGCGCCGGACGGCCAGGGGCGGGGCAGGCCACTGGCCGCGTGCGTCCAGCTCTACCGTCACGCCCTTGCGATCGGCCACATCGGCGCAGTGTCGCAGCTCGTGCAGCAGGGGGTTCTGCACAGTGTCGGCCTCGGCGAACAGCCGGCGCATCCTGGCCGCCTCGATGGCGCAGCGCCGCTGGACCGCCGGGTCCTCGGGGCGGAGCGAGCCGTCGGCGAGCCCTTTCAGCAGCGGGATCGTGGTCGCCGACAACTCGGCGAACCGCCGCTGCCGGCGGCGGTGGGACTCCGCCGCGACGGCCTCGGCGACGCGCGCCTCTTCGATCTGCCGGTGCGAGGCCGCCGCCGCGGCGCTGAGCCCGTGCAGGATCGTCGCGACCACGGCCACGCACAGCGGGAAGCCGACCACGCTCACCGAGCCCGTGGCGAACCGGGCCAGCGCCTCGCGGCTGGGCTCGTCGAACACCAGCAGGTGAACCAGGGCGGTGAACTCGTGGGCGAGCAGGAACACCGCCGAGCTTCGCAGCGGGCGGTCCAGCAGCACGACGACACCTACCCAGTTGGCGGCGCCGAAGATCCAGTCCACGGCGGTCGAGGTGCGCCCGTCCGGCAGTGTCGCGTACGACAGGGCTGACGCGGCGAGCACTACGGCGATGACCGCCAGGCGCGGCGCGCCCCACGATCGCCGCCGCACGAGCAGCACGAACTCGGCGGCGAGCACCGCGCCCAGCACCGCGAAGGCCGCCACCTGCGCGAGTGCCGGCTCGTAGACGTCCAGGCGACGCAGCATGGCGGACAACCCGAGACCAAACACGATCGCCACGGCGACGAGCAGCGTCGCGATCCGCAGGCCACGCCGCAACTGCTCCAGGGTCCGCACCTCGACGGCGTCACTCATCCCCGGCCCGCCATTCCAGCCGTACGAGGGTGCCCTCACCCGGAGCGGAGGTGATCGTGGCCGTACCACCGACGCGGTCCATCCTGCCGCGTACGGACTCGCGCAGACCGCGCCGGGTCTCCGGCACGTCCGCGAGCGAGAACCCCTTTCCCCGGTCGGCGATGTCGAGCCGCAGCGCCCGGGCGTTCCCACTCAGCCGGACGGTCGCCCGCGCCGTGCCCGCGTGGCGGCGCACGTTCGTGAGGGCTTCCCGCGCCGCGTCGGCGATGGCCCTGGCACTGTCGAACGGGAGCACCAGCCGCGCGGGGGCATCGAACTCCACGGCCAGTTGCGTCGCGTCGAGGTCGGCGCACAGCAGATCGACGAGGTCGGTGTGCCGGGCCGTCCGCCCGCTGTCGGAACGTAGCCGGTCCAGGTCGCGGCGGGCCTGCGGAGCCAGCCAGCCCGCGTCTGAGCGCACCTGGCCGGTGCCGACCATCAGCAGGGTCGTGGCCGCCGTGTCGTGCAGTGAGTTGGCGAACTCGCGTTCCTCGGCGCGCACGGCCGCGGCCACCATCGACTCGCCGCGGACCCGGGCGGCCTCGGCCGTGATCCGGTCGGCCCGGTCAGCGGCGTGGCGGACGAGCACCCACGCCGCTCTGGACAGTCCGGCTGCCGGCACCGCCCACAGTTGCCCGCTGAGCAGGCTCGCGTCCACCTCCGCCGCTCCCGCCGCGGCGA
This sequence comes from Sphaerimonospora mesophila NBRC 14179 = JCM 3151, assembly GCA_001552515.1. GTDB lineage: Bacteria > Actinomycetota > Actinomycetes > Streptosporangiales > Streptosporangiaceae > Sphaerimonospora > Sphaerimonospora mesophila. The sequence goes on from BCRI01000001.1 coordinate 23,303, forward strand.
GGACGCCCGCTGCCCCGCCCCCGGCCGCCACCGCCGCCGCACCTCCCACCATCGGCGAGGTGTGCCACTGGCACGTCACACAGGCGAAGGTGATCAGCAGCCGCAGCCATCCGGTGTTGCGGTCCTCGATGGCGTCGGTCCAGAACACGCTCGCGGACAACCCCAGCAGGACGACCACGTCCAGCGCGACCGGCAGCGCGCCCCGGCCCGAGCTGAGCCACCACACGTAGCAGCAGGTCCAGGCCGCCGCCGCACCGGCCACGGACACGGTGGCCGCCAGGTGCTCAGGAGGTGCCCGGAACAGGGCGATCGCGCAGATCGGAACCAGGGTCGCCAGGCGCACGGCGGCCGCGTACCGGCGGCCGAACCGCACCAGCAGCCGCGCCGCCTGCCCAGCCACCCGTCACCTCGCTCGGCCCGCCCGTCTCGCCCGTCTCGCGATCTCGACGTGACGTAGCCTAGCCACCCGCCCTCTCGGTTTGGCGTGACTCATGTCGTCGCGCTGGGCGGCGCACCCTGATGGCCTCGGCGCCGCCGGTCATTTCAGACCGGCGAGAAAGGCTCTGGCCAACCGCTCTACGGCCGGCTGCGCGACCGAGGACTCGAAGATCGGCTTCTGGTAGCCTCCGGCGCCGACGATGCCACCACCGGTCGTCGTTCCTCTGAAGACGAGTTCGACCGTCCGGTCGCCGACCAGCACCTTGATCAGAATTTCCTGCATGGGGTCCTCGTCCGGCCGCCCCGGCCTTGTGGTGGCGGACACCACGGCGAAGGCCCGCTCGCCGAGCCCGGAGAGCTCCCGGCGGGGCTCGTAGTCGATGTGAATGTTGTCGTTGCCGATGCCTTCCTTGGCACGGTAGCGGTCGTACTTCTTGGCGTCCCGGTCGAACTGGAACTTCGACCCGAGGTCGCCGTCACCCCAGTCGACCATGTGAACGCGCAGTTCCCCGCCCCGAGCGGTGTACTCCTCCCCGGGCCTGTGCGCGACCGGCTCTCTGAGGTTCCAGGTGCAGGTGGTCTGCTGGATCCTGCCGTCGTTACCGCTGACGGATGGCCCGGAAACAGTGGGGAAGAACGCCGACTCGATGTCCTTGACGGTGAGGATGGCGCACGGACCGTCGAGCTTCACCTTGCCTGCGTCCTTGGCCATCTCCGCGGTGATGAGCTCGGCGACCTTGCCGGCCGCGGCCCGCACCTCGTCGCCCGAGGGATACTTGCGCCCGGTGCGGTTGCTCCCGCTGTACGAGACCTCGATCAGCCACGGCCCCTGCCGGACGAACACGCCGGCCTTGATGCCGCTGGTCCCGAGCGAGGTCTGGCTGTACGACGCGTCGCCGTACTTCAGCTCGGCGAGACCGCCGAACGCCGATCCGGAGGTCCTCCCGTCGACCCGCTTGCCATCCCGGACGTTGACCCGCCGCTCATGCGCCTCCTTGTCCCTGTCGAACCGCTCCTTCGCGCGCTCGACCACGTTCTGCCTTTCAGTGCTCTGGGCCTCCACCGAGATGCTCAGCGTGCGATGGCCGATGACGCCGTTGCCGACGTCCATTTTGTTGTTGGACCACCTGCAGGCCGCCCGCTTCTCGGTTTCGGTGGCGGCCCCGGTGGACACGTCCCTCCCGCCGTACCGGCCATCGGCGACCAGGGTCTTGCGTACGCCGTCCGGAATGGCGGCGCAGAGCTGGTCGCCGGTGATCGGCCGCAGTTTCACCGGCTCGTCCGTCTTCACCGGTTCTGTCGTCGGCGGCCGGGCCGGATCACGCCGGTCCTGGACGGAGCCGATGGACGATCCGGGTGCTCCGTCACCGTCGCGTAGGAACATCCAGCCTCCGGCCGCTCCGGCGACCAGCACGACGCCGAGCACGATGGCGATCAGCGGCCCCTTCCCGCCGGACCCCCTGCGCGGTGCCGGCGGCCACGGCCCGCCGGGGCCGCCCGGTGGCGGTGCTCCCGGCATCGGTCCCCCCGGCATCGGTCCCCCCGGTCGTGCCGGTGGAAAACCACCGGGATGCCGGCCCGGTGGCCCGGGCGGCGGACCCGGCGGCCCGGGCATGCGATGTCCCGGCGGACCCGGCGGCCCAGGCGGCGGACCCGGTGGCCCCGGCATGCGGTGTCCCGGCGGCGACCAAGCGGGGTCCGGTCCCGGAGACGGAGGGTACGGGGTGGACATTGCGCCCCCTAGCACTGACCGGCGATCGCCCGGCGGTCCCCTGGTTCCCGCCCTCGTTCGAGAACCGCGTTCAGGAACGCCATCGGCGATGTCGGACCGATGCCTCCCGAAGCTCGAGCACCGTGGTCCGCGGCGAAAGCGCATGCCGGGATGCCGTGATTCATGTCCTCTACCTCGCCCCCTGGAGTGCCTGTACATCGGCTGTTGCGAGCCTAGGGACGGCGCGAATTCGGGCGTGTCAGGTGAACACCTGACAACGACATCACAGTTCGGTTCAGTCCTCGCAGGAGAGGCGATGAGCGCGTCGGGCACCCGCCACCCTCCCGGTTGCGCCGACGGCCGGGCGTTGCCAGGCTGGTGCTCTGCGGCCGGCCCCGGAGGCTGAAGCCCGGAGTATCCACGGGAGGATCCGATGACGAAGAGCACCACCGGGAACACGGCGAAGCAGGGTTCTCAGCAGTCCTCGGCTGAGCAGACGCCGTCGTACGAGCAGGCGCGAGAGGAACTCACCGACGTGGTGCGCCGCCTGGAGACCGGCGGGCTGACGCTCGAGCAGTCCATCGAACTATGGGAGCGCGGCGAGCGGTTGGCCGCCATCTGTGAGGAGTGGCTTCAGGGGGCACGCGCGAAGCTGGCGACCGCGATCGCCCAGCGGCAGGAGCCCCAGCGGAACGGCTCGGCGGACGCCCCGTTCTGACCACGCCGGCAGGTCTGTCAGGACGTGGCGGAGACGGTCGCGGCGGGCCTGGGCTGGGCGACCAGCGACTCTGCGAGAGCGGTGAGCTCCGCCCAGTCGGCGGTGCCCGTGACGACGACGGTGCGATCGGGGAGGATCCGCACCAGCGACCGCTGGTTCTTGTCCTGGCGGATCCGCTCCTGCCAGGTCTCTCCGTTGATATCGCGGCTTCCGGTGACCTTGTCGGTGTTGGCCATCCGGTTGGCGAAGTCATCGAGCGGCCGCTCGTCGCTCTGCGCCAGCATCGCGTGCTGCCGCTGCGCGGTGGCGAAGCCCAGTCGCCAGGTCACGGCACCGCCTTCGTCGGTGAGGGTCGAGCTGTTCGGCACCCAGTCCGGCAGCACCTCACGCGGCGACACGATCTCGTACGTCGCGGCCCTCGCGGCGTTGGCCTGGTCGATCGAATAGTTCACCCGGGGAATGTGCTCGGTCCGGCTCTGCGGTGTGACGAGCAGGAAAAGCCCGACGCCGGCGAGGCAGACGAGCACCGCGAACACGTAACCGTAGATCCCCTGAGTGAACCGTCCCACACGAGCGAGACTACCGGTCACCCGGACCGGTGGCCGTACCAGCTCCGGGGGGTTCAGGGGCGCCGAATGCCGCCGATGAGGACAAGTGCCTCCTCGACCATCCGCCGGGCCGCCACCGGATCCTCCGAGAGCGTCACCTCCTGCACGACGGCCGCCAGTGCTCCCGTCACGACCACGACCAGAGCGTCCTCGTGCTCGAAAAGCGCGGCCGTCCGCCTGGCCCACTGACGCAGCCGGTCACGCATGGTGACCTCGAAACCGGGCGGGGCGTCCCCCCTGAGGAACAGCGCGGCCAGATCGCGTTCGTCGAGACAGCCCTCCAGGTAGGCCCGGGCTCCCGCCAGGAACTGCGGCATCGGATCCGTCTCCCCGGCGGCGCGGGCGGCCTGGACCGCGTCCCAGGTCCGCTGTGTCTGCCGCTGCTGGAACTCCTCGAACAGCGTGAGGTAGAGATCCGCCTTGCCGGAGAAATGGTGATAGAGACTGCCCACGCTGGCCTCGGCCCGCCGCACCACGTCGGTCACCCCGGCCTCGGCGAAGCCCCGGGTGACGAACACCTCCCTGGCCGCCTCCAGGAGCGCGACCCGCGTGGCCGCCCCGCGGGTGGCCACGCCGTGATCCCGAGCCGCCGCCGCACCGTGGTCCGACTCGCGCGTCGTCGCCGTCTGCTCCATGTCGCCGCTCATGTCGGCGAAGGATATCCCGGCCGGTCAGATCCCGAGTGATCCGGCGGCAAATGGCCGCCGACCAGCGACAACAGGTTCAGACCAATCGGACAAAAAACACTTAAAGAACTACGATCACTAATTGCCCTGATCGACCGAGACGACATAAAGACCGGCACGAAGGGCACGAGATAGTGAATCCGACTTTTAAGGGGATCGATGTCTGATCACGTTCCGGCCCCGCTGGCGACCGGCGAGCACGCACCAGACCGCAACCTGGCCCTCGAACTGGTCCGGGTGACCGAGGCGGCCGCGATGGCCGCCGCCCGCTGGGTGGGCCGCGGCGACAAGAACGGGGCGGACGGCGCCGCCGTCAACGCCATGCGGCAGCTCATCAACACGGTCTCCATGAACGGCTCAGTGGTGATCGGCGAGGGCGAGAAGGACAACGCCCCGATGCTCTACAACGGCGAGGACGTCGGCGACGGCACCGGCGCCGACTGCGACGTGGCGGTCGACCCGATCGACGGGACCCGGCTGTGCGCGCTCGGCATGAACAACGCGATCTCCGTCATCGCGGTCGCCGAGCGTGGTTCGATGTACGACCCGTCCGCCGTGTTCTACATGGAGAAGCTCGTGACGGGCCGGCAGGCCGCCGACCAGGTCGACATCGAGGCGCCGGTCGGCGACAACATCAGGGCGGTCGCCAGGGCCAAGGGCGCCAAGCCGTCCGACGTGACCGTGGTGATCCTCGACCGCCCACGGCACGACAACATCGTGAAGGAGATCAGGGAGACCGGGGCGAGGATCAGGTTCATCACCGACGGCGACGTGGCCGGCGCGATCATGGCGGCCCGCCACGGGACCGGAGTCGACCTGATGCTCGGGATCGGCGGAACCCCGGAGGGCATCATCGCGGCCTGCGCCATGAAGTGCATGGGCGGCGTCATCCAGGGCAAGCTGTGGCCGCGCGACGACGATGAGCGCCGCCGGGCCACCGACGCCGGGCTCGACCTGAAGCAGGTGCTGACCACCGATGACCTGGTGCGCTCCGACGATGTCTTCTTCGCGGCCACCGGGATCACCGACGGCGAGCTGATGCACGGCGTACGCTTCCAGGCCGGCGCCGCCGTCACCCACTCCCTGGTCATGCGCGGCCGGTCCGGAACGATCCGCAAGATCAAAAGCGAGCACCAGCTCTGGAAGCTGGGCGCCTACAGCGCCATCAACTTCGACACCGCCGTCTGAGCACACCTCCGCGACACCGCCGTCCGAGAGTGCCTCGGGAGAGCGCGGCTAACGCCGGAAGAATCCCTTGCGTGGTCGTTTCGGGGAGCGGGCCACCACCTTCCCGGCGAAGACGAATCCCGCCAGTTCGATGACGGGGGCGTCCTGGGCGTAATCGGTCGCGCCCGGCGGCAGCCGTACCTCGTTCTTGACCGAGCCCACGCGGGCCGACGGCGCGGTCACGATCCGTACGCCCTCGGGCACGATCAGCGTGACCGTGCCGGCCAGCACGGCGAGCTGGACCACGACCCGGCGCGACCGCAGCAGGGCCTCGCACAGATCCATGGTCACCTTCCCGCCCAGGGAGGTGACCGGCACCTCGGCCGGCACGACCCACCGGCCGGTACGGCTCTCGCTGCGGAACAGGGCCGTCACGGGCCGGTTGTCCATCCGGAACGGCTGGCTCTCCGGAGGCAGCAGGTCGACGGTGAGCCGGGCCAGCTCGCCAAGCGTCCGGGCGGCCCAGGCCTGATCGACGCGTTCCTCATGCTCGTCGAGGGAGAGCCGGCCGTCGGCGGCCGCCTCGGCCAGCACGGCGATCACCCGTTCCCGGTCCCGGTCCGACGCGCGCAGCTCACCCGGGTCCGGTGCGTCGGACACCCGCGGCGTCAGGAACGCGGAGATCCACCTGCTCGGCTGGGACTGGAACTCGCTCACGACATCGAGCGTAAACGGACCCGCCGAAGAACGCATTGACCTGCCGAGCCGGGAATTCTAATCTGGCGAAATCCGAACCCCCCTCATGTTTCCGGAGGCAGCGGTGCCCATCCCACGCGACCGGCGGGCACGGCTGGCGACGTACGCCGTCTTCGCCGTCCAGGGCCTCACCTTCGCCACCCTGCTCACCCAGGTGGCCACGCTGCAGAAGAAGCACGGACTGACGGACGGCGAACTCGCGATCCTGCTTCTCGTCGCCCCGGTCGTCGCGGGCGTGGGCAGCGTGCTCGCCGGGGTCCTCGCCGCGCGGTTCGGCAGCCGCCGGGTGCTCCGCCCGGCCCAGCCGTTCACCTGCGCGGCCGTCGTGCTCGCCGGGCTCGCCACCGACGTACCAACGCTGGTGGCGGCCGTCGTGCTGTTCGGCCTGGGGCTGGGCACCGTCGACGCCGGCATGAACATGCAGGGCGTCGCGGTCGAGCGCAGGTACGGCAGGCCGGTGCTCACCGGTTTCCACGCGCTGTGGAGCCTGGCCGCGGTCATCGGCGCGCTCTGGGCCTCCGCCGCGGCTGACACGGGCCTGAGCCTGGCGGCCACGTTCGCGATCGCGCTCGTCCCGGCCGCCGTCGCCTCGATCGCCGCCGCCGCCTGGCTGTACGGCCCGGCCGAGGAGCGGACCCGGAGCAGCGGCGTGACACCGGAAACGCGAGTGGCGAACGACGCGTCCCGTGTTCCCTGGAGGCCGGTCATTCCGCTCTGCCTGGCGATGGCCTTCCTCTATGTCGGCGACTCCTCGATCTCGAACTTCGGGTCGGTCTTCATGGAGAAGGTCACGCACGCCCCGGCCGGTGTGGTCCCGCTGGCGCTGGGCGCGTACCAGGCCACCACGTTCCTCGTCAGGATCGGCGGCGATTTCGCGGTCCGCAGGTACGGCCCGGCCGCGATCGTCCGGATCGGCGCGGTCGTCGCCACGCTGGGGTTCGCGGCGATCGTGACGGCCTCGGCCGAGGTGTGGGCGATCGCGGGCTTCGCCCTGACCGGCATCGGCCTTTCCGTCATCGCCCCGCAGTCGTTCTCCGCCGCCGGGCGGCTCGACCCGACCGGCAGCGGCGTGGCCATCGCACGGGTGAACATGTTCAACTACGTCGGCTTCATCGCCGGAGCCGCGCTCGTCGGCGGCATCGCCGACGCCACGGACTACCGGATCGCTTTCGCCACCCCGCTGGTGCTCGCCGCAGTGATCATCGTGCTGGCCCGCGGCTTCCGGCCCGCGGACCGCGCGGCGTCGCGAACCCGCGTGCGACCGACGTGACGAGAACGCCGCCACCACCGCACACTCCCGGAGCGAAGGGCCCACCCTGAGGTCTGTTCGGCGGGCCTTACCCTTTGGTGGGGCGGGTACCCGCGGCCGGTTCGCCGTACGGCACAGCCCCGACCGACTCAGATGAGGCAGAACAGAGGACCGAGGACATGCCGGAGTTCGACTACACCGACCTGCTGCCGCTTGGGGCGGACGACACCGAGTACCGCCTGATCACCGCCGAGGGGGTGCGCGTCGTCGAGGCGGCAGGGCGTCGGTTCCTGGAGGTCGACCCGGAGGCCCTGCGCCTGCTCACCGAGACCGCGATCCACGACATCTCCCACTATCTTCGGCCATCTCACCTGGCCCAGCTCCGCAAGATCATCGATGATCCGGAGGCCAGCGGCAACGACAGGTTCGTCGCACTCGACCTGCTGAAGAACGCGGGCATCTCCGCCGGCGGCGTGCTGCCGATGTGCCAGGACACCGGCACCGCGATCGTGATGGGCAAGCGCGGCCGGCACGTGCTGACCGACGGGCGGGACGCCGAGCACATCAGCCGGGGCGTGTACGACGCCTACACGCGTCTCAACCTGCGCTACTCCCAGATGGCCCCGCTGACGATGTGGGACGAGAAGAACACCGGCAGCAACCTCCCCGCGCAGATCGAACTGTACGCCGAGGACCCCCTGGGCCACCCGGACGAGTACAAGCTGCTGTTCATGGCCAAGGGCGGCGGCTCGGCCAACAAGTCCTTCCTCTACCAGGAGACCAAGGCCGTGCTCAACGAGAAGCGGATGCTCCAGTTCCTGGAGGAGAAGATCCGCTCGCTCGGCACCGCCGCCTGCCCGCCGTACCATCTGGCGATCGTCGTCGGCGGCACGAGCGCGGAGTACGCGCTGAAGACCGCCAAGTACGCCTCGGCCCGCTACCTCGACGGCATCCCCACCGAGGGATCGGTGAGCGGCCACGGCTTCCGCGACCTGGAGATGGAGAAGAAGGTCTTCGAACTGACCCAGCGGCTCGGCATCGGGGCCCAGTTCGGCGGCAAGTACTTCTGCCACGACGTCCGGGTGATCCGGCTGCCGCGCCACGGCGCCTCGTGCCCGGTCGCGATCGCGGTGAGCTGCAGCGCCGACAGGCAGGCGCTGGCGAAGATCACGCCGGACGGCGTCTTCCTGGAGCGGCTGGAGACCGACCCGGCCCGATTCCTCCCCGACACGACCGAGGAGCACCTCTCCGACGACGTCGTGAGCATCGACCTCAACCGCCCGATGCCGGAAATCCTCGCCGAGCTCACGAAATATCCGGTCAAGACGCGACTGTCGCTCACCGGTCCCCTCGTCGTGGCCCGCGACATCGCCCACGCCAAGATCGGCGAACGGCTCGACGCGGGCGAGGAGATGCCCGAATACCTGAAGAACCACGCCGTCTACTACGCGGGACCGGCGAAGACCCCCGAGGGGTACGCCTCCGGGTCCTTCGGGCCGACCACGGCCGGGCGGATGGACTCCTACGTGGAGCGGTTCCAGGCGGCGGGCGGCTCACTGGTCATGCTGGCCAAGGGCAACCGGTCCAAGCAGGTGACCGACGCCTGCCGCGAGCACGGCGGCTTCTACCTCGGCTCGATCGGCGGTCCCGCGGCCCGCCTCGCCCAGGACTGCATCAAGAAGGTCGAGGTCCTGGAGTATCCGGAGCTGGGGATGGAGGCCGTCTGGCGGATCGAGGTCGTGGACTTCCCGGCCTTCATCGTCGTCGACGACAAGGGCAACGACTTCTTCCAGGACGCCTCTGGACCGGTCCTGACCATCGGCCGCAGGTGAACACTGCTGGAAGCTGTCAAAACTTTTGACAGAAGATCTCAACAATTTCCCGGCATGGTCTCTACAGGTCGCATCGCGCAAATCGGTAAGCTGCCACCCATGCGTGCGCCCTCCGGATACCTGCTTGCCGCGCGCTACCGGCTTTTGGAGCCGGTCGGCCGCGGCGGAATGGGCACCGTCTGGCGCGCGAGGGACGAACTTCTCGATCGTGACGTGGCGGTCAAGGAGGTGCGGCTGCCGCTGGTCCTCGACGAGGACCTGCGCGCCGAGCTGTGCGCCAGGACCGAACGGGAGGGCCGGGCGACCGCCATGGTCGCCCACCCCTCCGTGATCACCATCTTCGATGTGATCACCGAGGACGACCGGCCGTGGATCGTGATGGAGCTACTCAAGGCGCAGTCCCTCGAGGAGCTCGTCAGGCGGGAGGGGCCGCTGCCTCCGCGCCAGGTCGCCGAGATCGGCCGGCAGGTCCTGGGCGCGCTCCGCGCGGTCCACGCGAAGGGCATCCTGCACCGGGACGTCAAGCCGAGCAACGTGCTGGTCACCGAGGACCGTGCCGTACTGACCGACTTCGGTCTGGCCGCCGTTGAGGGCGACAAGTCGATCACGCAGGCCGGCATCGTGCTCGGCTCGGCCGGATACATCGCACCGGAGCGGGTCCTCGGCGCCAAGGCCAGCCCGGCGGCCGACCTGTGGTCGCTCGGTGCGACCCTCTACACGGCGGTCGAGGGCCGCGGCCTGCACGGCCGTCGTACGGCCGCCGCCGCGCTGGCCGCCCTCACGAGCGGCGCGCCGATCCCCATGGAGCGGGCCGGTCCGCTCGCCCCGGTGCTGCGCGGGCTGCTCCAGATCGACCCCGCCGCGCGAATCGACAGCGTCCGCGCGGCGCTCATTCTGTCCAGGATCGCGTCGGGCGACACCGTGGAGGAGTACGGCCCGCAGCCCCGCCGTACCCCGACCCCTCCGCCGTCGCCCCCCGGATTCACCCGTAAGCCACCGCATCGGGGGCAGCACCGGGCGGAGTCGCGGCCGCGACTGCGCATGTTCCCGCACACCTCGTCCACGCAGTCCCAGCCCCGGCCTCAATACAGTCCACCGCAGTACAGTGCACCGCACTACGGCGAGCCACCGCACCACACCCAGCCGCAGCAGGTTCCACCGCAGCAGGCGCAGTCCCAGCACGGTCAGCCGCAGCACTACGGCCGGCCGCAACCGTCACAGCCACACCAGGCACCACCTCAGCCGCCTCCGCGCGAGTTCCCGGATGCCGCGATGTCGAACCACGACCACCCCTGGCCGTACGGCCAGGCGTACCAGCACACGCAGCAGCACTTCGGGTACCAACGCGATCACTTGACGGCGGCGACCCCGCCGCGGCGCCGCCCGGCCGAGGGCGTGCACCGCAAGCCGGCCGAGCCGGCACTTCACCAGATGGTCCGCAGCCCGCTGATGCGGCGGCTCGCCGGGGTGTTCAAGATGGTCGTGCCCAGGCGCTTCTGGCCCCGCGACTTCCTCAGGTGACGGGTCACGTCGCGCAGATCTTCGCCGTACCGATGATCGACGGACACTCCCCCAAGCGGTTCGCGACGTGAAATGGCTATCTTTCTTCATATGGCGGAACTGCAACCACGGCTGCTCGCGCACCGCTACGAGCTCCGCGCGCCGATCGGCCGGGGGACGATGGGCACCGTCTGGCGTGCCTATGACCGGGCACTGGGCCGCGAGATCGCTATCAAGGAGATCCGGCAGGATCCCGGACTCAACCCCCGGCAACGGCGTGAGCTGCGAGAACGCATGCTGCGCGAGGGCCGGACGGCGGCGAAGATCAGCCATCCCTGCGTCGCCACCATCCACGACGCCATCGAGGCGGACGGCAGCCCCTGGATCATCATGGAGCTGGTCGAGGGCCGGTCGCTGGAGCAGGTGATCGACGAGGAGGGTCCGCTCCCGCCCCGGCTGGTGGCCGAGATCGGCCACGACCTGCTGGGCGCGCTGCGTGCCGCGCACTCCCGGGGCATCCTGCACCGGGACGTCAAGCCGAGCAACGTCCTGCTGACCGAGACCGGCAGGGTCGTACTGACCGATTTCGGCATCGCCAAGGCGGCGGGCGACAGCGCCCTCACCCAGACCGGCATGGTGATCGGCTCGCCCGGCTACACGGCTCCCGAGCGGGCGCGTGGCGAGCACACCGGCCCCGAGTCGGACCTCTGGTCGCTCGGCGCCACCCTGTATTTCGCGGTCGAGGGCCGACCGGCCTACGAACGGGGGTCGCTCAGCGAGACGCTGAAGGCGCTGATGAACGAGACCGTCGATCCGCCCACCCAGGCGGGGCCCCTGCGCCCGATCCTGAACGGGCTGCTGGAGAAGGACCACCGGGCCCGGATGACCGCGGGCAGGGCCGCCGCGATGCTCCGGGTCGTGGCCGACACGCCGACCGGCGCCGCATCGGCCGGTACGGTCCCCGACACGGGCGGCGAGGCCGCCGGGGCGAGCTCTTCCCACGCATCGGCTCCCGCCCACGAAGCGGTGTCCCATGGCCCGATCGCCCCGATCACGCCACGGGAGAACGCCGGACCGGCGGACAACGGCGACGGCGACGGCGACGGCGACGGCGACGGCGACCAGACGGTGGTCGTCATCCGTCCGAAGGACGGCCTGCGCATCCCGTCGGTCTCCGCGACGCCACCACCCGCCCCCGAGATGGACGAGGTGACCGCTCCCAGACGATTGCCCGCTTCCGGCAGGGCGTTGCCCCCGAGACCGGGCACCGACATCGGTAAGGGCGGCGAACACCATGCTCCGGCGCCGCCCGGCCCCGGGCACGGGCACCCCGGGCACGGGCACCCCGGGCACGGGCACCCCGGGCACGCCCCCGCACACCACGGGCACGCCCCGGTGCCGTCCGCCGCACCTGCCGGTCCTCAGCCCGGCGATCAATCCGGAGAGCGGGGTCCCGATCGGCCGCTCGGGCTGGGCACCGACCTGTTCTCCGTGCAGAGCCCGTCGCCACCCGACACCGCGGCCCGGGTCCGCGTGCTCCTGCTGGCAGCGGCCGCCTTCGCCGCGTTCATCGTCCTGGTGATCGTGATCATGGTGGCGTACGGCTGACGTCAACGCAGCGGAGAACATCCTCGCCGCCGGGCCGGCGGAGAGGTAAAACGCCTGCGGAGGGTAGGTAAGACCGGTCTCGGAGTGTTCCGGGGAGGCACGGCCTGATGAAACGGGAAGCCCGACCTGGCGACGGGTCGGAATCCCCGGCTCTGGTCCCGGGGAGGAAGTCAAAGGAGTGGTCCATGGGCGAATTCCGCGTTGAACACGACTCCATGGGCGAGGTGCGGGTTCCCGCCCGCGCCAAGTGGCGGGCGCAGACGCAGCGGGCGGTGGAGAACTTCCCGGTGTCCGGCCGTGGGCTGGAACCCGCGCACATCGCCGCACTCGCCCGCGTCAAGGCCGCCTGTGCGAAGGTCAACGCCGACTACGGCATCATCGACGCGGACCTCGCCCAGGCCGTACGGGACGCCGCCGGGGAGATCGTCGAGGGGCGGTGGGACGACCAGTTCCCGGTCGACGTCTTCCAGACGGGTTCCGGCACCTCGTCCAACATGAACGTCAACGAGGTGATCGCGACACTCGCGGAGGAACGGCTCGGCCGGCCGGTCCACCCCAACGATCACGTCAACGCCGCCCAGTCGTCCAACGACGTGTTCCCGTCCTCGATCCACGTGGCGGCCACGCTCGCGGTCGCGCACGATCTCACCCCCGCCCTGGAACACCTCGCGACCACGCTGGCGCAGAAGGCGTCCGACTTCGCCGACGTGGTGAAGGCGGGCAGGACCCACCTGATGGACGCCACACCGGTCACGCTGGGCCAGGAGTTCGGCGGATACGCCGCACAGATCGAGCTGGGCATCGAGCGACTCCAGGCGGCGCTGCCGCGCCTGGCCGAGCTGCCGCTGGGTGGTACGGCCGTGGGCACGGGCGTCAACGTGCCGGGGCCCGACTGGGCGGCGGAGGTCGTGGCCGAGCTGAGCCGTACGACCGGCCTGCCGTTCACCGAGGCGCGTGACCATTTCGAGGCGCAGGGCGCGCGCGACGGCCTGGTGGAGCTGTCCGGCGGGCTGAAGGTGATCGCGGTGTCGCTCAACAAGATTGCGAATGATCTCCGGTGGATGGGGTCCGGGCCGCGCGCCGGGCTCGCCGAGATCAATCTGCCCGACCTCCAGCCGGGGTCTTCGATCATGCCGGGGAAGGTCAACCCGGTGATCCCGGAGGCCGTCACGATGGTGGTCGCGCAGGTGGTCGGCAACGACGCGGCGATCACCATGGCGGGGGCGGGCGGCGCGTTCGAGCTCAACGCGATGCTGCCGGTGATGGCACGCAACCTGCTGGAGTCGATCCGGCTGCTGGCGAACGTGTCGCGGCTGCTCGCCGACAGATGCGTGGCCGGGATCACGGCCAACGAGGACCGGATGCGGGAGTACGCGGAGTCGTCGCCGTCGATCGTCACGCCGCTCAACCGTCATGTCGGCTACGAGGAGGCCGCGAAGATCGTCAAACAGGCGCTGCGCGAGCGGAAGACGATCAAGCAGGTCGTGATCGAACGAGGACACGTCGCCGACGGCACGCTGACCGAGGAGCGACTCGACGAGATCCTCGACGTCCTGTCGATGACCAGGCCCCACCCCCTGCCGGATTAGGGAGTGTTCGCCTTCCGCGCCCGTGTGTTCCGCGAGCGCTCCGTGCGGGGACGGCCGCTCCGGAACACCCGCGCAGCGAGCCGTCTGAGCCTCGACGGCCGCGCGGCCCCGGGTCGGCGTACGCGACCGGGGCGCAGCACGTTCACCTGGCCGGCGCGGCCGACGCTCAGGCCGAACCGCAGGTCGGCCTCCTTCTGGTCGATCCGCAGGCTGGGTCGCCAGGTGCCCGGTCCGAGGCGGTCTTCACCGCCGACCCTGCTCACCGGCACCTTCGCGACGAGCCGGCCGGCGATACGACCCGGGATCCCGGGCTCGACCAGCGCGGGCACCGCCATCGAGCGGCCGCGCCCGTCCTGCTCGCGCAGCACCAGCTCGACCGGAGGCCCGCCGCTCGGCGGCACGTACGGCACCGGCACGACCACGAAGGCATGCCCGGCCTGCCGGGCCACCGACGTCCTGGACGAGACCAGGGTGATGGACTCGGAGAACGAACCGGGCGCCACGCAGACGCCCAGCTCGCCGCGTTCCGACCAGCATGGCGTCACCAGCCTCCTGGGCTCGTCGGCGAGCACGCCCGCGCAGGTCATCCCGACATCGGGACGGCCGACCCGGGCGCGGCCCGGGTGAACGCCGCGCATCCGCACGTGGATCTCCCACACACCCCGCGGCAGCGGTCGGCCCAGGGCGGCCGACCCCACGTCGAGCCGGGCCTCACCTCTCACCCAGACCCGCACCCGGCCCCTGGACGAGGTCCGGCCGACCGTGCTCTCCACCGGAAGGGGGTACGTCACGCCGGACCGCGGGTCGCGGATGTAGACCTCCATCCGGGCCCGGCGCACCGCACCGGTGACGTCCGCCAGCGCGGGGTCGGCCAGTCCCCGGATCGGCGCGGGTGGCGTCCACAGCAGGCGGCCGTCCTGTTCACGGAGCCACACGGGGCTCCCGTCTGCCTGAAGGATCTCCACGCTCAGGTCGAGCGCGAGCGTGCCCCGCTCCCAGCGCAGATCCCGCAGCCTGGCATCGAGCCGGGTGCCGCGCGACGCCTCGCCGAGCTCGACGAGTCGCCCCGGCCGGTCCTGGCGCAGCAGCGCCGTCCGTGCCCGCAGGCGCACCGGGAGATGCGCGTCGACCGTTTCCGGGATCCGGTCCAGGGTGAGGCGCCGGAGGAACGAGAACAGCAGCGCCCGCTCGTCCGGCGCCGCGGTGAGGAACCGGGGGCCGCCGAGGCGGCGCAGCCCGAGTACGCGATACCAGTGGGCGTAGATCCGATCGCGCTGGACGCCCGGCTCCGTGCACGCGTCGACGACATCGAAGATGGCGCCGAGGCCCTCGAACAGCGCCTCGGCGTCCAGCACCTCCTCCTCGGCGGGGCCCAGATGGCAGCAGGCATCTTCGGCGAGCACCGCGATCACCTTCGCCGACAGGTACGCCCTGGTCGTGAAGAGCTGCTCCGACAGCGGCCGGTCGAGGAAGCGCAGCTGCCGGCGTTCCAGGAATTCGCGGTCGAACAGCTTGTGGACGCTCGGCAGCGCGAGGAGACGGTCGCGCAGGATGTCGGCCCGGGGCTGGTTCACGGCGAAAGCCGGATGCGGGGGCGCGTTGCCCGAGCCGTTGCCCGGGCCGTCGACGAGTCTGCCGATCAGCACATCGGCGTCGGAGTCCACCGCCATGCCGTACATCCGCTCCAGCGCGTGCGGTTCCAGCCTGTCGCACTGGTTCATCAGGTAGACGTACTCGCCCCTGGCGACCGACAGCCCCAGGTTGCGTCCCCGCGCGACCGAGCCGCTGTGGTCGAGGTGGAGAACGCGGACGTTCGACCGGCGCTCGGCGACCGCGTCCAGCCGCCGGCGTGTCCCGTCCGTGGACCCGTCGTCAGCGAAGATCACCTCGTACTCTTCCGGTGGCAGCGACTGCTCCAGCAGCGAACGCACGCACGCGCCGAAGGCGTCGTTCTCAAGCCCGGGATCGGACACGGGCACAACCACGCTGACCTTCACACCCATGCGCCCAAGCGTGCAGGGCTGACCGCGCGGAGCCCGTACGGCTTACCGAATGCGCGAACAGTCAGTACCAGCCCTTGGCCTGGGAATGGGCCCAGGCGCCGCAGGGCGACTTGTAGCGGGCGGCGATGTAGCCGAGTCCCCATTTGATCTGGGTGGCGGCATTGGTCTGCCAGTCCGACCCGGCGCTGGCCATCTTGTTGCCCGGAAGCGCCTGGGGGATGCCGTACGCACCGCTGTATCGGTTCATCGCCCGCTCGTTCCAGTGGCTCTCCCTGTCCCAGAGCTTCTCCAGGCAGCCCCACTCGCCGCCCCAGCCGCGGGCCTCGGCCATCTGCCGGCCGAGCGCCTTGTTGCTGCCGGGGTCTGGCTTCGAACCGGGTGGGAAGTCGGCCGGCTCGAATCCCCCGCCGCCCGGCGCCTTCGGCGCGATCGTGACGGGGTCGAGACCGCCGTCGGTGTGCTCGGCGCGCAGCTCCTTCTGCCGCTGCTTCCGCAGCGCCTCCACGGCGGACGCCTTGAGCGCGTCGTTCTCCGGATTGGGCGCGTACGGGTCGGCCGCCAGAATGTCCTGCGGGGTGAGCGGCGTGTAGGGGGCGTTGGCGTTCTCGATGGCCGTACGCACCAGGTAGACGGTGCCCCCGGTGACGAGGGCGACCGTGACGCCCATGATGATCAGACGCTTGGGAGAGAACCAGCCGCGGCCCGATCCTCCGGAACGGCGCGGGCGGTCCACGCCGCCGCCCGCTCCACCTGCCCCGCCGGCGGCGCGCCGCGATCGGGCGCGGGACGGACGGGGGGCATCCTTCAGCCGCTGACCAGAGCTCACGACCTACGAGCTTGCCCTGTCTTGGGAGGTCTTGCGAGCCGAACCAGGTAACCGTTTGGTGTTTCTTTGACCTTTCCCCCGAGCTACGTGGCCTTTCGAGAACTGTGATATTCATCACATCACGGTGTGCGCTCCGGTCCTCGCCCGGCGACCGCACTCACGACAGCAGCGTGCTCTCCGTTTATGACGACGGCGTGCAGACAGCTTGACAAGTTACGGACAACCTGGGGAAAACATCCCCAAGAGACCATAATGACCGCGTGGCAGGCATCCTCCTGGTCGAAGACGACCCCTCGGTCCGAGCGGGGCTCGAACTGGCGCTCACCCGCCAGGGGCACGCGGTCACCGCGTACGCCACGGGAGAGGAGGCCCTCGACCACGTCCGGGCCAGACGACCGGAGATCGCCATCCTCGATGTCATGCTGCCGGGCATCGACGGGGTCGAGGTCTGCCGCCGGATCCGCCGGCTCGACTCACTGCCGATCATCCTGCTCACGGCGCGCGGCGACGATCTCGACGTGGTCGTCGGACTGGAGGCCGGGGCCGACGACTATGTCGTCAAACCGGTGGAGCCCCGGGTGCTGGACGCGCGCATCCGAGCGGTGCTGCGCCGCCTGGAGTTCGCCTCCGCCGACCGGATCACCTTCGGCGACCTCGTGATCGACCGCGGCGCGCTCAAGGTGAGCCTGGCCGGCCGGGAGATCCACCTCACCCCGACCGAGCTGCGTCTGCTGCTCGAACTCGTCCGCCACCCGGGCCAGGTGCTGAGCCGGCGTTACCTGCTGCGCGAGGTGTGGGATCACACGCACGTGGGCGACTCACGGCTGGTGGACGCCTGTGTCCAGCGGGTGCGCGCCAAGATCGAACCGGTGCCGGCCGACCCCGTCTTCATTCATACGGTGCGCGGCTTCGGATACCGCTTCAGCCCGCCATGACCTTGTTGCCGTCCGGCCTGCGCGCCCGGCTGGTGATCACATTCACGCTGGTGGCCGTCACGGCCTCCTTCATGGTGGCGAGCCTGGGATATCAGCTCGTCCGCCACGAGATCCTCGAACGCACCGAGCGCGCCGCGGTCGCCGACGTACGCGAGACGCTGCCGAAGATCAAACTACCGGTGGGCATCGGCGAGATCATCTGGGCCGGGGCCGCCACGGTCACCGAGGCGGACCTGGCCGACGTGGTGACCGCGCTGAGCGCACACGAGCGGACCGTCATCGTCACCTACGGCAACCTCCAGCAGACCAGCTGGGACGCCCGGTTCACCATGGCCGACGTGCCCGACCAGCTCCGCTGGCAGGCCGCCCATCGGCTGGTCTTCCAGCGGCTGAGGTTGCGGGACGAGCCCTGGCTGCTCGTCGCCACCCAGCTCCAGCGGATCAACCAGAGCGGGGTGCCGAGACCCACCGGGCTGACCGCCTATGTGTTCGTCTCGCTCGCCGACGAGGAGGGCGTGCTGTTCCGCCTGCGCAGCGCCCTCGCCCAGGCCGGCGGCATCACGCTGACCATCGCGCTGACCGTGGCGCTGCTGTCGGCACGTCAGGTGCTGCTCCCGGTGCGCAGGCTGGGCGCGGCCGCCCAGGCGCTCGGCGCCGGCGATTTACGGGTGCGGCTGCCCGTACGCGGCGCCGACGAGCTCGCCGAGCTGACCGCCACGTTCAACGAGACCGCCGCCGCGCTGGAGCAGACCGTCTCCGAGCTGCGGACGCTCGAGTCGATGTCGAGGCGGTTCGTCGCCGACGTCTCCCACGAGCTGCGCACGCCGCTGACCGCGATGACCGCGGTGACCGACATGCTGGCCGAGGACGCCGACGATCTCCCCGACGACGTCCGCGAGGCCGTACGGATCGTCATCCGCGAGACCAAACGGCTCCGCGTGATGGTCGAGCACCTGATCGAGATCAGCCGCTTCGACGCCGGCGCCGCGGTGCTCCGGCGGGAGACCGTGAACGTGGCCGACACGCTGGCCGACTGCCTCGAGGTGCGCGGCTGGACCGACCGGGTGGAGCTCACCGTCCCCGCCGATCTCACGTTCTCGCTGGACGCGCGGAGGTTCGACGTGATCGTGGCCAATCTGGCCGGGAACGCGCTGCGCCACGGCGCCCCGCCGGTGCTGGTCAGCGCCCGCCCCGTGCCGGGCGCGCTGGAGGTCACCGTACGCGATCACGGCGCCGGCATCCCCGAGGAGGCGCTTCCCCACGTGTTCGATCGCTTCTTCAAGGCCGGGGCCGCCCGGTCCAGGAGCGACGGCAGCGGGCTCGGCCTGGCCATCGCCAAGGCCAACACCGAGCTGCACGGCGGCACGATCAGCGTGGCACGGTGCGATCCCGGCACTCGATTCACCATACGGATCCCGCGCCCGGCCCGGCCGGTCGTGACCGCGACGGTGTGAGGCGACGTGAGCGATATGACCCGGCATGACGCGAGACGACCCGGCCCGACCGGTCGCGACGTGGCCGTGCGACCGGTCCATGCGGCTCGGCGCGTGGTCGCCGCCCTGCTCGCCGCGGTGACGCTGCCGGTGGCCGGATGCGGCGTGGCGGCCACCGGCGTGATCGACTCGGGACCGGCCCCCGTCATCAACAGCACGCCGACCCTCGTCGGGATCTATCTGGTCCGGGACGGCAGGCTGTGGCCCATGACGGTGGCCGTGCCGTCGCCGCAGGCGCGCGACATCATCACCGCCCTCTTCGACACGGAACGGCGGGTGCCGAACGGCGTGACCACCATGCTGTCCGGCCTCACGCCGACGCAGATCCAGCTCCTGCGCAACGTGCCCGACCCGCAGCGGCACAACGATCCCGACGGCGTCACCAGCCTGCGCCTGCGGCTGTCGATCAACGGTTGGAAGATCTCCAGGATGGCGCTGGCCCAGATCACCTGTACGGCTCGGCTCCGACCGGAGATCTGGGCCGTGGAGATCGTTCATGTCACTCCCGAGAGCGCCGGGCCGGCGAAGACCCACACCTGCCGGGAGTTCTGGGATCTGGCCCCGAAGAACGGCCGTCTCCCACCATGATCGATCCGATCAGACCGTGATGTCCTCCAGCATCTCGGTCACCAGCGCGGCGATCGGCGACCGCTCGGATCTGGTCAGCGTGATGTGCGAGAAGAGCGGGTGGCCCTTCAGCTTCTCCACCACCGCGACCACTCCGTCGTGCCGCCCCACCCGCAGGTTGTCGCGCTGGGCGACGTCATGGGTGAGGACGACCCGGGAGTTGGCGCCGATCCGGGACAGCACGGTGAGCAGCACCCCGCGCTCCAGCGACTGGGCCTCGTCCACGATCACGAACGCGTCGTGCAGGGAGCGGCCGCGGATGTGGGTCAGCGGGAGCACCTCGAGCATCCCGCGGTCCAGGACCTCCTCGATGACCTCCGGGCTGGTCACCGCGCCCAGCGTGTCGTACACGGCCTGCGCCCACGGGCCCATCTTGTCGTTCTCCGTGCCGGGCAGGTAGCCGAGCTCCTGACCGCCGACGGCGAACAGCGGGCGGAAGACGATGACCTTCCGGTGCTGACGGCGTTCGAGCACGGCCTCCAGACCGGCGCACAGCGCGAGCGCCGACTTGCCGGTGCCGGCCCGGCCGCCCAGGGACACGATGCCGACCTCGGGATCCATCAGCAGATCGAGCGCGATCCGCTGCTCGGCCGACCGGCCGTGCATGCCGAAGACCTCTCGATCGCCGCGCACCAGCCGTACCGACTTGTCCGGCAGCACGCGGCCGAGCGCGGAACCGCGGCTGGACAGCAGCCGCAGACCGGTGTGGCAGGGCAGATCGCGGGCCTCGTCCAGCTCGGCCGTACCGTTCTCGAACAGCGCCGCCAGGTCGTCGCTGGTGACCTGGAGCTCTGCCATGCCGGTCCAGCCCGACTCGACGACCATTCCCGCGCGGTACTCCTCAGCGGCGAGGCCGATGGACGCCGCCTTGACCCGCATCGGAAGATCCTTCGAAACCAGCACCACGTCCTTTCCCTCGGCCGCCAGATTCTGTGCGACCGTGAGGATGCGGGTGTCGTTGTCACCCAGGCGGAAGCCCGCCGGGAGAATCGATGGATCACTATGGTTGAGCTCGACCCGGATGGTCCCATCGCCTATCGGCATGGGCTCGTCCAGGCGTCCGTACCGCACCCGCAGGTCATCGAGGAAGCGGAGCGCCTCGCGGGCGAAGTACCCCAGTTCGGGGTGATGCCGCTTGGCCTCCAACTCGGTGATGACGACGATCGGGATGACGACCTCGTGCTCGTCGAAGCGGTTCATCGCCGCCGGGTCGGCGAGCAGGACCGAGGTGTCCAGAACGTAGGTGCGAGATGCGGACGGGTTGCTCGAGGACTCTGCCACGCGTTCTCCCCCGGGCGCCGGAGGCGCCCTGCCTTGACTGGTGGTGAACGGACCGGGCCCATCGCCTGCCGAAGCGGGCCGGGACCCCGGCCCGCCTCGCTGTGTCATGGCGCAAGGACGGGCCCTCTCCCGAGGTAAGGACCGCCCATCGGAGCGGCGGTCGCTTACCTACCACGGTACGGAACGAATCCCTCAGACCCAATAGCCAATCGCCCGACGGCGAAAGAGTAGCCGCAGGGTGTCGTTCGCGATACGTGTCAGGATCCGTACCGACGGTTACGCGCGGCGTACGAGCGGAGCGCCCGCAGGAAATCGACTCTGCGGAAGTCAGGCCAGTAGGCCTCGCAGAAGTAGAACTCGGAGTGGGCGCTCTGCCAGAGCAGGAATCCGGAGAGTCGCTGCTCTCCCGAGGTCCGGATGACGAGGTCCGGGTCGGGCAGTCCGCGCGTGTAGAGATGCTCTGCGATGTGCTCGACGTCGAGGACCTCGACGAGCTCCTCGATGCTCGCGCCCTTGCTGGCCTGCTCCTGGAGGAGGGAGCGCACCGCATCAGCGATCTCACGTCTTCCTCCATACCCAACCGCAACGTTCACAATCAGCCCAGGGCGGTGGGATGTGG
Source organism: Sphaerimonospora mesophila NBRC 14179 = JCM 3151 (assembly GCA_001552515.1). Taxonomy (GTDB): domain Bacteria; phylum Actinomycetota; class Actinomycetes; order Streptosporangiales; family Streptosporangiaceae; genus Sphaerimonospora; species Sphaerimonospora mesophila. Next base: position 44,949 of record BCRI01000001.1, read on the forward strand.
TTTCTTTCGCCTGTTTGAGCACTCGAGCGGTGTGATCGGGCAGCAGGTCGAGCGAGCCCATCGGGGTGACGTGCCACCCCTGGTCGACCAGGTTCTGTACGAGTCCCTCGATGACATCGAGCAGGGGTTCGAGCTCCGAGCGGTCCCTGGACAGGTTGTCGGTGGACAGCAGCCACAGCGTCACGTACTCGACGCCGGCCTCCCGGCACCACACCAGCAGCTCCGATATCTTGTCGGCGCCCTTCTGGTGGCCGCGGCTCACGTCGTGCAGGCCCATGGCCCGGGCCCACCTGCGGTTTCCGTCGACGATCACGCCGACGTGCCGGGGGATCTGAGTGGGGGACAGCTTCCGTTCGAGCCTGCGCTCGTACAGCTTGTACACGAGATCGCGCACGCTCATGCCGCCCTCTTCCTCACGACCGGTCTCATCGTCGGGTCCGGGTGAACTCGATCACTCAATTATCGGGGGCATGACGGCGTGCCCGTTCCAGGCGTTCCCCGCGACGACCCGCCTCCCCCTCGCCGACCGGCCTCCCCGGGAAAATCACCTCCCCGCAGAAAGCAGGGGCACCCGGCGGCCGCTCCGCCGGGTGCCCCGTAGCGCCGGACACGTGGAAACGCGATCAGCCCTGCCCGCCGAGCCGTTCCACGAGGGCGTGGTACTCGTCCCAGAGCTCCTTGGGCAGGTGGTCGCCGAAGGTCTCCAAGTGGGCCGGGATCAGCGCGGCCTCCTCCCGCCACACCTCGGGATCGACGCCCAGCAGGATCTCGAGGTCTTCCGGGGCGACGTCGAGACCCTCGGTGTCCAGGTCGGCCGGCAGGTTGCCGATCGCGGTCGGTACGGCCTCGGCCCGGCCGTTCAGCCGATCGACGATCCACTTGAGCACCCGGCTGTTCTCGCCGAAGCCCGGCCACAGGAACCGGCCGGACGCGTCCTTGCGGAACCAGTTGACGTAGTAGATCCGCGGCAGCTTCTCCGGGTCGGCCGCCTTGCCGATGTTCAGCCAGTGCCCGAAGTAGTCGCCCATGTTGTAACCGCAGAACGGCAGCATCGCGAACGGGTCGCGGCGCAGCTCGCCCACCTTGCCCTCGGCGGCCGCGGTCTTCTCCGAGGCCACGTTGGCGCCCAGGAACACGCCGTGCTGCCAGCCGAACGACTCGGTGACCAGCGGCACCGCCGTCGCCCGGCGGCCGCCGAAGAGGATGGCCGAGATGGGCACGCCCGCCGGGTCCTGCCACTCCGGAGCGATCGTCGGGCACTGTCCGGCCGGGGTGGTGAACCGGGCGTTCGGATGGGCGGCCGGCTCGGCCGAGTCCGGCGTCCACGACCGGCCCTTCCAGTCGGTCAGGTGCGCGGGCGGCTCGTCGGTCAGACCCTCCCACCACACGTCGCCGTCGTCGGTGAGCGCGACGTTGGTGAAGATGCTGTTGCCCCAGAGCGTCTCGATCGCGTTGGCGTTCGTCGACCGGCCGGTGCCCGGCGCCACGCCGAAGAAGCCGGCTTCCGGGTTGATGGCGTGGAGCCGGCCGTCCGGACCGAAGCGCATCCAGGCGATGTCGTCGCCGATCGTCTCGACCTTCCAGCCCGGGATCGTGGGCTGCAGCATGGCGAGGTTGGTCTTGCCGCAGGCCGAGGGGAAGGCCGCCGCGATGTAGCGCGCCTCGCCGTCCGGCGGCGTCAGCTTCAGGATCAGCATGTGCTCGGCCAGCCAGCCCTCGTCGCGGGCCATCACGCTGGCGATCCGCAGCGCGTAGCACTTCTTGCCGAGCAGCGCGTTGCCGCCGTAGCCCGAGCCGTACGACCAGATCTCCCGGGTCTCGGGGAAGTGGCTGATGTACTTGGTCTGGCTGCACGGCCAGGGCACGTCGGCCTGGCCGGGCTCCAGCGGGGCGCCCACGGAGTGGACCGCCTTGACGAAGTCGCCCCGCTCCTCGATCAGACGCAGCGCCTCCTCGCCCATCCGCGTCATGATGCGCATCGAGACCACGACGTACGGAGAGTCCGTGATCTCCACGCCGAGCTGGGAGATCTCGCCGCCCAGGGGGCCCATGCAGAAGGGCACCACGTACATCGTCCGGCCCCGCATGCAGCCGTCGAAAAGTTCGTCGAACGTCCGGCGCATCTCGGCGGGAGCGATCCAGTTGTTGGTCGGACCCGCGTCCTCCGGCCGTTCCGAGCAGATGAACGTCCGGTCCTCGACCCGGGCGACGTCGCTCGGGTCGGAGGCCGCATAGAAGCTGTTCGGCCGCTTGGCCAGCCGCGTGAACGTGCCCTGCTCGACGAGCAGGTTGGTCAGGCGGGTCCACTCCGCCTCGGAGCCGTCGCACCAGTGGATCCGGTCGGGCCGGGTGAGCGCGGCGATCTGCTTTACCCAGGCGGCCAGTTCGGCGTGAGCGGTAGGTACGGGTACGTCAATGGAAACGGACACAGGGACGGCTCCTCATTCTCGCAGGGCCACGTCATCATCGGCCATGAATCGCCGCCCGATCCAATTGGCGTAGACCATGCGTTCCCGTGGACCGCACTTTCCCGCGCTAATGGACGGGCCGCCACGACCCCCGGGCCCGGCGATTCACCTCAGCTCTGACCAGGCAGGACGATGATGTGCGGGAAACCTTACCCACATTGGCCACCTTCAAAGAAACGTCCCCTTTTCTCTACCCTCCTGCCGGGAGTTACACATTGGTATAGGCCATTGCCAATGGTCTAGGCCTTTTATGGAATTGGTTTAGTCCAACGGGCCAGGACCGGCGGACCGGACCCGGTCCACATGCTTGAGGGCATCTCGCAGGTCAGCGAGCCAGGTGTCGGTGTGCCTGCCGACGAGCCTGACGCACCACGCGAGGGCGTCGCTGCGGCTGCGCGCGACGCCCGCGGCGACCAGGGTGTCGAGCACCTGTCGCTCCGGCTGGCGGAGGCGGGTCATGACCGGCACCGAGAGAGTGGTGAACATCACGGTCTCGCCCTCGGCGACGACGCCCCAGGAGACCTTGCGGCGGAACCGGTGCTCGGCCTCGCGCGCGATGTCGATGCGGCGCTCCCGGGTCTCCTCCCGGAAGCGCTCGACGTACCCCTCGACGACGGCGGCACGTTCCAGATCACCGATCCCCTCCGCCAGGGCGGGCGGGGGCAGCGTGCCGACGACGGCGATCTCCTCGCGGTCCAGCACGATCTCGGGAGGTCCGGTGAACCAGTCGTCCGGAAGCCGTCCGGCGAACCATGCCTGAAATTGTTGCTCCGCATCCACGTAATCGACATTACGCCGACGCCTGTCCCGCCCGGTCGGCATCTCGCCCACCCCGCCACAGGCATGCCCATTCGCCATAAAACCCCCGAAGGGCCATCACCGGCTCTAGGATGATCTCCTTCTACGCATCACATTCAGGAGGGATCTCGTGGCCAAGCGAAAGTCCGCGGGGGCGGCGGCGATCTCCCTGCTCGCCTGTCTCACGCTGGAGGCAGCGGCGAACCCGGCGCACGCGACCGGCGACACGGAGATCACGGTCGCGACCTGCGACCTCTATTACACGATTACACCAGGAAACGCGGTCCCCTGCGGTGGCGACGTGCTGGACGCGCTGTTCACCGGCCTGATCGAGTACGTCCCCGGGACCTCCCGGTCGCGGTACGGCGTGGCCAAGTCGATCACCACCAAGGACAACCGACGGTTCCGCGTCACGCTGCGCAAGGGCTGGAAGTTCCACGACGGCACCCCGGTCAGGGCGCGCAACTTCGTCGAGGCGTGGAACCTGGCCGCCAACGGCGGGAAGGCGATGAACGCCTTCCTGTTCGAGGAGATCAAGGGGTACGGCAAGCGGAGGATGTCCGGCCTGAAGGTGACCGGCGACCACACGTTCACGATCGAGCTCACCAAGCCGTTCGGACCGTTCCTGAAGAAACTGGGCCACGTCGCGTTCTCCCCGCTGCCCGACTCCGTGCTGAAGAGCCCCGCGTCGCTCACCAGGAAGCCGATCGGAAACGGCCCCTTCCGTGTCGTCAAATGGTCCCCCGGGGGCGAGTACGTGGTCGAGCGGTTCGACGGCTACGCCGGTACGGCCAAGCCGTACGTTTCGAAGATCACCTACCGGACGTACCGGAACGACGAGGCCGCCTACCGCGACCTGCTCGCGGGCGACCTGGACTTCCTCGGCGCCATCCCCTACTCGAAGGGAGCCGGTTACAAGAAGGAGCTGGACGGCCGTGTGATCGCCCGGCCGGGCAACGTCATCACCGGCATCGGCATTCCCCGGAAGATCGCGGCGAACTACGACGTCCGCTGGGCGCTATCGATGGCGATCGACCGGGAGGGCATCGCCAAGCGGCTCTGGAAGGGGATGCGGGTGCCCGCACGCTCGTGGGTCCCGCCGATCGCCGAAGGCGCACGCCGCGAAAGCTGCGGGCTGGCCTGCACGTACGACCCGGCCCGCGCCCGCAGAGTCCTGTCGCAGGTCAAGGGATTCAAGCTGCCGGCGAGCATTCCGCTCTATTACAACGCGGACGGCGGCCACCGTGCCTGGGTGACCGAGGTGGCGGCGAGCATCAACCGGACGTTCGGCGGCAGGCTGAAGGTCGTACCGAAGGCGAAACCCACGGTCAGCGCGTTCACGAAGGCCGCGTCGGCCGGAAAGCTGAACGGGATGCTCCAGATGGGCTGGCAGCTCGACTTCCCCCACATCCAGAACGTCCTCGGGCCGATGTACTCGACGGGCGGCTCGTACAACTACACGAACTTCCGGAACAAGAGGTTCGACGCCCTGCTCAAGACCGCGGACCGGCAGGTGTCCCCGTCTCTTGCGCTCAAGTACTACATGCGGGCGGAGACGATCATCGCCCACGATCTGCCGTTCATCCCGCTGTGGTTCACCCAGGACACGGCGGGCTATTCGAGCCGCGTCACAGCGGCGAAGCTGACGCCCTTCGGCTGGCTCGACCCCGTCTCCGTCAAGGCCGGCTAACGGACCGTCCACCGGCGTTCACCGGCGTTCACTGGGTTCGAGGGAGCGGAGCGGAAGGGAGCGAGGACCGCAAGCGAAAGCCCGCACCAGCGGGCTTCGCGGCGGACCGCGGCTTCCTTCCGGCGCATCCCCAGGCCCTGCGGAAATTCCGAGTCTGCGAGGAATTTCCGCAGGTGGAGGGACCGGACCATGGGTGGGTTACCGGACCCCGGCCAAGGTTCGTGGGGACCCCACCGGGGAGCGTCAGCGGACGCGGGCGGAGACCGCGGGGCTGACCCGCACCACGCCGGCGAGGTTCTTGGTGTAGATGGGGGCGATCTTGACCACGTCCCCGGTGCGCGGGGCGTGCAGCATCTTCCCGTCGCCCCAGTAGATCGCCACGTGGGAGATGTAGCGGGGGTTGGTCGGATCGTTGCGCCAGAACAGCAGGTCTCCTGGCCGGGCCTGGGAGAGCGGGATCTGCGGCCCCGACGCCCACTGCTGCGCGGCCACCCGGGGCATCCGCACCCCCGCCTGCCGGTAGGCCCACTGCACCAGTCCGGAGCAGTCGAAGCTGTTCGGGCCCTCGGCCCCCCAGACGTAGGGGCGGCCGAGCTTGCCGACGGCGGCACGCAGCGCGACCTGGAGCTGCTGGGGCGACATGAAGGCGGTCGCCGGCCAGGCGGTCGTGCCGCGTGGGGCGACCACCACCGGGTTGATCGTCGCGACCTGGCTGCCCTTGGGCAGGATCTTCAGCAGCCGCCTGCGTAACTTCGCCGAGTCGACGTCGGGCGCGCTCACGACCATCGCGTTGCCCTCCGGGATGCCGAGCGACCGGGCGGTCCGCCGGGACACCACCGCGGCGATCGACCCCATCCCGACCGTGGCGTAGGCCCCGACCCGCAACCGCAGTCCGCCCCCGTCGACCGTCGAACCGAGCTCGACGCCGCCGTCGTGGCCCAGTTCGAACGACACCGCCACGTCCCCGGCCGCGATGTTCTGCCACAGCCCGTCCGAGCCCGCCGTCTTCGACGGGGTGTACGCGCGGAACGTCGACGGATCGACGCCCATCGTCTGCACCCGCTTGCCGTCGATGCGCACCTCGGCGGCGTCGGTCACCTCGGCCGCCTTCACGCCTTTCTGGCGTCGGACCTTCGCCACGACCTCGGCCGCGAACGGATGGGCGGACACCACGAAGAGATGCGGGGAGATCAGCCGCGTGAGCGGCGCCACCGGGTCGGCGACGCCGCCCTGCCGTTCGGCGTCGTTCCCGGGCCGTCCTTGCGTCCCTGAGTCACCGGTGCCCTCCCGGCCTCCGCCGGCCCGTTCCGCCGCCGCGACGTACCGGCTGTGCGGTCGCCGTACCACCGGCCCGTCGGCCTGCTCCGTGTCGTCCAATCGGAGGAGGATCACGAGATCGGCCACCAGGATCGACACCAGGAGCACGGCGATGAGGGAGACCGTTCTGCGCAAGCCCACGGCCCGGCGCACGGGGTCGACCGGGGTCCGCCGGGGGAGGACACGGGCCCGCGCTCGGCCATGGTCGAGCACGAGCACCCCCCTCTCCGCGGCATCGGGCGGATCCCGCCCGGGACATCTTGGTCCGTTCCAGGATGAGATTGCCGCAAGAGCCGGGAATCTCGCAATCCACGAGACTCCCGGCTCTTCGCCGGAAAGGGGAGTTTTCCGTTACTTCGCGCGCTTCGGGTGGCTCAGTTGCCGACGTACGGCACGGCCTCGAGGATCTCGACGGTGTTCTGTCTGCCGTTGGGCAGCGTGTAGGTCGCCTTCTCGCCGATCTTCTTGCCGTTGATGGCGGATCCAAGGGGGGAGTTCGGCGAGTAGACGTCGATGGGGGAACCGCTCTCCTCGCGGGAGGCCAGCAGGAAGGTGACCTCCTCCTCGTCGCCGTCGAAGCGGACGGTGACGGTCATGCCGGGCCCGACGACGCCTTCGGTGCGGGGGGCCTCCCCGACCTTGGCGGTGTCCAGGATCTGACGCAGATGGAAGATCCTGGCCTCCATCTTGCCCTGCTCGTCCTTGGCGGCGTGGTAACCGCCGTTCTCCCTGAGGTCACCCTCTTCCCGGGCGGCTTCGATCTTCTTGGCGATCTCAATGCGACCCGGGCCAGAAAGCTCTTCGTACTCCTTCTTGAGACGGTCGTACGCCTCTTGCGTCAGCCAGGTGACGTTTTCGTTCTGGGAGACGGCCACGGGCTCTCCTTGTTTCCGTAAGTGACTCGAAAGATGGGTCGTGTCCCCTCTGATATGCGGAGACCCTACCCGTCTTCGAACGCTTCCCAAAGATTCCACTATACGAGATCGCAGTAGTCGACATAGACCGCCGTGGCCTGCGAACTCGTCTTCAGCCGTTCCTTCAGGGTCAGTTCTGCCTTACCCGCGGGAACATCGATCACGCGGCTGCCGACCTCCGCGTGCCCGGTGTCCAGCGCCCGCAGACGGCAGGTCGCCGCGCGGTCGGCGGGCTTGTGCACGGTGAAGGTGATCTCGGCGGAATCGGCCGCGCTCGCGTCGAAGGTGATCACCTGAGGCGTCACCAGGGGGTTGCCGGTGGCGGTCAGCATGACGTACCCCCAGCCGCCGGCGAGGACGGCGACGACCAGGCCGATGACGACATATACCAGGAAACCTCCGCGGCGCCGCGGGCGCGGCGGGAACTCTTCAGGCGTGCCGAGGATGGGCCGGTCCCCGGCCGCTTCCGCACGGGCTCCCGTGGCCGCCCCGGCAGCGGCCTTGTCGCTGGGCATCGCGGAATCTCCCTGATGTTCGTCGGTGTTGTGCGAGACGATCGTCTGTGAGCCGTGGCTCCGGAGCGCGAAGCGGATCCGGAACATGTGGCTCATTAGAAGCTAACCTCTTCTGCGGACCCAGCACACCATGAGGAGAGTCGTGAGTGCATCGTTGAGGCTGATGGCCGTGCACGCGCATCCCGACGACGAGTCGAGCAAGGGCGCGGCGACGATGGCCAGGTACGTCGCGGAGGGCGTGGAGGTCCTCGTCGTGACCTGTACCGGAGGTGAACGCGGCTCCATCCTGAACCCGAAGATGGATCGGCCCGACATCCTGGAGAACATCGGCGAGGTCCGCCGGCAGGAGATGGCGAAGGCGCGTGAGATCCTCGGCGTCGAGCAGCGTTTCCTCGGTTTCGTCGACTCGGGACTTCCCGAGGACGAGAACGAGCCGCTCCCCGATGGCTGCTTCGCCGTCCAACCACTGGAGACCGCCTCGGCCCCCCTCGTCGCCGCCGTACGGGAGTTCCGCCCCCACGTGATCTTGACATACGACGACAACGGCGGCTACCCGCACCCCGACCACATCATGACGAACCGGGTGTCCATCGAGGCCTTCGAGGCGGCCGGGGATCCGGACCGCTACCCCGGCACCGGCGATCCGTGGCAGCCGCTGAAGCTCTACTACCACATGGGCTTCACCCGGGAGCGCTTCGAGGCGCTGCACGAGGCGATGACCGCGCGCGGGATCGGCTCGCCGTACGGCGACTGGATCGCCCGCTGGGAGGACCGCCCGCAGAAGTGGGACGTCACCACGAGGGTGCCGTGCGCCGCCTACTTCGAGACCAGGGACCGCGCGCTGCTCGCGCACGCCACCCAGGTCGATCCGGACGGGTTCTGGTTCGTCTGCCCCCGCGAGGTCCAGGAGGAGGTCTGGCCGACCGAGGACTACCACCTCGCGAGGTCCCTGGTCGACACCACGCCGCCGGAGGACGACCTCTTCACGGGGATCCACGCGGAGGTCTCCCCTACCTGCTCATAAGCTGGAGGGGTGGAGCAAACGAATTACGGCCCGGGGATCCTCGCGTTCCTCGTCATCGCCGCAATCGGTCTGGCCCTGTTCTTCCTGATCAAGTCGATGAACCGGCAGATCGCCAAGATCCAGACACCGGACGACAGGCACGAGAACGGCACGCGGACGAACGGCGGCGACAAATGATCGAGGTCGCCCACAACCCTGAGGCGTCGCGATACGAGATCAGGGTGGACGGGGTCCTCGCGGGCTTCGCCGACTACCGGCTGAGGCCCGGTGGGAGGATCGTCATCACCCACACGGAGATCGGTGAGGAGTTCGGGGGCAGGGGACTGGGCAGCACTCTCGTCCGCGAAGCCCTCGACTCCGCGCGGGCCGCCGAGCTCACGGTCACCCCGCTGTGCCCCTTCGTGGCCGAATACATCCGGCGCCACCCGGAATATCAGGACCTGGTGGACAGGCCCGAGTCGTGACCGGCCCGAGCCCACGCCGCCTTACCGCACCGACCAGGCACGTTCGAGGGCCTTGGGCAGCCCCCACCAGCCGAGCGGGGTGAACACCTCGGCCTTGTCGACGATGCCGAGATGCGCCCACAGAGGCGTGACGGCCGTGAACAGCATCTCGGTCGCCTCCAGGTCCTCCGGCTCGTCCGGCTCGACGTCGACGTCCTCGGAGTCGGCGATGAACCGGGCGATCCGCTCGGGCGAGGCGAGCACGCCGGGGCCGTACCGGGCCAGCGTGATCACCGTGGCGAGCCAGTCGGCGTGGTTGATCGCGCACAGCGAGGCGAGGATCGAGTCCTCGTGGCTGAGCTCGCGGTCCAGGTCGAAGAACCGGGCGGCGTCCTCCTCGTCCGGGAGATCGGAGATCGGGGCGGCGATCCCGGCGGCGACGGTGAGCCACAGGTCCTCGTCGCACTCGGGCAGCGCGTCCGCGTCCGGAATCCCGCCTTCCGGCAGATCCTCGTCCAGCCCGGCCACGGCACGCAGGATGTTGCCCGGATAGCCGGGGCGGGTCAGCGTGACACGCAGCCGCGCCGCGGCCGACCGGAGATCGGCCGCGGGGAAGGGCGGCTCCGGCAGGTCCGCCAGCACCCGGCGCAGCTCGCTCAGCGCGAAGGCCTCCTCCTCGTCCCAGGCCGCGAAGAGCTCCTGATCCTGCTCGTCGTTGACCACCACGTTCGGCACGCGACCGTCGGGAAGCGGCGTGCCGAGCCAGCGTTCCTGAAGTTCCTCGTAGGCGTCCCTCGCTCGCTGGTCGCCCGCGGCCAGCGCGTCCGCGTCGATCTCGCCGGAGGCCAGCCGTTCCTCCAGGAACGCCACCAGCCGCTCGTACATCTCGGTCGCCACCGGACCACGCTCGTCCTCTTCCGGCCAGAGGAAGTAGCTGCGGGTCAGCATGATCGGCTCGGTCCCGCTCGACTCCAGCCAGTGCCGTACCTCGCCCACCGTGGCGACGCCGGACTCGATCTTCGTGAGCATCGCCTTGGCCGACTCCCAGAACACGGTCGACAGCGGGTTGCCCGCCGCGGCGAGCTCCCTGCGCAGGTCGGGAAGGGAGACCAGGGCCTGCCCAGAGGGCACGGCCAGCAGCGCCCGCGCCACGTCCCGCCGGGTCAGCGCGGACGGCGCGCGTCCCGAATGCCTTACGGCGAAGTCCAGATCCAGCCCCACGCCCAGTGAGCCTACGCCCGCCGTCGGCGGAACACATCCCCCCGGGTCCCCCTGACGTCTCTCGCCCTCGTAAGGGAACGATCATCCCCGCTTTGCCCTCGGCCGTACGGCTCACGCAGACTGGAGAGGCCAGCACCGCGCATGCCGGAGAGGATGATCCGAGTGAACCGGCTGAAGGACGCGACCAGTCCCTATCTGCTGCAGCACGCGGGCAACCCGGTCGACTGGTTCGCCTGGGGCGAGGAGGCGTTCGAGGAGGCCCGGCGACGTGACGTCCCGCTGCTGATCAGCGTGGGCTACTCGGCGTGCCACTGGTGTCATGTGATGGCGCACGAGTCGTTCGAGGACGAGGCGACGGCCCGGCTCATGAACGAGCTGTTCGTGAACGTGAAGGTCGACCGCGAGGAGCGGCCCGACGTCGATGCCGTCTACATGGCCGCCACGCAGGCCATGACCGGTCAGGGCGGCTGGCCGATGACCGTGTTCGCCACCCCGGAGGGACATCCGTTCTATACCGGGACGTACTTCCCCAGGCCCCATTTTCAGCAGCTGCTGCGGGGAGTCGCCCAGGCGTGGCGGGAAGACCGCCCGGGCGTCGTCGCCCAGGGCTCGAAGGTGGTGGACGCGCTGGGCGATCGGTCCGCGCTGCCCTCCGGTCCGCTGCCCGACGCGCAGCTTCTCGGCCATGCCGTACGCAACCTCGCGGAGAGCTTCGACGAACGGCGCGGCGGCTTCGGCGGCGCGCCCAAGTTCCCGCCGTCGATGGTCCTGGAGTTCCTCCTCCGGCACGCCGCGGCCACCGGCGGTGACGGCATGACCATGGTCGACAGGACCATGGAGGCGATGGCCAGGGGCGGCATCTACGACCAGCTCGGCGGCGGCTTCGCCCGCTACTCGGTGGACGCCGGCTGGGTGGTGCCGCACTTCGAGAAGATGCTCTACGACAACGCCCTCCTGCTGCGGGTCTACGCCCACTGGTGGCGCTCGACCGGCGCGCCGCCGGCGCGGCGGGTCGCGCTGGAGACCGCCGACTGGCTGCTGCGCGAGATGCGCACGCCGGAGGGCGGCTTCGCCTCCGCGCTGGACGCCGACAGCGCGGGCCCGGACGGCGGCCACGGCGAGGGGCTGTTCTACGTCTGGACGCCCGACCTGCTCCACGAGGTGCTCGGCGCGGAGGACGGCGCCTGGGCGGCCGCGCTGTTCGAGGTCACGGCGGCGGGCACGTTCGAACACGGGACGTCCGTGCTCCAACTCCTCACCGACCCCGACGATCCGGCCCGGTTCGACCGGGTCCGTACGGCACTGCTCGCGGCGCGCGAGCGGCGGCCCAGGCCGGGGCGGGACGACAAGGTGGTCGCCGCGTGGAACGGCCTGGCGATCGCCGCGCTGGCCGAGGCGGGCACGCTCTTCCAGCGTCCCGATCTGATCGACGCCGCACGCGGCGCGGCCGAGCTCCTCGCCGAGCTGCACGTCACGGCACGGGGCCCGGCGCGGCTGCTGCGGACCTCGCGTGACGGGCGGGCGGGCGCCAACGCCGGCGTGCTGGAGGACTACGCGAACGTCGCGGAGGGCTATCTCACGCTCTACGGCATCACGGGCGAGACCAGATGGTTCCACATGGCGGAGGACCTCCTGGAGACCGTGCTCACCCACTTCCCCGACGGGTCGGGCGGCTTCTTCGACGTGCCCGACGATGGCGAACGGCTGTTCCAGCGGCCACAGGATCCGACCGACAACGCCTCGCCGTCGGGTCAGTTCGCGGCGGCCGGAGCGCTGCTGTCGTACGCCGCGCTCACCGGCTCGGCGCGGCACCGGGAGGCTGCCGAGGCGGCACTCGGCGCGGTCTCCGTGCTCGCCGGGAAGTTCGCCAGGTTCGCCGGCTGGGGTCTCGCCGTCGCCCAGGCCGCGTTGTACGGCCCGGCGGAGGTGGCGATCGTCGGGCCGCCCGGTGACCCCGGGACCGAGGCGCTGCACCGGGCCGCCGTGCTGGCCGCCACCCCCGGCCTGGTCATCGCGCGTGGCGACGGCGCCGCCGACGTACCGCTCCTGGAGGGACGCGGCCTGATCGGCGGCGAGCCCGCGGCGTACGTCTGCCGCCGGTTCACCTGTCGTGCCCCCGTCACCTCCCCCGCCGACCTCCGCGCGGAACTCGCCCACTGAGCAGATCGCGGCGGGCGGTCGCACAAGCGTGCGTCACGTACCGTGCTCGTAGGGTAACGTTCAGTGCCATGCCGTCCCCCCTGCATGACACGCTCAACCTGATGTTCCGCAACCGGCCGCAGCTCGCCGTGGAAATGCTGCGCGACCATCTCGGTGTCGACGTGCCCGGCGGGCTTCCGGTCACGCATATCGCCTGGCATCACATGCTGCCCGACGCGTGATGGAGAAGATCATGGAATCAGCTTCGGCCACCTGGCCGGTCTACAGCCCCTTCGCCCGCAAGCACTTCGGCGCGGGCAAGACAGAAGGCCTCGCGGAAGGCCTCGCGGAAGGCCTCGCAAAGGGTGAGGCCAGGGCGGTGCTGACCATCCTGGAGGTGCGGGGCATTCCCGTCTCCGACGCCGAGCGCGCCCGCATCACCGCCTGCTCGGACCTCAAGCAGCTCGACGAGTGGGCCCGGCGCGCCGTCACCGTCACCTCCACCGGCGACCTGTTCACCGACGAACAGGAGGAACGCCCGGCCGGATAGCCGGGCCCGCGGCCAAAGCCCTCCTCCGTAGATCCATGGCGCTGCGCCAGGCAGATCATCGAGCGATGTCCAGGAGCCGTTGCCGATGGGTGAAGGTGGCGACTCAGGGGGCGACCGAGGTGTCGGCGTCCAGGGAGATGGAGTGCTTGGCCCGTTCGACCGACTCCTCTCTGGCGGGACCACCCGGGTTCTCGGTGGCCAGCGCCTGGTTGAGCACGACGAACGGGCGCATCCGCTGTTCGTAGGCGGCGAAGGCGGAAGCATGGTCCGCGCCGGGCCGGCCGAGCTCAGCGGCGAGCACGTAGGCGCCGACCAAGGCCAGGCTGGTGCCCTGGCCGGACAGGGGTGAAGCGCAGTAGCCGGCGTCGCCGACCAGCGCGACCCGCCCGGCGGTCCAGTGATCCATCTGAATCTGGGCCATCGCGTCGAAATAGAAGTCCGCCGCGTCGGTCATGGCGGTCAGCAGCTTCGGCGTCTCCCAACCTGTGCCCGCCAACCGCTCGGTGATCATTCGCTTCTGCTGCCGCACGTCCCGATGGTCGTACTCCACCGGATCGGCGGACATGAACCCGAGCGTGACCCGCAGCTCGGTGTTGTCGCGTACCGGGTAGATGGCGCCGCCGACGCCGGAGGGCTCGTCCCTGAACCACATCTGCCAGTTGTCGAGCCCCAGGAAGTTGGCCATCGGGAAGATCGCAAGGTATTGACCGAGATACCTGCTGAACCGGTGCTCCGGGCCGAAGGCCAGCCGCCGCACGCTCGAGTGCATGCCGTCCGCGCCCACGACGAAATCGAAGGTACGGCTGCCGCCGCGCTCGAACTCGACCCGGACCCCGTGCTCGTCCTGTTCAAGGGTGCTGATCGAGTCGTTGAAGACGTACTCCACCCGGTCCCCGGTCGCCTCGTGCAGCATCGCGACCAGGTCCTCACGCAGCAGTTCGACGTCCTCGCCGTCCAGTCTGCCGCTGCTGAAGGTGTGTTCCTCGGACCGGAACAGCTCGTTGCCGTGACCGTCCAGCATGGACATGCCACGCATCCGGGTGCGTGCGGCCCGCATCCGCTCGCCGAGGCCCATGCGGTCCATCACGTCGAGCGCGACACCACGGATGTCGACCGCCTGACCGCCGGTCCGCGGGCCGGATGCCCGCTCCACCACCGTCACCGAGAAGCCCTCGCGTCGAAGCCAGTAGGCCAGCGCCTCGCCGGCGACGCCTGCCCCGGAGATCAGGACCTTCCGCATGGCGCTCCTCCAGTTTTCGTACGCTGTACGCGTGCAATGACCACGCACTAACCATGCCACTACATTGTCGAACAGGCGATCTCTGTGCTAGTACAGGGGATTATCTGTACTAGCACAGGACGGAGTGGGAATGACGGCGGAGCCGCCCTACCTGAGCATCGCCGCTGAACTGCGGCGCCGGATCACACGGGGAGAGCTGATGCCGGGCGCCAAGGTGCCCTCCATCCGCGGAATCGCCGCCGAATGGGGGGTCGCGACGGCCACGGCCGCCAAGGCACTCGCCACGTTGCGTCAGGAGGGGCTGGTCCGGACGGAACCCCGCTCCGGCAGCGTGGTCGTCCGATCGGGCCAGGCACGATCGGCCGAGGCTCGACCGACGGTGCACGCGCCCGCCCACCAGACCGTCCGCCCGGCCGTCCGTGGGACGGCCCACCGATCCGGCCGACGCGACCGGCAGCAGGATCTCAGCCGTGAGCGGGTCGTGCGGGCCGCCATCGCGATCGCCGACGCCGAAGGGCTGGCCTCTCTGTCCATGCGCAGCGTCGCGGCCCGGCTCGGGGTCGCGACGATGGCGCCGTATCGGTATGTGGCCGGTAAGGACGAACTGATCGTGCTGATGGCCGACACCGCGTTCGGCGAACTCGGCTACCCGGCCCGGCCGCCGGCGGGTTGGCGCGCACGCCTGGAGCTCGGCGCGCGCACGCTGTGGTCGCTCTACCGGCGGCACCCGTGGCTGGCCCAGCTCAGCCCGATCACCAGGCCGCTGCCGCTGCCCAACCTGGCGACGCACGCGGAGTGGGCGCTCGTCGCACTCGACGACCTCGGTCTGGATGCGACGGCCATGTGCGACCTGCACGTGCTGTTCTTCAGCTATGTGCAGGGCATCGCCGTCCACCTCGAACGCGAACAGCACGCACTCGGCTCATCGGGAATGTCGGAGGAGCAGTGGGCGGACAGGCAGACGCCCGCGATGGAGGCGATCACCGGCTCCGGCCGCCACCCGACGTTCGCGAGGATGCTCGCCACCCTGTCCACGGAGGGCTACGACCTGATCCTTGACGACCTGTTCGAGCTGGGGCTGCGCGCGCTGCTCGACGGCCTGGCCGTACGGCTCGGCCTGCACGACGACGGCGACGGCCGGACAGACCCGACGCGAGGACCACGACACCGCTGATCGCATGCGTGGGCCCGAGAGCCGGGTGTCGTCAGTGGACGGCCAGGGGCTGGATGGGTGGGCTGTCGGCTTCGAATCCGGGCGGGTCGTCCGGCGGGCCTGCGGGGTTCGTCGTCGGCTGCGGCGCCGGGGACGCTCCCGGGCGGGTGCTCTGTCCCCCGCCTCCACCCGGTGTCCCTCCTGGTGTCCGGCCGCCCGGCGTCCGCGCACCCGGTGTCTCACCACCGGGCGTCTGGCCGGCCTGGCCCTGATCGTCGGGATCCTGCGGTCCGGCCTGGCCGTACGGATCTTCCGTACCCGCCTCCGAGGGGAGGGGGGTGGGCGCGCCGGACGGGTCGGGGTAGCCGAGCTCGACGCCGGGCCGGTCGGGGTTTCGGCCCATCGCGTAGGCGTCCCAGAAATTGTTGGGATCCCAGGTGACGGGCGGCGGGAACTCCTTGACCGGCTTGCCCTCCAGGGCGCCGGTCATGAAGGTGCGCCAGATCTGCGCGGGCAGCGTTCCGCCGTACAGCTCGCCCCATCCGGGGATCCGCACCGGCTTGTTGTCGTCGCGGAACATGTTCACGGCGACCGACAGCTGAGGTACGTATCCGGCGAACCAGACGGCCGCCGACTCATCGGTGGTCCCGGTCTTGCCGGCGACCGGCCGGTCGGGCAGGGCCGCCGCCGTGCCGGTGCCGCCGCGGACCACCTGCTGGAGTGCGTAGGTCGCGTCGGCGGCGGTGTTCTCGCTGAACGCCCGCCGCTCCGGCGCGGTGAACTTCCGCGTGTTCCCGGCGGCGTCGGTCACCTCGCGGATCACGTGGGCGTCGCGGTGGATGCCCCCGGCCGCGAACGTGCCGAAGCCCGAGGCCTGCTGTACGGCGCTCACCGACGCCACTCCGAGCGGGAGTGTCGCGGCGCCCGCGTGCGGGGCGATCTGCTCCGCCGGGATACCGGCCGCCTCCGCCGCGGTCGCGACCTTGTCCAGGCCGACCTTCTGCCCGAGATCGACGAACGCGGTGTTGACCGATCCGCGGGTGGCCTCGACCAGGGTGATGGCCGAGCCGTACGACCTGCCCCCGGCGTTGGGGATCTCGGCTGAGCCGATCTTCAGAGGCGAGTCGCCGTAGACGCGGGTGCCGAGCCCGTAGCCCGCTTCGAGGGCGGCGGCCAGCGTGTACGGCTTGAACGTCGACCCGGCCTGGACCTTGGCCGAGAAGGCGTTGTCGTACTGCGTGGCCGCGAAGTCGCCGCCGTAGAACGCGCGCACCTCACCGGTCGCCGGGTCGACGGCGGCCAGGCCCGTACGGACCTTCTTGGGGGTGTCGTCGGGCAGGACCGACTTGACGGCCTCCCTGGCCAGTCGCATCAGCCTCCGGTCGAACGTCGTGGTGATCTTCAGGCCGCCCTGGTTGATGTCCTCGTCGCTGTAGCCGAGCCGGTTGAGCTCGGCGCGCACCTGGGCCAGCATGTAGCCGTCCTGACCGGTCGTCGTCAGCGGCGGCTTCTGCTCGGCGAGCTCGGGGAACGTCTGGCGGCCCGCCTCCGCCCGGCCGAGCGCGCCGATCTCGACCATGCCGTCGATCACCGACCGCCACCGCGCCCTGACCGCCTCCAGGTCCGATCCTTCTGGGTTGGCGAAGCGGCTCGGCTGCTGGATGACCGCGGCGAGGTAGGCCCCCTGGGCCACGTCCAGGTTCTGCACGTCGGTGTCGAAATAGGCCCGGGAGGCGGCCTGGATGCCGTGCGCGCCGCGGCCGAAGTAGATCGTGTTGAGGTACTGCTCCAGCACCCAGTCCTTCGACTTCGAGCGGTCCACCTTCAGCGCGATCATGATCTCTTTTAGCTTGCGCGAGATGGAGCGTTCCTGCCCGATTCCGCTGTAGTAGTTGCGCACCAGCTGCTGGGTGATCGTCGATCCGCCCTGGAGCTGCCGGCCGGTGAGCGTGGACCAGACGGCGCGGGCGGTGCCGGAAACCGAGACGCCCTTGTCCCGGTAGAACGTGCGGTTCTCGGCCGCGATGACGGCCTCCCGGACCGGCTTCGGCACCTGGGCGAGCGGCACGTTCTCCCGGTTCACGCCCTGCTTGGCCAGAATGTTCTTGCCGTTGCGGTAGTAGATGACCGAGCCCTCGGCAGTCGCGTCCTTCTTCGTGCTGTCGGGGATCGGCGTGAGTAACCAGATGACGCCGAAGGCCACTGCCAGCACGACGAGACCCGAGATCATCATGACGAGGAGGGCGCGCAGCCTTCTTCTCCGCCGCCGGGTCGGTGGCGGGACCCCGGCAGCGGAGCCGCCCTCCGGCCGCTCCTGGTCCGCCGGACGCAGCGCGTGCATCGGCACCGTGTCGTGCAGGGGACCTCTGTCGTCATCGTGAGCCCTGGGGCCGCCCCGGCGCATGGGGCCTGAGTCGCCGCTGTCCACGCGTTTCCCCCCGAAACGTCCGCTTACACCTGTGAGCTGGGGGGATGAGTTCCACGGTAAACGATGGCCGGCCATGCCCGACAACGAGCCCATAGCGACAGGTGGGGAAGCCTATCCCCCGGCGGCGCGTACCAACGGCAGGATCCGGTACGACACAGGCGTGTCGAGAGCGATTACTGACGATGTCCGTACGACCCCCTGAACGTCGACGATGAGGTCGATGACGCGCTGGAGGTCGGCGTTGTCGCGTGCCACCACCCGGCACAGCATGTCGCCGCTTCCGGTGATCGTGTGCGCCTCCAGGACCTCGGGGATGAGCGCGAGCTGGTCGGCCACCGGCACGTGCCCGGCGACCTGCCGGATCTGCAGCGTCACGAACGCGGTCACGCCGAACCCGAGCGCGGCCGGATCTATGTCGGGACCGTACCCGGTGATCACCCCGCGCGCGGCCAGCCGGTCGAGCCTGGCCTGGACGGTGCCCCTGGCCACACCGAGCCGACGGGAGCATTCGAGCACGCCGATGCGCGGTTCCGTTGTCAGCAAAGAGACGATCCGGGCATCGAGCTGATCAATCGTCACAACATCTACCTTTGGTCATGGCTACTGGATATACAGATTGTCCACTAATTCAACTCACTCTTGCACAATTTGGCTAGCTAGCCTGACAGTGGGCTTATGAACGATGTCTTTCCGGTGAACGGCATGGACGCGGTCGTCTTCGCGGTCGGCAACGCGAAGCAGTCCGCCCACTACTACTCGACGGCGTTCGGGATGCGCCTGGTGGCCTACCGCGGCCCGGAGAACGGCAGCCCCGACGAGGTGGCGTACGTGCTGGAGTCCGGTTCCGCGCGCTTCGAGCTGCGCGGCGCCGTACGGCCGGGCACGGCCGTCGCCGAGCACGTGGCCGCGCACGGTGACGGCGTCATCGATCTCGCGCTCGACGTGCCGGACGTGCCGGCCGCCTACCGGCACGCGCTCTCGCAGGGGGCGCGCGGGCTGGCCGAGCCGTACGTCGTGGAGGACGAGCACGGCAAGGTGACGCTCGCGGCGGTCGCCGCCTACGGCGAGACCCGGCACACGCTCGTCGACCGGTCCGGCTACCACGGCCCCTACCTGCCGGGGTACGTCGCGGCCGAGCCCATCGTGGCCGGTCCCGACGTCAGGAACGGCAGGTTCTTCCAGGCGGTCGACCACTGCGTCGGCAACGTCGAGCGCATGGAGGAGTGGGTCGAGTTCTACGAGCGGGTCATGGGCTTCACCAAGATGGCGGAGTTCATCGGCGACGACATCGCGACGGAGTACTCCGCGCTGATGTCCAAGGTCGTCGCCGACGGCACCCGCAAGGTCAAGTTCCCGCTGAACGAGCCCGCAGCAGGCAAGCGCAAGTCGCAGATCGACGAATACCTCGAGTTCTACGGCGGGCCGGGCGTGCAGCACATCGCGCTGGCCACGAACGACATCCTGGCCACCGTCGACCACATGCGGAAGGCCGGCGTGGAGTTCCTGGACACGCCCGACTCCTACTACGACGACCCCGAGCTGCGCGCCCGCATCGGCCAGGTCCGGGCTCCGATCGAGGAGCTCAAGAAGCGGCGGATCCTGGTCGACCGCGACGAGGACGGCTATCTGCTCCAGATCTTCACCAAGCCCGTGGTCGACCGCCCGACGGTGTTCTTCGAGCTCATCGAGCGGCACGGCTCACTCGGGTTCGGCAAGGGCAACTTCAAGGCCCTGTTCGAAGCCATCGAGCGCGAGCAGGAGCGGCGGGGCAACCTCTGACCCGAACCTGACGAACTTTGCCCTGACATCGGCGTGATGGGCAGTTTGTCAGGCGTAATTCAGCGGTCCGCTGGGGAATGGAAGACTTTTTGCCCTTCTCCGGCTTTGATCGGCGAACGGCGCGGTGATCAAAGGAGCCAAGTCCTCCTCCTCGCATAAGGTGGCCTGGCCATGTCCGCGCTCCGTCGCCCCACCACGTCCGTGACCGCCGCGCTCGCCGCGGCGGTCCTCGCCGTCACCACCGCCTGCTCGGGCGCGGTGGCCGCGCCCGAGGCGGTCCCGGCGGCCACGCCGGGTGACGCCCGGGGCGTGGAGCGGACCGACCCGCTCGCCGCGCTCGCTTCGGGCACGGTGGGCGCAGCGGGCATCGGCGACCCCGCCTTCCCCGGGGACGGCAACGGCGGCTACGACGTACGGCACTACCTGCTGCGGCTGTCCTTCGACCCCACGACCAAGCGACTGGCCGGCAGCGCGACGATCCGCGCGACGGCCCTGCATGACCTGACCTCGTTCAACCTCGACCTGCGCGGGCTCACGGTGAACCGGGTGACGGTCGACGGCGCCGTGGCCGGGTTCGGCCGCCAGGGCGACGAGCTGACCGTCCGCCCGGCGGGCCGGATATCCAAGGGCGACAGGTTCGAGGTGCTGGTCGACTACTCGGGTCTGCCGGAACCCATCCGCGACTACGTCAACCTCGGCACGTACGGGTTCGTACCGACCGCCGACGGGTCGTTCGTGACCTCGGAGCCGAACGGGGCCAAGACGTGGTTCCCGTCCAACGACCACCCGGCCGACAAGGCCACCTACGACTTCGAGATCACCGTGCCGGCCGGGCTGACCGCGATCGCCAACGGCGAGCTCGTCGGCGAGCCGAAGACGGTCGACGGCAAGACCACCTTCGTGTGGCGGGAGAAGCACCCGATGGCCAGCTATCTCGCCACGATGACGACCGGGAGATTCGAGGTACGCACCGGTAAGACCGCGAAGGGCGTGCCGATCTACACGGCCGTCGCCCCGGCCTTCCGCAATTCGCTCGACAGCCTCTACGCCGAGACGGCGAAGATCACCGACTACTGGTCGACCGTGTTCGGGCCCTACCCGTTCTCCTCCACCGGAGGCGTGATCGACGACTACTCCTCCGGCTATGCGCTGGAGAACCAGACAAAACCGATCTACGGCGGATTCTCCCCACAAAGCGGCATCATCGCCCACGAACTCGCCCATCAGTGGTTCGGCGACAGCGTGAGCATCACCAGGTGGAAGGACCTGTGGCTGAACGAGGGCTTCGCCAGCTACGCGGAGTGGCTCTGGGCGGAGCACCGCGGCGAGGCCACTGCGGACACGCTGTTCCAGCGCCACTACGCGAACCCCGCAGACCCCATGTGGAGCTACCCGCCGGGCGAGGCCCGGGCCACCGACCTGTTCAACACCTCCGTCTACGTGCGCGGCGCGATGACACTGCACGCGCTGCGCAAGCAGATCGGCGACGCCGTGTTCTTCCAGCTGCTGAAGAAGTGGACCACCGAGCACCGGTACGGCAATGCCACGACCGAGCAGTTCGTCGCGCTGGCCGAGCAGCTGTCCGGCAAGAAGCTGGCCTCCCTCTTCGACGCCTGGCTGTTCCAGCCCCGCCGTCCCCCCGCCGTCGCCTGAGGCTCGCCATCGCCCGCGCCCGGGTGCCGGGCCCGTCGATCAGAGCTTCCTGCCCACCGCTCCGTACCCACCGTGCACGCGATTTGCCAGGAAGGGGTCCTCATCCGGGTCCGAACGCCACTCGCCGACCGCCACCAGGCCGGGCTCCACGAGTTCGAAGCCGTCGAAGAACCGGCTGATCTCGGCGCCGGTGCGGAGAGTGAGCGGTACGGGACCGGTGTTGTAGGCCGCTGCGAAGGCCTCCAGTGACTCGGGCGCGAAGTCACCGGTGACGTGGGAGATGGCGAGGTAGCTGCCGGGCACGCTCGCGTCGGTGTAGCGCCTGACGATGCCGAACGGGTCCTCCTCGTCCCTGATGAACATGAGCGTGCCCACGATCACGACGGCGATCGGCCGGCCGAAGTCGAGCGTCGCCAGCGTGTCGGGGTGCTTGAGGATGCTGTCCGGTTCGCGGAGATCCGCCTCGACGTAGGCGGTCCTGCCCTCCCTGGTGCCGCGCAGCAGCGCACGGGCGTGGTTCATCACGATCGGGTCGTTGTCGACGTAGACGATCCTGGCCGCCGGGTTCACCGCCTGGGCGACCTCGTGCGTGTTGCCCTGGGTGGGAATTCCGGTGCCGATGTCCAGGAACTGGTCGATCCCCTGCTCCGCGAGGAACCGTACGGCACGCCCGAGGAAGGCGCGGTTGTCCCGGACTCCCTCGACGACCCCCGGGGAGACGTTGATGACGGCTTCGGCGACCTTCCGGTCGGCCTCGAAGTTGTCCTTGCCCCCCAGCCAGTAGTCGTAGATCCGGGCGGGATGCGGCACCGTGGTGTCGAGCTTCCGGGGAGCGGGCGCGTCGTCGGCCATGCCGGACTCCAAGAGACGAAGTTTTACTTGATCTTATTCCATTCCAGGCGGAATCGGATGGACCTTCGGCTCGCTCAGGAGAAGTGCAGCTTGTGGCCGTCGCGGCGGAGTGCGGCGAGCACCTCGTCGCAGTGCCTGGGCCCCCTGGTCTCCAGCTGCAGCAGCACCTCGACCTCGTCCAGGTGCAGCCGGGAGCCCACCCGCTCGTGCACGACGTCGAGCACGTTGGCCCCGAGCTCGGCCAGCCGGTGCAGGAGCGCGGCGAGCGCGCCGGGCCGGTCGGTCAGCCGGATCCGGAAGGCCAGATAGCGCCCGGCCGCCGCGAGGCCGTGCCGCAGCACCCGGGCGAGCAGCAGCGGGTCGATGTTGCCGCCCGACACCACGGCGACGACCGGCGGGTCGAACGCGTGCGGCTGGTCGAGCAGCGCGGCGACCCCGGCGACGCCGGCGGGCTCGACGAGCAGCTTCGACCGCTCAAGGCAGAGCAGCAGGGCCCGCGACAGCGACTCCTCCGACACCGTGACCACCCGGTCGACCAGGTAGTGGATCAGCTCGAACGGCAGATCGCCCGGCCGCCCGACCGCGATGCCGTCCGCCATCGTCGAGGTCGGTTCGACCATGACCGGGTGACCGGCCGCGAGCGACTCCGGATAGGCGGCGGCCCGCTCCGCCTGCACGCCGATCACCCTGATGCCCGGCCGCAGCGACTTCACCGCGAGCGCGACGCCGGCCGCCAGGCCCCCGCCGCCGATCGGCAGCACGATCGTGGCCGCCTCCGGCAACTGCTCCAGGACCTCCAGCCCGACCGTGCCCTGCCCGGCCACCACGTCGGGATGGTCGAACGGGTGGATGAACACCGCGCCGGTCCTGTCGGCATGCTCCCGCGCCGCCTGGAGTGCCACGTCGACCGTGTGGCCGGCGAAGACGACGTCCGCGCCGTACGCTCTGGTGGCCTCCACCTTGGGCAGCGGGGCGCCCTCGGGCATGTAGACGGTGGACTTGGCCCCGAGCAGCGTCGAGCCGAGCGCCACGCCCTGGGCATGGTTGCCGGCGCTGGCCGCGACCACCCCCCTGGCCCGCTCGTCGTCGGTGAGCCGGGCGATCCGGACGTACGCTCCGCGGATCTTGAACGATCCGGCCCGCTGGATGTTCTCGCATTTGAGGTGTACGGGACCTCCGGCCGCCTCGGACAGCACACGGGAGTGCAGCACCGGGGTCTGGACGGCCACGCCCTTGAGTAGCTCGCGCGCGGCGACGACATCGTCGTACGTCACCTGTGGGACAGCCATGAGCCAATCTTCGCAGCACGAGCCGGTCCGCGCCGACGAGACCGCGCCCCCGATGCAGGTCGCTTTCAAGCCCGTGCAATCAGCGTGAAAGCGACCTGGCCGTTAATACGAGTCGTCCCGGTGAACCGGGTCACGTCCGGACCCGATACGCAACGGAGAAGACGATGCGCACTCCTTGGAAGATCACGACGGCCGCCGCGCTGGTCCTGGCCGTCGTTTCGGTGGCCGCCCCGCCGGCCGTGGCATCGGCGTCGGCATCGGCGGACGCCCGTACGGGCACGCGTGCTGCTGACGCCTCCTACCGGTATTGGGGCCACCATGGCCTGACACGGCGCCAGATGCGCGAGGACGTCCCGCTCATGCAGACCAGAGGTTACGGTCCGGTGAGCTTCTCGGTCGGACTGGAGGGGTCCCAGGACAGGTACTCGGGGTTCTGGGACACCCGACGCGGCCCGCACCGGATCCTGATCTCGTACGGCTATCTGAGCGGATATCAGACGCGGTTCGACGCCTACGTGGCCAACGGCTACCAGCCGGTCATGATCAGCGCCACGGGCAGCGGGCAGAGCGCCATGTACAGTGCGATCTTCGAGAAGAAGGCGAACGGCTTCTTCGCCCGCCACGGCGTCGACACCGCGCGCCTCAACGAGGCCAACGGCGTGGCGCGACGGGACGGCTACGTCCCGGTGTCGATCAACACGTACGGCACGGCGTCCAGCCCGCGCTTCGTGGCCGTCTGGGAGAAGAACACCTCGCGCGCGATCTGGAGCGTGACGACCTCCGTTCCCGCAGCGGAATACCAGCGCCTCTTCGACGCCCAGGTCAGGGCCGGATATCGGCCGTCCGCCGTCGCCGTCGGGCCTGACGGCAGGTCCTACACGACCGTCTGGCGCAAAGACCGGATCGGCAGATGGTACGCCTTCCACGGGATGACCGCCGCCCAGTACCAGACGCGGTTCAACGAGATGACCGCCAAGGGCCTCTACCCGACCTGGATCGACATGGAGAACGGCGTCTACGCCGCCGTCTTCACCACCAGATGATCACGCCTCCCGCGGCACACGCCTCGGAAACGGCGCCGGGCCGGCGGTGCGGCCCGGCGCCGCGATGCGGTCAGCTCTGCCGTAGGGCGGGCATCGGGAGGGGGATGGCGTACGCGGTGGCGCCGCCGCCCACCCCGCCTTCACAGGAGTTCGGAGGTGCGGTGGTCACGCCCCTGGTGGAGGGACGTTCCGCCGCCCAGAACATGTAGCCCAGCATGCCGGGGGTGAGGCCGGCGCCGTTCGGCGCGGCCGTCTGGACGAACGATCCCGTGGACTTCTGCAGTGACGCGTCGAAGTCCGTGCATTCGGGGCGGACCTTGTTGCCTTCGGCGATGTAGAACGCGCCGGTGAACTTGGCCGGGGCCAGCGGCGGGATCGGCGGGGAGTATGTGGGCTTGCCGTCGATGTGCTCCTGCCAGTTGGCGATGGCTCCGGAGGTGCTCGGCTGGCGGGCGGGCACCATGGCGTTGGCGTAGTCCAGGACCGGGAGGTCGGTGCGCAGCCAGTCCGCCGTGGCCTTCCTGCCGATGTCGATGAGCCATCGGTCGCCGGCGGCGAGGTCGATGGTGAGCCGGGCGGCCGGGTCGGCGCCGGTCGCGTCGTACGGCAGGGCGGAGCGGTAGGCGTCGATGAAGGCCTGCAGACCGACCAGGTCGGGCCTGCTGTTCTCCTCGTAGTCGATCTCTATGCCGACGCCGAGCCGCTGGGCGACCTCGGCGGCGTTGCGGCCGAACTGCGTCGCGTTCTCTGCCAGTGCGGCGTTCCACGCGTCCGTGTAGGTGATGCCTCCGATGGAGAGCATCACCCGGATTCCGCGGCTCGTGAAGTAGTTCACGATGTCGGCGGTCATGCCGCGCGGCACGCCGTCCAGGGTCTGTGCGTCGGTTGTCCTGTGCAGCAGCTTGACCGGGTGGACGAAGCTGAGCACCACGAGATTGACCGACGGGCGGCCGTCGCCGCGGTCGATCAGCCAGTGGTTCTTGGAATCGAAGTCCGTCGTGCTGCGGACGGTGCCCCAGATGCAGGCGTCGTCGCCGCAGTGCCAGGCCCCGTAGACCTGGAGCGGGGTCGAGCCGGCGTGGGCGGGGACGGGAGGGAGAAGGAAGGGGAGGAGTAGGGAGACGAGTGCGGCCAGACGACGCATGCCGATACCTCCACGCGCAAGCAACTGGAAAGAGCGTTAACTAATTCGCTTGGCGCCGTCCATCTCCTGTCGGGACACACCTGTCTCCCGCCGCGCGGGATAAGCGGGATAAGGAGAGAAGCCGGGAGCCTTTAGGCGGCATCGGCCGACCAGTAGGAGCCGGCGGCCAGGATGAGGGCGGCCGCACCCACGAGACCGGCGTCCTGGCCGAGCCCGGCCGGGACGACGCGGACCCGCGCGGCGAACTCCATGCGGGTGTGCTCGCGCAGCGCCTCCCTGAGCGGGTCGAACAGCAGCGGCCCCGCCTGGGACAGGCCGCCGCCGATGGTCACCAGATCGAGGTCGCAGAGGTTGGTCGCCGAGGCGATCGCGATGCCGAGGGCCCGCCCGGCGCGGGCCATCGCGGCCAGCGCGACCTCGTCGCCGGCCGCGGCGTCGGCGGCCAGCCGCCGTCCGGTCGCCGTCCCCGCCTCGCTGTATCCACCCGTGCCCGGCTCCGGCGGCTCCCCCGGCGACCAGCCCCAGGCCACCGCCCAGGCGGCGAGGCCGGGGCCGCGGGCGACCGCCTCCAGGCATCCGAGCGCACCGCACCCGCACCGCGCTCCGCCGGGCTCGACCACCACATGCCCGATGTGCCCGGCGTTGCCGGTGCCGCCGTCGATCAGCCGCCCGCCCAGGATCAGCCCGCCGCCCACCCCGGTGGAGACGACCATGCCCAGCATGTTGTCGCTCCCCCGCCCGGCGCCGCGCCAGTGCTCGGCGACCGCGAGACAGACCGCGTCGTTGTGGATCCGCACCGGAAGGCCGGGGAAGCGCCGGGCCAGCCGCTCACGCAGCGGGAAACCCCGCCAGCCCTGGATGTTGAGCGGCGACACCGCCCCGTCCGGCCAGGTCATCGGGCCGCCGCAGCCGATGCCCACCCCGGCGAGGTCCTCGGGCGCGCCCACGTCGTCGATCAGACGGTCGATCAGCCCGGCGAGCGCCGACCAGAGGGCCTCCGCGTCCGCTCCGGGCGGGGTCGCCGCGCGCCGGGCCGCGATCACCTGCCCGTCCTGCCCCACCAGGCCCACCGCGAGCTTGGTGCCGCCGATGTCGGCGGCCAGCACAGATCCCGTCACATGCGTCACATGACCATCCCAGTGCCCGCCGCCGGGCCGGGTCAAGCGACGCCCGGGCTGAACCCGTCCGTCACCTGATCGCCTGCCCGCCCGAGAAGACCAGCAGGGACGCGGTGAAACCGTGGACGTGGTTGTGCCCGCTGACCGGCCCCATCTCCCCGGCTGCGAAGAATCCCGCCACCCCGATCGGGCCGAGCATGTCCCGTACGGCGAGCGCGTCGTGATCGGCCGACCCGAACATCGCGGACCCCCGGCCGTTGCAGGAGAACAGCAGCGCGCCGTCGATCCGGCCGGCTCGCTGGACGTGCGCGTCGAGCAGCGAGTAGAGATCCTCGTCTGCGGTCTCGGCATCCCTGACCTGGAAGCGTACGGTCCTGCCGATGTCCAGCACGTCGCCGACGGCGACGGCCTCGCGCTCGGGATCGATGCCGATGACGCCCCTGATGAGGAAGTCGCCGCGCTCGTGGCGCTCGGCGTACTCGTCCATCACCACGCCGATCTGTAAGCCGGAGGCGACCAGCTCGCGGTCCTCCTCGTCGAGCGCGCTCACGATGTCCTCCAGGCGGGCGAGCGCGGGCTGGCCGGCCAGTTCGAGCAGCAGGTTCTCCTCGGCGCGCGTGACGACCATGGAGGGGCCGATCGGGCGGCAGCCCTGGCTCACCACGGTGCCGACGTTCATCGGACCGCTGAGCACGGCACCGATCGCGCCCTCGGTGTGCACCTCTCCGTCGACGAACAGCCGCACCGAGCCGCGGCCGCCGAGCCCGTTGGCCAGACCGCCGACGATCGGCAGGTCGCCCAGCACATCGCCCGAGTGCTCGATGAACGCGTCGGCGGGGAAGGTGTACGGATCGGCCAGCAGGATGGCGGCCCGGTCGTCGGGGCCGCGCTCCGGCAGGCCCACGACCACGAACCGGTCCGCGGTCCGCACCGTGTCCAGGGCGAACGTGGCCACCTCACCGCCGCCGAAGGAAGCGGCCCAGGCGCTCACGGCCGGCTGGAGCTCGACCCCCTGGGCGTCTCCGATCACGCCGGTCGCGCTGCAGCCGATCACCCGGGCCTCCGGCACCATGGCCATCGCCCGCAGGCCCGCCCGGGTCAACTCGTCGGGGTCGTCTCCGCAGATGAAGAAGCACACCAGGTCAGGCGGGCCCGACAGGCCGGCCAGTGCCTGGCGGACGGCGGCCTCGGCCGTCTCCACCAGGTCGGCGCCAACGGCGAGACCGTCGGCGAAGCGGCTGGTGATCACCGCCATGAGTCTCGCCCCTCTCAATCAACAGTCAGAGTCTTCTTGGCCATTTCTCCCCACTGAAAAGGCGTCAACGCACGTAATCCTCACGGGATTGCGGAGGATCGGGCTGCCGGATCACGAGATGCCGACGTAGTCTCGTCAGGTGCACAAATCGCCCATGCCTGCTTCCGGCACTCTGCGCGAACTGCGCGACAGCGGTCACCGGCACCGCACGGTCAAGGCCGAGATCAGAGAGAACCTTCTGACCCGGCTGAGATCGGGCGAGCCCCGGTTCCCCGGCATCGTCGGCTTCGACGAGACCGTGCTGCCCCACCTGGAACGGGCCCTGATCGCGGGGCACGACCTGGTGCTGCTCGGCGAGCGCGGCCAGGGCAAGACCCGACTCATCCGCACGATCACCGAGCTGCTCGACGAGTGGTCGCCGATCGTGGCCGGCTGCGAGATCAACGACCATCCGTACGCCCCGGTGTGCGCGCGGTGCGTACGGCTCGCCGCCGAGCTGGGCGACGACCTGCCGGTGGCCTGGCTGCACCGGGAGGACCGGTACGGCGAGAAGCTGGCGACGCCCGACACCTCGGTCGGCGACCTGATCGGCGACGTCGACCCCATCAAGATCGCCGAGGGGCGCACGCTGGGCGACCCGGAGACCGTTCACTACGGCCTCGTGCCGCGCACGAACCGCGGCGTGTTCTCGGTCAACGAGCTGCCCGACCTGGCCGAGCGCATCCAGGTCGCGCTGCTCAACGTGCTGGAGGAGCGGGACGTCCAGGTCCGGGGCTACAACCTGCGGCTGCCGCTCGACATCCTGCTGATCGCCAGCGCCAACCCGGAGGACTACACCAACCGCGGCCGGATCATCACGCCGCTGAAGGACCGGTTCGGTGCGGAGATCCGCACGCACTATCCCCGGTCGATCGAGGACGAGCTGGTCCTGATCCGCCAGGAGGCCGCCCTGGAGGAGCTCGGCGCCGACCTCCCCGATCATCTGCTGGAGGTGATCGCCAGGTTCACCCGGCTGGTCCGCGAGTCGACCGCTGTCGACAGCCGGTCGGGCGTGTCCGCCCGGTTCTCCATCGCCGCGGCAGAGACCGCGGCCGCCTCGGCCGTACGGCGTGCCGCGCTGACCGGGGAGGAGCGGCCGGTCACCCGGGTCTGCGACCTGCCACAGGTGGTGCACACGCTGCGCGGGAAGGTCGAGTTCGAGGTCAGCGAGGAGGGCCGGGAGATCGAGGTGCTCGCCCACCTGCTGCGCCGGGCGACTGCGGAGACGTTCCGGGGCACGATCGGCGGGGCCGACCTGACACCGCTGCTGGACCGGTTCGGCGAGGGCGCCCGGGTCGAGTCGGGCGAGCTGGTGGCGGCCCACGAGCTGCTGCGCAGGATCGGACGGGTCGACGGGCTTTCGAAGATCATGTCGGGGCTGGGCATGGGCGAGGGCGACGAGTCGCCGGGCCACGCCGCCGCGGCCCTGGAGTTCGCGCTGGAGGGGCTCTACCTGATGCGCCGCCTGTCCAAGGACGAGGTGGCGGGGGGAGCGGTTTACCGAACGTGACCGGATCCTACGCTTACCGGGAATATCACGACGGACCGGACCCGCTGGCCCCGCCGTACGACGTGCGCTCGGCGCTCGACGACATGGGCGACGCGATCCTGTCGGGGTCCACGCCGCTCGACGCGCTGCGCGACCTGCTGCGGCGTGGCCTGCCCGGAGCGCCGGATCGGCGCGGGCTGGACGATCTCCTCCGGGAGGTACGGCGCCGCCGCCGCGAGCTACGGGAGAGCACCCGGCTCGACGGCACCCTGGAGCGGGCCCGCGCGCTGCTGGACAAGGCCATCGGCCAGGAACGGGCGGAACTGACGCCGGATGACGACGGCCGGTTCCGGGAGGCGCTCCTCGACGCGCTGCCGTCCGACACCGCCCGCGCGATCCGGGAGCTGGCCGACTACGACTGGCGTTCGGCCGCCGCCCGGCGGACGTTCGAGGAGCTGCGCGACCTGCTGCGCCGTGAGGTGCTCGACAGCCGGTTCCGTGGCATGCGCGAGGCGCTGGCCGATCCGGACCCGGCGGCGATGGAGCGCGTCCGGCAGATGACGTCCGATCTGAACGACATGCTGGAGCGGGACGCGCGGGGTGAGCACACCCAGGAGGACTTTGACCGGTTCATGGGGAAATACGGGGACATGTTCCCGGAGAACCCGCGGAATCTGACGGAACTGGTCGATCAGCTCGCCCGCCGCGCCGCCGCCGCACAGCGGCTGCTCGCCTCACTTACCCCGCAGCAGCGCGCGGAGCTGGCCGCGCTGATGGAGCACACACTGGAGCAGGCCGGTCTGGCCGAGCAGATGCGCCGGCTCGGCGACGCACTCTACGCCCGCCGCCCCGACCTCGACTGGGGGACGCCGGAGCGGACGTCCGGCGACCGGCCGACGGGCATGGGCGACGCGGTGAACGCGCTGCAGGAGCTCGCCGACCTGGGCGACCTGGAGGCCACGCTCCGGCAGGACTACCCCGGCGCACGGCTCGACGACATCGACGAGGAGGCGATCCGCCGGGCGCTCGGCCGGTCGGCGGTCGACGATCTGGAGGCCCTGCGACAGGTCGAGCGCGAGCTGGAGGCCCAGGGCTATCTCCGGCGGCATCGCGGCAAGCTGGAACTCACCCCGAAGGCGGTGCGCCGGCTGGGCGAGACCGCGCTGCGCAGGGTGTTCTCATCCCTCGACTCGGGCCGGCGCGGCGAACACGACCAGCGGGACGCGGGAACGGCCGGGGAGCCGACCGGCTCCAACCGGCCCTGGCGGTTCGGCGACGAGCAGCCCATCGACGTCGTGCGCACGGTCGTCAACGCCGTACGGCGAGGCGGCCGGTCCCCGGTGACCCTGTCCGTCGACGACTTCGAGGTGGCCGAGACCGAGCGCAGAAGCGCCGCCGCGGTCTGCCTGCTGGTCGACCTGAGCTACTCGATGGCCCTGCGCGGCACCTGGGCGGCGGCCAAACAGACCGCGCTGGCACTCCAGGCGCTGGTGGCGGCCAAGTTCCCGCAGGACGCGGTGCAGATCATCGGATTCTCCAACTACGCGCGGGTGCTGCGGGCCGACGAGCTCGCCGGGCTGGAGTGGGACATGGTGCAGGGCACGAACCTGCACCACGCGCTGCTGATCGCGGGCCGCCACCTCGACCGGCACCCCGACTTCGAACCGGTCGTCCTGGTGGTCACCGACGGCGAGCCGACCGCGCACCTCATGCCGAACGGCGTGCCGCGCTTCGACTGGCCGCCGTCGCAGGAGACGCTGACGCTGACCCTCGCCGAGGTCGACAAGATGACCAGGCGGCGCGCGACCATCAACATCTTCATGCTCGCCCCCGACGACCGGCTGCGCGAGTTCGTCGACGAAATCGCCCGGCGCAACGGCGGCCGCGTCTTCTCCCCCGACGCCGACCGCCTCGGCGAGTACGTCGTCAGCGACTTCCTCCGCGCCCGCACCCGCCGCTGACCTCCGCTGCGAGCGGGCCCGAGAAGATCGGATGGAGGAGACCGACGGCACGCTGCGCTCGCATCCGCGTTCGCGCCCCGTGCGCTTGCCGGGGGCTCGTACGCGATCAGCGCGTGACGTCGTCGTTCGTCAGGGTGTGGCCGCGGGTGACGGCGACGAGATCGCCGTCCTCCCTGGTGGCGGCGACCAGGCCGGGAGGTCGAGGAACGAAGCCGGGCACCGCGGACAGTCCGTCGGTCTCGCCGATCGCGACGATCCGGATCCGGTCAACGTGCGGGACCCGCACGGTGAACCGGACTCCCTCGGCGGGGATGCCGCGGAAGCGGATCTCCGCGGGCCAGGTGCCGGTCAGCATGATCACCGCGGCCAGGGTGACGAGGGCCGCCAACCCGGCGAGCAGCCGTCTCGGGACGTCGAACATCTTTCCGGTCATGAGCGGCGACGGTAGGTCGGGCCGCCGGGCTCGCGGTATGCGGCCGGTCTCCGAATATGGCTGTGGTTTTCCGCAGGTGTGGTTTCCCGCACCCCGAAACGGCCACGCACCCCATGTCGGCCGTACCCTGTCCGTCCATAGCCTCGGGGACATGACGGATTGGCTGATCGAACTGATGGAGACACTCGGCGCGCCGGGTGCCGCCCTGGCGATCGCGCTCGAGAACCTCTTCCCGCCCCTCCCCAGCGAGGTGATCCTGCCGCTGGCCGGTTTCGCCGCCTCCCGAGGCGAGATGCACCTGCTGGTCGTGCTTCTGTGGACGACGGCGGGATCGGTGATCGGCGCGCTGGTGCTGTACTGGGTGGGAGTGCTGCTGGGCCGCGAGCGCATGCTGGCCCTGGCCGCCCGGATCCCGCTGCTGAAGGTCTCCGACATCGACAGGACCGAGGTGTGGTTCCTCCGGCACGGCCGCAAGACGGTGTTCTTCGGCCGGATGATCCCGATCTTCCGGAGCCTGATCTCGATCCCCGCCGGGCTGGAACGCATGCCGCTCGGCGTCTTCACGCTGCTGACCACGGCCGGCAGTCTCATCTGGAACACGGTCTTCGTGCTGGCCGGCTATCTGCTGGGCGAGAACTGGTCGCTGGTCGAGGCCTACGTCGGTGTGGGCACCAATGCCGTGATCGCCACGGTGCTGCTGGCCGTGCTGGTCTTCGTGGGCGTCAGGCTGAGCGAGCGGCGCAGGGGACGGCATGCGGCTCGCGGCTAGGGGTCTGCGGCTGCTGGGCTCGGTCGTCGTCGGTACGGTCACCGCCCTGCTCGACCTGGTTTTCGTCCTGGTGGCGCTGCCGTTCGCGAGCCGGCCGGGAGTGCGGGCCGCGGCCCGGCGGCTGGCCGCACTCGAGATCCGCCGCTTGGGTCTCGATCTCGATCTTGCCGGTCGCGCCGACGGAGGCGAGTTGCACTATCTGGCGGCCAGAGCGCCGGTGGGCGTGCTGGGCGGCGTGATCGTCGCCCTGCTCGGGTGCGGCACCGGCGTGGCCGCCGTCCTGACCTGGTCGTGGAGTAAGGGGCTGCCGGTGGACGGCATGCTGCCCAGCCTTCCGCTGGTCGCCTATTTCGGCCTGGCCGGCCTGGTCCTGCTCTTCCTCGACCTGTCGGGGCTGGTGGGAGTGGACGCGCTGGAGCGGCGGCTCGCCGTACGGATGCTCGCTCCCGACCCCACCGAGGCGCTCCGGCGGCGGATCATCGAGCTGACCGAGAGCCGTGCGGGTGTGCTGGCGGCGGTCGACTCCGAGCGACGCAGAATCGAGCGGGACCTGCACGACGGTCTGCAGCAGCGGCTGGTCGCGCTGTCGATGCTGGCCGGGCGCGCCCGCCGGGGGCGGACGGAGCTGCTGGAGCAGGTGCACGAGCAGGCCCAGCAGGCGCTGACCGAGCTGCGTGAGGTCGCCTGGCGGGTCTACCCGTCCGGGCTGGACTCCCTTGGGCTCGCCGACGCGCTGGCGGGTGTGGCCGAGCGCGCCGGGGTCCCCGTCGAGGTCTCCTGCGAGCTGACGGCGCGGCCCCCGGCCGCGGTGGAGACGGTGGCCTATTTCGTGGCCAGCGAGGCGGTGACCAACGCGGACAAGCACTCCGGGGCGACCCTGGTCACCCTCGAGGTTCGTGCAGAGGGCACGATGGTCGTCGTGAGGGTGCGCGACGACGGAGTGGGCGGTGCCGACGCGACGGGCGGCGGGCTGTCCGGGCTGGCGCGCCGGGTGGCCGCGCTCGACGGCCGCTGTACGGTGACCAGCCCGCCTGGCGGGCCGACCACGATCGTGGCGGAGCTGCCGTGCGGGTGATCCTCGCAGAAGATTCCACCCTGCTGCGCGAGGGCCTGGTGCGGCTGCTCGCCGAGGAGGGTCACGAGGTGCTCGCCGCGGTAGGCGACGGCGACTCGCTGATCGAGGCGGTGGCCGCGCAGGAGCCCGACGCGGTGGTGGTCGACGTGCGGATGCCGCCCACGCACACCGACGAGGGGCTGCGCGCGGCCCTGGAGATCAGGCGCCGCTGGCCGGACGTCAAGGTGCTGGTGCTGTCGCAGTACGTGGAGAAGAGGTACGCCACCGAGCTGATGAGCGCGAACGTCGAGGGCATCGGCTACCTGCTGAAGGACCGGGTGGCCCAGGTCGGCGACTTCCTGGACGCGCTGGAACGGGTGGGCGCCGGAGGCGCCGCCTTCGACCCCGAGGTGGTGCGGCAACTGCTCGCCCGCACCAGCCGTGCCGACCCCCTCTCCCGGCTGACCACGCGCGAGCGGGAGGTGCTGGAGCTGATGGCGCAGGGCCTGACCAACGCCTCGATCGCCCAGTCGCTGCACGTGTCGCAGAGCGCGGTGGAAAAACACGTCAACGCCCTGTTCGACAAGCTCGCGCTGTCCCACACGACGGGGTACAGCCGCCGGGTCCTGGCCGTGCTGCACTACCTCGGCTCCTGAACCGCCGGTCGCCCTCGGCCACCGCGCTTTCCCAACAGCCCCCGTCGGCCTCCCACGAACCGCCCTGCCAGGTGGCGTTCTCGAACCGGAGGAAACGCCTCGGCGTCGAGCAGACCTCTGAGACCGCAGCGGAACCGGATGGCGACGGGGAAAGGCGATAGCCTCGCCGCATGTCGTTCTCCAGCAACCTGCTGCTGTGGCTGCATGTAGGGTTCGCGATCTTCGCGCTCGGGCCACTGACCGCGGTCACCAGCGTCACCCCTCGCTACATTCGCGCGCGCGACGTCAACGTGCTGCGTTATCTCAACCGCTCCACCCGGCTGTTCGGGCTGCTGACACTGGGTGTGTTCCTCTTCGGGATGCTGCTGGGCGGCGGCGCGCTGGGGCGGCCCTACCTGTCCGCGTCGATGACCCTGTTCATCGTGGCGGGGGCGCTACTGATGATCATCGAGCGCGATCAGCGTACCGCGATTCAGGCGCTGTCCACCGAGACCACTGAGGACGACGCCAAGGTGCAGACCGGGCGGATCGCCGCGCTCTCCGGCATCACCGCGCTGATCTGGCTGGTCATCCTCGCCCTTATGGTCTTCTTCAACCCGTAGATGATTCCCTCTTTTCCCCTATGTCCGGTAGAACGTCTTTGACCGAAAACGGGGGAAGAGGATCGGGTGCACCTTGCCACGCGACGCCGTGCGACCTGGGCGCTGGTCGCCCTCGCCGTCGGCGCCTTCACCTATGTCACCGCCGAGCTGCTGCCCATCGGACTGCTGACGGTGATGGCCGCCGATCTGCGTCGGTCGCCGGCCGAGACGGGCCTGCTCGTCACCGGGTACGCCGCGGTGGTGGTGCTGGCGTCGCTGCCGCTCACCCGGCTCACCCAACGGGTGCCGCGGCGCACGCTGCTGATCGTCACCCTGGGGGTGTTCGTCGCCGGGACGCTGCTGACCGCGGTGGCGCCGAACTATCCGGTGCTGCTGGGCGGGCGGCTGCTGGTCGCGGCCACCCAGGCGCTCTTCTGGGCGGTCGCGACCCCGGCAGCGGCCGCGATGTTCCCCCCGGAGTTCCGGGGGCGGGCCGTCGCCCGACTGTCGATCGGCAGCGCGCTCGGGCCCGTCCTCGGCGTGCCGACGGGCACCTGGCTCGGCCAGCAGTTCGGCTGGCGCACCGCGCTGGCCCTGACCGCCGCGGTCGGCCTCGTCACCTGCGTCACCATCGCCAAGCTGATGCCCGGCGACCGGCGGGCAGGGGCCGGCGCGAACGGCCACGAGCCGGGCCGGGGGGCGACTCCGGACGCCCGCCGTTACGCCCTCCTCATCGTCGCCACCGTGATCGGGGTGGGCGGATATCTCACGGCGTACACCTACATCACCCCGTTCCTGCTGGAGTTCGGCGGCTTCACCCCGTCCGCGCTGAGCCCGCTGCTGCTCGCCTCCGGGATCGCCGGCGTCGGCGGGACGATCGCGATCGGCCGGCTGCTCGACACCAGTCCCCGCGCGGCGCTGCTCGCGCCGCTGGCCCTGCTCACCGGCGCGCTGCTCACCCTGTACGCCTTCGGAACCGTGCACCCGGTGGCGGTGGCCGGCCTCTGTGTCATGGGCCTGTCGTTCAGCGCGCTGGCCGCCGCCATCGCGAGCCGCGGGCTGCAGGTGGCCCCGGGCAGCACGGACATGGCCTCCGCCGGCACCGGATCGGCCTTCAACATCGGGATCGCGGGCGGCTCGCTGCTCGGCGGCGCGCTCATCGACCACACGGGCGCCCGGAGTGTGACCGTGGCCGGTGCCGTGCTGACCGCGGCGGCACTCGCCGTCCTGCTGTGCGAACGGTGGCTGCCCGCCGCCGGTTCCGCCGCGCCGGGCCGCACCACCCCGGCGCGGAGCGGAAACTAGAACGTCAGCCGAGAGCCTCGGAGAGGTCGGCCAGCAGGTCGTCGACGGTCTCGATGCCGACGGACAGCCGGACGAGATCGCCGGGGACCTCGAGCGGCGACCCGGCGGCCGACGCGTGCGTCATCCGGCCCGGGTGCTCGATCAGCGACTCGACCCCGCCGAGCGACTCCCCGAGCGTGAACAGCCTGGCGCGGTTGCACACCTCGACCGCGGCCTCCTCGCCTCCGGCGACACGGAACGACACCATGCCGCCGAAGCGCCGCATCTGCTTGGCCGCGACCTCGTGTCCGGGATGTTCCGGCAGGCCCGGATAGAGCACCTGGGTCACCTTCGGGTGCGACAGCAGCAGGTCGGCCACCCGCTCGGCGTTGTCGCAGTGCCGGTCCATCCGTACGCCCAGGGTCTTCAGGCCGCGCAGGGTCAGCCAGGCGTCGAACGGCCCGGCCACCGCGCCCATCGCGTTCTGGTGGTAGGCGAGCCGCTCCCCCAGTTCGGTCGAGCGGGCGACCAGCGCGCCGCCGACCACGTCGGAGTGGCCCCCGACGTACTTGGTGGTCGAGTGGATCACCACGTCGGCGCCGAGCGCCAGCGGCTGCTGCAGGTACGGCGAGGCGAACGTGTTGTCCACCAGCAGCAGCGCACCGGCGTCGTGGGCGACGTCCGCCAGCGCGGCGATGTCGGCGATGCCCAGCAGCGGGTTCGTCGGGGTCTCCACCCAGATCGCCCTGGTCTGCGGCCGTACGGCTGCGCGCACGGCGTCGACGTCACCGACCGGGACCGGGTCGAAGGACAGGCCCCAGCCCTCCAGCACCTTGGCGAACAGCCGATAGGTGCCGCCGTACGCGTCGTCGGGGATCAGGACGTGGTCGCCGGGACGGCAGACGGTGCGCAGCAGCGTGTCCTCGGCGGCCAGGCCGGACGCGAACGCGAGGCCGCGGACGCCGCCCTCGACGGCGGCGATCGCCTCCTCGAGCGCGGTCCTGGTCGGGTTCGCCGATCGGCTGTATTCGTATCCGGCCCGCAGCCCGCCGACGCCGTCCTGCTTGTAGGTCGAGACGGCGTAGATGGGCGGCACGACCGCGCCGGTGTGCGGGTCCGCCTCCTGACCGGCGTGAATGGCCAGAGTTTCGAAGCCATGGTTCATGGCCCCGAGCGTAGCCGCAGCGGGAGCCACTCACCCCCACCCATCCCGTGATCTTGCATTTTCTCGCAGGCCGCCCTGTTGGCCTGCGAGAAAACGCAAGATCACGGGATAGGGGGGTCAGTGGTTGGCCAGGAAGGCCAGGAGGTCCTGGCGGGTGACCATGCCGACGGGCTTGCCGTCGTCCAGCACCACCGCGGCGTCGGCCTTCTCCAGCGCCTCGACGGCCCGGGCGACCGGCTCACCGATACCGATCATGGGCAGCGGCGCCGACATGTGGTCGCCGAGCTCGTCCTCCGAACGCACCCTGCCGCGGTAGAGGCCCTCCAGGAGGTCGCGCTCGACTATCGAGCCGACGACCTCGGCCGCCATGACCGGGGGCTCCTCCTTCATCACCGGCAGCTGCGACACGCCGTACTCCCGCATGATCGAGATGGCGGTGCCGACCGACTCGTCCGGGTGCACGTGGACGAACTGCGGCAGCCCCGACCTCTTGCGGCCGAGCACGTCGCCGACCAGCCCTTCCTCGCTCGAGGTGGTGAGGAATCCGTAGTCGGCCATCCACTCGTCGTTGAAGATCTTCGACAGATAGCCGCGCCCGCCGTCCGGCAGCAGCACCACGACGACGTCGTCGGGTCCTGCCGTCTGGGCCACCCGCAGGGCCGCCACGACCGCCATCCCGCACGAACCACCGACCAGCAGGGCCTCCTCCCGGGCCAGGCGGCGCGTCATGAGGAAGGAGTCACGATCGGAGACCGCGATGACCTCGTCGCAGATCGTCGTGTCGTAGGTGGCCGGCCAGATGTCCTCGCCGACGCCCTCGACCAGGTAGGGACGGCCGGTGCCGCCGGAGTAGACCGACCCCTCCGGGTCGGCGCCGATGATCTTCACCTTGCCGCCGGAGACCTCCTTGAGGTACTTCCCGGTGCCGCTGATCGTGCCGCCGGTCCCGATGCCCGCGACGAAGTGGGTGATCCGGCCCTCGGTCTGCGCCCAGATCTCCGGGCCCGTCGAGTGGTAGTGGCTGGCCGGGTTGTCCGGGTTGGAGTACTGGTCCGGCTTCCAGGCGTTCGGCGTCTCCCTGGCCAGCCGGTCGGAGACCGAGTAGTACGAGTCCGGGTGGTCGGGCGAGACCGCGGTCGGGCACACCACCACCTCGGCGCCGTACGCGCGCAGCACGGCGATCTTGTCCTGGGCCACCTTGTCGGGGCAGACGAACAGGCAGCGGTAGCCCTTCTCCTGCGCCACGATGGCCAGCCCGACGCCCGTGTTGCCCGAGGTCGGTTCGACGATCGTCCCGCCCGGACGGAGCGCACCGCTTCGCTCGGCGGCCTCGACCATCCGCAGCGCGATCCGGTCCTTCACCGAGCCGCCCGGGTTGAAATACTCGACCTTGGCCAGCACTTGGGCGGGCACGCCCGCCGTCACCTTACGAAGCCGGACGAGCGGCGTGTCACCCATCAGCTCGATCAGCGAGTCGTGTACGCGCACGGAGAAGACCACCTTGATTTACCGAAGCTTTGTCAGCCTGCCCCCAGCCGAGGTCCCGTAGGGGTGGCCGGGGCTCGGCTAATTTCTCTCCCAAACCGTACCGCCAGACGAGGGGAGAACCGTGTTCTGGACGTCGAGCGCGGCACGAGCCGCGCGGCGCATCGCCACCGCCGCCGCGCTGGGCGGAGGCGGCCTGACCGCACTGGGCGCGCTCACGTACGGACTGCTCATCGCGGAGGCGATGGTCGCGAGGAAGATCGTCGGCCGGCCGCACGGTGACACCGGCCCGGACGCCGACGGGGTCTACGGGCCGTTCCCCGGCGACATCGTCTCCGGCGAACCGATCAGCATGGTCATGCTCGGCGACTCCACCGCCGTCGGCCTCGGCATGACCGACCCGGCCGACACCCCCGCGGTCAACATCGCGCTCGGCCTCGCCACCGTCGCCGAGCGCCCGGTGCGGCTGCATGTGTACGGCGAGTCCGGCGCCGAGTCGGTCCACCTGGACGGCCAGGTCGACCGCGCACTCGAGGCATGTCCCGACATAGCCGTCATCTTCATCGGCGCCAACGACGTGACAAGCGCCACTTCGCCGGCCCGTGCCGTACGGCATCTGCAGCTGGCGGTGCGGCGGCTGCGCGAGGCGGGCGCCGAGGTGGTCGTCGGGACCTGCCCCGACCTGGGCACGATCCGCCCGCTCGCCCAGCCGCTGCGGTGGGTGACCCGGCGCTGGTCCCGCCTGCTGGCGGCCGCCCAGACGGTCGCCGTCATCGAGGCGGGCGGCCGTACCGTTGCCTTCGCCGACCTGCTCGGACCCGAGTTCGAGGCCAACCCTGCCGAGATGTTCGGACCTGATCGTTATCATCCATCTGCCCAAGGTTACCTACAATCCGCTTACGCGGTGCTACCGTCTGTATGCGCCGCGTTGGGGTTGTGGCCCGAGTCGGAACCACTGCGCGGCGAAGGATCGCATCTGGCGGCAATGGCCGTAGAGGAACCCGGCACCGAGGTCAGCGCGACCCGGGTCGACGGCGAAGCGGTCGGCCCCGACGGACGATGGGCCGCCATGCTCCGCCGACGGCCCGGGCCGATGCCGAACGGCTGATTCCGATCACTCCTCGCGGCCAGGCCATCACCCCCTGTAGGAGCGACATGACCCGGCCTAACGCGAGACCCGTTCTGACCCTCACAGCGACCGTCCTGCTGGCAACCGGGGCGTTGGCAGGCTGTTCCGGCAGTGAAGCGGAAACGGACCACCCCGCCTGGGACAACGCCCAGGTGAACGCCGTCAGCCGCGCCACGATGGGGGCCGGGGTGGCGGCGACCACCTCGATGAAGCCCGACGGCACGCTGGAGACCGTGGTCCTCGACCTGGCCAGCGGCCGGAAGCTGTGGGCCAAGCCGACGACGATGACCGGACGGCTACCCGGGATGGGGGTGCAGGCCCCCGCCACCGTCGAGATCGGCACCGAGGGGGTGGTCGTCTCCCTCGATCCCGTGGCCGGCCAGAACGACCAGGACAAGGCCAAGGAGAGCAAGCAGCGGGCGACCCTCGTCGCGAGGGACGCCCGCACCGGGCGTGAGCTGTGGACCAGGCCCGTCCACTCGACCTTCGGCCCCCAGCGCTGCGGGCCGTACGTCTGCCTGTCGGAGAACACCGAGCTCTCGTCGGCCCGCATGGTCGTCCTGGAGCCGAAGACCGGAAAGACGCTGTGGCGGCTGCCCGGCATCGCCGAGGTCGAGTGGTCGGACCGCGAGCGCGTCGTGTTGCTGCGCCTCGCGTCCCACCCCGTGGTCGAGGCACACGACCTGAAGGACGGCAAGACGGTCTGGCAGCTTCCGATCGAGCAGGCCCTCGGCCCGGGCGTCGATCTGTCCGGCGGCTGGGCGTTCGGGGCGACCGGCGACAAGCTCGTGGGCTACGTCGCCCCCTACACCAATCCGCAGACCAAGCAGACCTCGACGTTCGGACTGTTCTCCGTCCGGCTCAGCAACGGCATGGTCGACTGGATGCGCCCGTCGGTGGTCCGCGTCTACCCCAGCGGCAACCCCGCCTTCGCACCGGTGGTCCGCCCGGTGGACCAGCAGGGGCAGTACGGCGGATTCGCCCGGCTCGACGCGGACACGGGGCGGGTGGTCGGCCAGATCACCCCGGGTCAGGTGCCCGGCTCCGGGTGGTGGCTCGCGTTCCCGGGGGACATGGAGAAGCTGGGCTTTCTCAAGCGGAACGCGGCGGGCTCGGTCTTCGATCTCGCCACCGGCGAACCGACCCCGGTGAAG
Organism: Sphaerimonospora mesophila NBRC 14179 = JCM 3151; assembly: GCA_001552515.1. Taxonomy (GTDB): domain Bacteria; phylum Actinomycetota; class Actinomycetes; order Streptosporangiales; family Streptosporangiaceae; genus Sphaerimonospora; species Sphaerimonospora mesophila. The sequence goes on from BCRI01000001.1 coordinate 86,181, forward strand.
GGGACCAGCGGGTGGTCGTTCTGCGTGACCGATCCGAAGCCGCTGCCGCTGCGCGGGCTGACCCCCGGGTTCTACTCGATCGCGGCACTGTGCGAGTTCGACCTGGCCAGCGGCAAGCGGATCACGTCGGCGTCCGCACCGCCCGCCTGGTTCACGGGCAGCCAGAACGGCTGGCGGCTGTGGCGGGACGAGAAGGGCGCGATGCACGCCGTCAAGGACGGCACCGCCACCACCCCCGGCATGTACGGATGACCAACCGAAGGTTGTTCCGGGCCGAAGGGTAACCTCCTGATCAGGAGACCGCCGGAATCGGTGGCGCAGGAGCAAGGGGAGGGCCACATGCCCGAGGCAGTCATCGTGGCGACCGCGCGGTCGCCGATCGGCCGCGCGTTCAAGGGATCGCTGAAGGACATCCGCCCCGACGACCTGACCGTCCAGATGATCCAGGCCGCACTGGCGAAGGTGCCGCAGCTCGACCCGAGCGACGTGGACGACCTGATGCTCGGGTGCGGCCTGCCCGGCGGTGAGCAGGGCTACAACATGGCGCGGGTGGTGGCGGTGCTGCTCGGCCTCGACGGTGTGCCGGGCACGACCGTCACCCGCTACTGCTCGTCCTCACTGCAGACGACCCGGATGGCGTTCCACGCGATCAAGGCGGGCGAGGGCGACGTCTTCATCTCCGCCGGGGTGGAGACGGTCTCCCGGTTCGTCAAGGGCAGCTCCGACTCACTCCCCGACACGGCGAACCCGCTCTTCGCGGGGGCCCAGAGCCGTACGGAGGAGTCGGCCAAGGGCGGTGCGCCGGTGTGGCGCGATCCGCGCGAGGACGGCGACCTGCCCGACGTCTACATCGCGATGGGGCAGACCGCCGAGAACGTGGCGGCGCTGAAGGGGGTGTCGCGGCAGGAGCAGGACGAGTTCGGCGTACGGTCGCAGAACCTCGCGGAGAAGGCGATCGCGAACGGCTTCTGGGCCGGTGACATCACCCCGGTCACGCTGCCCGACGGCAGCGTGGTCAGCAAGGACGACGGCCCGCGTGCCGGCACGACGTACGAAGCGGTCTCCCAGCTCAAGCCGGTCTTCCGCCCTGACGGCACGATCACGGCCGGCAACTGCTGCCCGCTGAACGACGGGGCGGCCGCGGTGATCGTGATGAGCGACACCAGGGCGGCCGAGCTGGGCATCACCCCGCTGGCGCGGATCGTCTCGACCGGCGTGACCGCGCTGTCCCCCGAGATCATGGGGCTCGGGCCGGTCGAGGCCTCCCGGCAGGCCCTCGCACGGGCCGGGATGTCCATCGGCGACGTGGACCTCGTCGAGATCAACGAGGCGTTCGCCGCGCAGGTCATCCCGTCCTACCGGGAGCTCGGCATCGACATCGACCGCCTCAACGTGAACGGCGGGGCGATCGCGGTCGGACACCCGTTCGGCATGACGGGTGCCCGCATCACGTCCACGCTGCTCAACGGTCTCCGCTTCCACGACAAGACCATCGGCCTGGAGACGATGTGCGTGGGCGGCGGCCAGGGCATGGCGATGATCCTGGAGCGGCTCGCCTAGGGAGCGTTTCAAAGTGCTGTCCGTCGCGAGCGTGGATCCAATGGATGCATCGCAAGGCCGAGGAGGAGCCCGTAGCGTCGGAGCTACGGGCGACGACGAGAACGCGGCGAGGCGCCATCTGGGCCACGCGCAGCAGGACATGACTTTGAAACACGACCCAGGTCGTGTCCCAGTCCCTGGACGGAAATTTCGGTGAAGCCCGGGGGCTGCGCCGGGAGGAAGCTCCGGTCCGCTGCGAAGCCCGCTTGCCGCGGGCTTGCGCGTGCGGTCCTCGCTCCCTCCCGCTCCGCCCCCTCGAGCCGTGAGTGACGGCCGGTCAGCCGTGGTGGTCCGGGCCGGCGCGGGTGGGTGTGATACGGATGATCACCCGCTTGTCCCGGATCATCGCGGAACGGTAGTCGTCCCAGTCGGGGTGCTCCCCGCTGATCCGCCGGTAGTAGTCGACCAGGTGGTCCATCGCCTCGGGCAGCGAGACGATCTCCGCGGTGCCCTCGACCTGGATCCACGGGCCGTAGAAGGCGTCCGTCATCACGGTGAGGAACGTCTGCGGATTCTTGCGCAGGTTGCGGGTCTTGATCGCCGTCTCGCGGCTGCTGACCACGATGTACCCGTCCTCGTCGCAGCCGACGGTGACCGGAGACGTCTGCGGCCGACCGTCGGAGTGCCACGTGAGCATGACGGCCCGGTGGTTGGTCCGGACGAATTCACGAGCCTTGTCTAGATCCATAACACAATGATGCGCCCGCACCGGGGATGGTGCGGGCGCATCATGTCAGAGCCGGGGTAAGGGTCTGTTTTCTAGGCCCGCCGCCGTCGTTCGTGCTCCCGGACGATCGCCGCGGCGTAGCCGTGGGTGAGTCCGTGCTCGTCGGCCAGCCACTTCGCCCGTTCTTCACAGCGTAGGAACGATGGACCGTTATCGATGGTCTGGAACCACTCGGGGAGGTCGCGCCCGGTGATGGACGGGACGCGGGCGATCAGCTTGGTCTGGGTCTCCGGCGAATGGTTCAGCGACATGGCCACCTCCACGAAAACGCTGCTTTGTGTCACCCTGCATCACCGCCCTTCGGTTGACAAGACCCTAACGTCATCATTTTGTTACAGGATGTTGATCGAAAGTGATGACACTTTCCATCTCGTCCTGATAGGCGCACCCCTACACGTACGCCCGGGGGCAACGGGTCAATCGCTGCTGGAGAAATAGCTGATGAAGCGGAGGATCTCCAGGTAGAGCCAGACGAGGCTCAGCGTCAGGCCGAACGCCATCAGCCAGGAGTAGCGCTCCGGCACGCCGGCCCGCACCCCCTGCTCGACCTCACTGAAGTCGAGGAGCAGGAAGAAGCAGCCGAGCAGGATCATCGCGACGCTGAAGATCCAGCCCAACGGGCTGTCGGTACGCAGACCGAGGCCACCGCCGACGAAGATGCTCGCGATCCAGTTGAGGAGCATGAGGCCGACCGCGGCGAACCCGGCGGCGATCACGAACTTCGTGAACTTCGGCGTGGGCCGGAAGATCTTGAGTGCGTAGACGGCCAGGGTGCCGCCGAAGGCCACCATCGTGCCGACGACCGCCTGCAGGACGATCCCCTTGGCGATGTAGTCGTCCGCGATGTGGCTGATGATGCCGATCGCGACGCCGTAGCAGACGGCGTAGCCGAGAATGAGCGCGGGGTTCGTGCTCTGCTTGAACGAGACGATCAGTCCGATGACCAGACCGACCAGCGCCGCCGGGACGGCGAGAGCCGGGGGCAGGTCGAAGTACCACGCCAGAGCCGCCGAGACGATCAGCGTGCCGAGCGTCATGAAGCCGCGCATCACGACGTCGTCGATCGTCATCGCCCGCCCGGCGGCGGGCGGCGCGTACGACGGCGCGCCGTACATCGCGTTCAACTGGTCAACGGATGGCGTGGGAGTGGACCAGGTCTGCTGACCGCCCGCCCCACGCCGGGTGAATATGGGGTTCCTGCTCTGCATCGCTGCTTGCCTCCAGGACGCGACTCGCCGATCAGCCTCTCGCACGGCTTTATCTGGGGATGTTGCCCGGGGAACGGCAGGCGCACAAGTCCTGCCACTCCACCATGTCGTCCAACGGTCAGGGATCGCTCCCGGTTCCCGTCCCGGCGTCCCCCGGCGACGATCGAGGTAGTGAAACTGGGATGTTTCCTTTACTTGAGATATTCCAGCATAGCGCGAAGGCGTCGGTACTCGGCTTGGACAATGACCGCTGACCAGGAAAAACGAGTGCCGTTCCGCCATTGGCCGTCCCTTCGGCCGAGAGACAAACTAGGACGGTTCCTTTACTTGATGCATTCAAGTCTGGTGCTAGCGTGACAGGTACAGATTAGGACACCAGGCCCACGAGCAGGGCGGAAGACGCCTGACGCGGAACCCCCGTCCCATCTCGTCATAGAAGAACAGCTGCCGAAGCCCGGACCTGAAACACGCTCCCCGGTCCGAATTCCGGGTAGGTCGGGAGAAACCGGCAAACGGCGATGGGCGTCGCGCATGCCCCGGTCGATCACCACCAGCACCGCCGGGTAGCGGGCACGCCGTCAGGAGGACGTCGGATGCAGGCCATCCATTCACTGTTGGAGCGCAAGCGGTTATCCGTCCGCGGCCCGCGCCCGCAGTCCCTCCGTGGGTACATCACGCTCTTGGCCACCCTGCTCGCGACGGTGCTGATGGTCCCGGCGGCGGTGCTGGGCACGATCGTGACCCGCCACGCGCTGACCGACGCGATGTGGACGGACGCGCGCGAGCAGGCGTCGATCACCGCCGCCGCCGTCCGGTCCGGTCGGCTCACCGATCCGATCACACCGCAGGTGTCCGGCATCGACCTGGTTCAGGTCGTCGGGCCCGGCCAGCGGGTCGTCGCCTCTTCTCCACGCGCGCTCGGCCTGCCGCCGCTGACCACGGTCTGGCCATCCGGGCGCGATTCCCAGGAGGATGTCGAGGTCTGCTCCGGCGACCGGCACGACTGCGTGCGCCTGTCCGCCATCCGGGTCGGGTCGCAGGTCGTGTACGCGGGGCGTCCCGCCTCGGTCACGACCGGGCCGCGCGGCTTCGATCTGCTCTTCGCGGCGCAGGCCGCCATCTTGATCGCATTGACCGGCTGGGGCGCGTGGAAGGTCGCCGGCCGGATCCTGCGTCCGGTCGAGGCCATCCGGGCCGAGCTGGCCGCCATCAACGTCCATGACCTGAGTACGCGAGTACCCGAGCCTCCCGGGGAGGACGAGATCGCCAAGCTCGCCCGCACCGTGAACAGCACGCTGAGCCGCATCGAACAGGCCAAGGAGACCACCATGCGTGCGCTTCAGTCGCAGCGGCAGTTCGCCGCCGACGCATCACACGAACTGCGCACCCCTCTGGCCGGGCTGCGCGCACAGTTGGAGGAGGCCAGACTCCATCCCGAGCAGACCGACGTGCGTGAGATGGCCGAGCACGCGCTGCGCGACGTCGAGCGGCTGCAGGCGATCATCTCCGATCTGCTCCTGCTGGCCCGGGTGGCGACGAGCGGGCCGGCCGAGTGGCGGCCGGTCGACCTGGGCGAGCTGGTGCAGGACGAGATCTGCCAGCGAGGAGGCCGGATCCAGCCGCAGCTCAGCATCGAGGACGACGTCATGGTCAAGGTCGTCCCCGGCTATGTCGGCCGGCTGGTGGGCAATCTGCTGGACAACGCCCAGCGACACGCCAGGGGCACCATCGAGGTGTCGGTGCGCAAGGTCGGGCTGGACGCGGAACTGACCGTCAACGACGACGGCGAGGGCGTCCCCCCGGGTGAGCGCGAGCGGGTCTTCGAGCGGTTCATGCGACTCGACGCCGCACGCAGCCGCGACCGCGGCGGCACCGGGCTGGGCCTGGCCATCGCCCGAGACGTCGCCCTGTCTCACGGCGGGAAACTCCGGGTGGAGGACTCCCTGCTCGGGGGCGCCCGGTTCGTGCTCCAGCTTCCGCTCATGGCGGCCCTGCACAGGATGCACGCGAACTCCGACAACGCCACGTCCTGCGGCAAGGGCCGTACGCGCGGCCCCGGCCGCCCCCATCGGGCCCGCCCGTGATCTCCCTGGTCCGGCACGCGTCTGGCGGACCCGATGGCGGACCGTGACCTCGCCGCCGAGGTCACGGGTCCTTCCGGTGAGCGTCACGCGAGTGCCCCCGGTGGGACTCGAACCCACACCACAGCCCTTTTAAGGGGCTTGCCTCTGCCATTGGGCTACGGGGGCGTCGCGATCATATGTCAAGGATCAGTCATGTGTAACCGGTTGTGGCTTAGGTCGTGTTTCAAAGCCACGTCCTTGCTCGGATGACCCGTTCCCGGGCCGCGATCCGCGGTCGTGACGCGCCCCGTCGAGGTCGCTGCCAAGCAGCCTCTAGGTCGTCTTCACCTGGGCGGGCTGTCCTCCCTTCCTGGCCGCGGCGGCCCGGAACACATCGCGCGGGTGCTCGATCTCGCCCAGCGAGATGGTCTCCCTCTTGAAGAACAGCGCGAGCGTCCAATCTGCCACTACCCGCACCTTTCGGTTTAAGGTGGGCACTCGCGACAGATGGTACGTTCTGTGCATAAACCAGGCAGGAAAGCCACGTAGCTTCATGCCGTAGACGTTCGCGACCCCTCGGTACAGGCCGAGACCGGCGACCGATCCGGCGTACTTGTGCCGATAGTCCTTCAGCTTCCCACCGCGCAGGTACGCCGCGACGTTGTCGCCGAGGACCCTGGCCTGCCGTACGGCGTGCTGGGCGTTGGGCGCGCAGTAGCGGCCGGGGTTGGTCATGTCGGGCACCCCGGCGATATCCCCGGCCGCGAAGGCGCCCTTGACCCCGGCGACGGTCAACCGGGTGGTCGTCTTGATCCGTCCGCGCTCGTCCAGGGGAAGGTCGGTGTAGTCGACGACCGGGCTGGGCTTCACGCCGGCGGTCCACACGATCGTCGCCGACTCGAACTCGTCGCCGTCGGAGGTCTTGACGAGGCCGCCCACACAGGACTCCAGCCGGGTCTCCATCTTGAGCTCGATGCCGCGCTCGCGGAGCTGCTCGGCCGTCCACTCGCCCATCTCGGGGCCGACCTCGGGCAGGATGCGGTCGCTGGCCTCGATGAGGACCCAGCGCAGATCGCTCTTCTTGATGGCCGGGTAGTACTTGATCGAGTCCTCGGTCATGTCCTCGAGCTCGGCGAGCGCCTCGATGCCCGCGAAACCACCGCCGACCACGACGAAGGTGAGCGCCCGGCGGCGCACCTCCGGGTCGTCGGTCGAGTCGGCCCGGTCGAGCAGGGCGAGGACCCGGTTGCGCAGTGCGATGGCCTCGCCGATGGTCTTGAAGCCGATCGCCGCGTCGGCCAGGCCGGGGATGGGCAGCGTCCGGGAGATGGAGCCGGCCGCCATGACGACGACGTCGTACTCGATCTCCCGGGCGTGGCCGACGGACGGCTCGAAGACCAGGGTCCTGGCCGCGTGGTGCACCTTGGCGACCCGGCCGTTCAGGATCCGGACCTTCGGGAGCACGCGGCGGAGCGGGGCCACGACGTGGCGTGGGGAGATGTTCCCCGCCGCGGCCTCGGGGAGGAACGGCTGGTAGGTCATGTAGGACTGCGGGTCGATCAGCGTGATCTGCACGCTCCCGTCGCGGAGCTCCGCGCGCAGCGTGCGCTGGAGACGCAGGCCGGTGTAGAGGCCCACGTATCCACCGCCGACGATGACGATGTGCTTCGGCTTGCGGTTCATGCTCCTGCCCTCACTTGTGAATCTATTCACAAGCTTAGGTCACGAGTTGGCATCCGCACCAACCCGCCTTGGGGAAAGTTATGCGGTTTTTCTGATCAGAGTCGAGGATGTCGGGTTTTCGCAGGTAGAAGATCCTTGGAACTTCTGTCGGTGACCGATTTCACACTCGTGAAGCAGTTCACAAGCTCGTCGTCCGCGCGATCTCGACGGCCCTGGCGAAGACCGCGTCGAGCATCTCCGCCGTGACCCTGCCCGTGAAGGTGTTCTGCTGGCTGGGGTGGTAACAGCCGATCAGCGTCACCGGGGCCGTGCCGTACGAGATGGGCACCTCCACTCCGTGCCCGAACCGCGGTCTGCGCGACGGCAGCGTGAAGCCCGCCTCCCGCAGCGCGGGCCAGACGGCCTGCCAGGCGAAGCCGCCGAGCGCCACGATGACCCGGGTCGACTCGGCCGTCATCGCGAGCTCCCGGGCCAGCCAGGGGAAGCACGCGTCCCGCTCCTGGGTGGTCGGTTTGTTCGCGGGCGGTGCGCACCGGACCGCCGCCATCATCCGCGCCCCGATGAGCCGCTGACCGTCGCCGGCATGCGTGCTCGTCTCGCGGGTCGCCAGGCCCGTGCGGTACAGCGAGGCGAACAGCCAGTCACCGCTGCGGTCCCCCGTGAAGATCCTGCCCGTACGGTTCCCACCATGCGCCGCCGGAGCGAGCCCGACGATGAGCGTATGCGGCCGGTCGTCACCCCAGCCGGGGATCGGCCGGCCCCAGTAGGTCTCGTCGGCGAACGCCCGCCGTTTGGTGTCGGCGACGCTCTCCCGCCACTCGACGAGCCGGGGGCAGGCCCGGCACACCGACTGGCGGGCGGTCAACTCCGCGACCGTACGGCTCTCGCCCGCGAGTTTGGCCACGTCGAGGGCGTCATGGGCGACGGGGGTGTCGGGTCCGGCGGGGTCGCCCGGCCATCCGGATCCGGGAGGAACAGCACTCATGCCACCGATCGTGCCAGGTCACCCCGCCTGCCCGGGACGAGAACCCGGGAGTGCCCGGCTCACATCTCCGCTGCGAGGGACACGAGCGCTGCTGCGGGAGACGGCCACTCCCGCCAGGCACAGGGCGCCACCGGCCAGCGTGAGCGGACCGGGCACCTCGTCGAGCAGCAGCCAGGACATGAGCACGACCAGTGCCGGCACGACGTAGGTGGTGGCGCCCAGCCGGCCGGCCGTGGTGCGGGCCAGGTCGCCCGCCGAAGCGATGAGATTTCCATACGGCGAAGCTAAGCCGCGATCGTTTCGATGCTCAACGAAGTTTTTCGGGGCCGATGCCCAGGAGTTCCGCCAGCGCCCGTTCACCGCCGGGCGTCACCTTCACCGCCCGGCCGGAACCTATCCGTACGCACCATCCCGCGTCGAACGCGTGGCGGCACAGCACGGCCCCGGCGGTTCCCGCCAGATGCGGTCTGCGTTCGGTCCAGTCCAGGCAGCCGCGTACGAGAGGACGCCGCGTCCGCCGCCCTGTCAGGGCCATGCCCTGCTCGCCGAACCAGCGCATCCCCTCGTCGGTGAGCGCGAACCCGGTGTCCTGGCGCAGCAGTCCGCGCTCGGTCATCGCCTCGGTGATGGCGATGCCGAGCCGCCCGGCGAGATGGTCATAGCAGGTGCGCCCGCGCGCGAGGGCGTTGCTCGCGCTCGCGGCGCGGAGCGTGCGCGGTCCGCCCTCCGCCGGCCCGGTCCCGGCCGGTACGGCATGCCCGGCGAGGTCCTCGATGAGGTGGGCGATCTCCGGATCCGCCAGCCGTACGTAACGATGGCGGCCCTGCCGTTCCTCGGCGAGCAGCCCGCCCTCGACGAGTCTGCCCAGGTGTTCGCTGGTGGTGGAGGCGGCCACGCCGGCATGCCGCGCGAGCTCGCTCGTCGTCCACGCGCGGCCGTCGAGAAGCGCGAGGCAGAACGCCGCCCGGGTTTCGTCGGCGAGCAGGGCGGCCAACGCGGCCAGGCGGGCTCCCGCGCCCCGGCCGCGGGCCCCGCCATCCGAACGTCGAGTACGAGCCATGCCCCCAGCATGCGTCACGCACCGTTCGGCGATCCCCGAACCATCCCTCTCTCCCGCCCCCGGGAATGCGGGGAGTCCCGGAAAAAGATGTCTATCCGGGGGGAAAATATGGGTAGGAACCGGGCCGTGTCCGACGACTCATGCCCCCCACTGTTCGGTCCGGCGTTCGACGCCGACCCCTATCCCGCCTATGAATGGCTGCGACGCAACGCCCCGGTCACCCGGGTGCCGCTCCCCGGCTGCCAGGCATGGCTGGTGACCCGCTACGAGGACGCCGTGGTCACGCTCACCCACCCGTCCCTGGCCAAGGACCCCGCGGCCGGCTCCCCCGAGTGGCGGGCGGCGAGCCTGGGCCTGCCCCTCGACCACCGGCCGGGTCTGGCCCGCCACATGCTCAACGCGGACGGCGCCGACCACGCCAGGCTGCGCCGGCTGGTCGGCTCCGCCTTCACGCCACGGCGGATGGCGGGGCTGCGCGAGCGCGCCCAGGAGGTGACCGACGATCTCCTCGACCGCCTGGACGGGCCGGAGGCCGACCTGATCGCGGGGCTCGCCTATCCCCTGCCGATCACGATCATCTGTGATCTGCTGGGCGTGCCGGAGGCGGACCGCCCCACCTTCCACCACCATGCCTCGGTCATCGACTCCTCCGCCGCCTCCGAGGTGGCGCAGATCGCGGAGGCCACCGACGCGCTGGAGAAGTTCCTCGCCGACCTCGTCGCGCTCAAACGCACGCACCCGGGCGACGACCTGCTCACCGATCTCGTCCGGCGCTCCACGCGAGGCGAGATCGACGAGGACGAGCTGACCTCGACCGCGTTCCTGCTGCTGATCGCCGGGCACGAGACGACCGTCGCCCTGATCGGCAACGGGCTGCTCGCGCTCCTGCGTCACCCGGAGCAGACCGCCGCGCTTCGCTCGGATCCGGCCCGGCTGCCCGATTTCATCGACGAGATGCTGCGCTACGACGGCCCGGTGCGGAACGCCACCTGGCGCTTCCCCACCGAGCCCGTCGTCATCGGCGGCCAGGAGATGCTGCCGGGAGAGCCCATCCTCGTCTCGCTGCTGTCGGCCAATCGCGACCCGGCCGCCTTCCCCGATCCCGACGCGTTCTCCCCCTGCAGGGCGGGCGAACCGCACGGTACCTTCAGGCGCGAACCGCACCTGGCCTTCGGGCGAGGCCCGCACTATTGCGTGGGGGCGGCCCTCGCGAAGATCGAGGCCGAGGCCGCGATCGGCAGCGTGCTGCGCCGCTTCCCCGAGCTGTCGCTCGCCGTCGATCCCGCCGACCTCACCTGGTGGCCGAGCGCGATCATGCGCGGCATGTTCTCCCTGCCCGTCCGCCTGTACGGATGATCCCGCGCCCGTAGGGATGATCCGCACCGGTGGGAACGATCCGATCAGCGGTTCTTGCCCGGGCTCTTCGACGGCGCAGGCTCCGGAGTCGGCTCAGAAGACGGCTCGGGAGTCGCCTCTGAAGACGGCTCTGAGGTCGGTGAGGGGAACACGCCCGACGTCCTGTCCGGCGTCGGCATGGGCGACGGCACAGCCGTCGGCGTGGGCATCTCGGCGGACGGGACGCAATCGGCGGGCGCCGGCATGCCGCTGCCGCCCTCCCACATCGGCCGGAGCGGCAGCGGGTAGGCGTTGCGTATCGGCGGCTCTCCCTCGCAGGGGATCGCGATCGCCTGGTCGTACATCTCCGGCTGGAGCGTGATCGGCCGGCCGTCCTGGTCGTAGAGCCGCACGTTCCGCAGCGGGGTGCCGTCCTCGGCGTACGGGAAGATGTTGTACACGTCGCCCTGGCCGAACCCGGAGACGTTCTCCACCCATACGGGCCCGGCGGGGCGTGGGGAGCCTCTGTCAAGGGCGACGTACGTCGGCTGCCGGATGTTCGCCAGCGCGACGAGCACCAGGAACGCGGCCAGCGTGTTCCCCCCGAGGAGCAGCAGCCGTCCCCACATCGGCGGCCCCGTACGCGCTGCCCTGCCCAGCCATACCGAGCACCAGATGACGGCGAGCGTGAACACCCACTCCGCCAGATCGTCGGGCAGGTACCCGGGGGTCGGGAACTGGGCGAGCACGCCGATCGCGATCACGTACCCGCGCAGCACCCACCAGGCGGGGCGCAGATCCGGCAGGAACGCCGCCGCCTGCCGGTAGGGCGGCAGGCGGAGCAGCCGGGCATGGACCGCGCCGCCGATGCCGGTCACCCGCCTGCCCACCCGTGCTGCGACGGACAGATCCGCGTCGCGGGTCCGCCCGCCGTAGGCGGCGCGTAACTCCGCCGCGTACGCCTCGGGCGAGCCCAGGCGATCTTCCAAGGGCACCCCGGACTCGGCCGCGATCTCGGCGAGATGATCGTCCAGGTCCTCCAGCAGGGCTTCCCTGTCGCCCGCCGGCAGGTCGGCGAGCGCCTCGCGCACCGCGGCGGCGTACGCGTTGGGGGTCATCGGGGTCTTCATGATGAGGGGACCTCCTTGAGCAGGTCGTTCATGGTGTCGGCGAACGACCGCCATGTCTTGGCCGAGGTGTCGAGGAGCGACCGGCCCACGTCGTTGAGGCCGTAGTACTTGCGGTGTGGACCCTCGTCGGAGGCGACCACGTAGGAGGTGAGCGCGCCGGCCCGGAAGAGCCTGCGGAGCGTTCCGTACACGGAGGCGTCGCCGACATCCTCCAGCCCGGCCTCACGCAGACGGCGCACGACGTCGTAACCGTAACCGTCACGATCGGCGAGGACCGCGAGCACGGCGAGGTCGAGGACGCCTTTGAGGAGTTGGCTGCTATCCACGCATGGCACACTACTGTGCAATGCACAATAGTGGCAAGATCTCTCCCCAACAGGGGCGGAACAGCGAGATCAGACGAGAGACCAGGCGATGCCGTCGAGGATGTCGTGCTCGCTGACGACCACCTCGGGCAGGCCGTACCTGCCGACGATGCGATCGAGGATGAGCGCGCCCGCGCCGATCACGTCGACCCGGCCGGGATGCATGACCGGGATGGCCGCCCGTTCCTCGTGGGTCATCCGCAGCAGCCGGGCACTCACCTCGTGGACCCGCTCGGCGGAGACGCGGGAATGGTGGATCAGCGCCGGGTCGTAGGCCGGCAGGCCGAGCGCGATGCCCGCGACCGTGGTGACCGAGCCGGCCAGCCCGACCAGCGTCCGGGCGTCCCGCACCGGGACCGCGGTCTCCACCCGGTCCATGGCCGCCTCGATGTCCGCGATCGCGGCCTGTACGGCCTCCCGGCTCGGCGGATCGCCCGCCGACCCGAGATGCCGCTCGGTCAGCCGGACACAGCCGATGTCGACGGACATGGCGCCCCTGACGGCGCCCTCGGCGGTGCCCGTACCACCGGCCGTGCCGCCGGCCGTACCACCGGTTGTGCCGACGACGAACTCCGTCGAGCCGCCACCGATGTCCACCACCAGGTACGGCCCCTCGGCGGCCGTGGCGTCGGCCAGACCACGGGTGGCGCCGGTGAACGACAGCCCGGCCTCCTCCGCCCCGCTGACGACCTCGGGCTCGACACCGAAGATCTCGCGGACCCCCGACACGAAGTCTGCCCGGTTCGCGGCGTCCCGGGTGGCGGAGGTGGCGACCACGCGGACGGGCATCCCCACCGGCGTTCCGACGGGCCCGCCACCCGGCGCGGCATGCTCCCTGATCAGCTTGGCGTAGCCGCGCATCGCGCCGAACGTGCGCTCCAGCGCCTCCGGCGCGAGCCGTCCGGTCCGATCCACGTCCTGGCCGAGCCGTACGATCTCCATCCGCCGCTCGACATCGGTGAGCCGCTCACCCGAGATGTCCGCGATGAGAAGCCGGACCGAGTTCGTCCCGCAGTCTATGGCCGCGACCCGTGTCATGACGATCTCTCCTCCACGGCTGCCGAGTCTTCCGTACCGGCCGGCTCCGCCGCGACGCAGGGTCCGTCGGCCCACCACTCCGGCAGCGCGTCGAGCGCCTCGCGGCCGAACGGGTTGGCCCCCGGAACCGCGAGCTCGTGCGCGACCAGCGCGTGGAGGCACTTGACCCGGTCGGGCATGCCCCCGGCGCTCTGCGTGCCCCTGGGCAGCGCCTCCATGCCGTCCTCGGCGGCGGCGCGGTCCCGGCGGGCGAGGTAGTCCTCGTGCGCGGCCCGGTACGCGTCGGCCAGCCCGGGATCTTCGGCGAGCCTGGCCTGCATCCGCCGCATCAGCCCCGAGGCCTCCAGCGTGCCGATGGCCGACGCCGCCTTGGGACACGTCAGGTAGAACAGCGTGGGGAACGGCGTGCCGTCCGGCAGCCGGGGCGCGGTCTCCAGCACGTCGGGAAGGCCGCACGGGCACCGGTGCGCCACCGCACGCACCCCGCGCGGCGGCCGCCCGAGTTGCGCCTGCGCCGCCGACAGGTCGGCCCGATCCACCACCGTCGAACTCCCTCGTGCTCGGTTTCGAATCCGCTCGCCTTCGCCCGCCGCCGCGTTCCCGGTCGTGACGCTCCCGGTCGCGACGCCGCGGCCGTACGACCCGGAGGTCGCGATCAGTCCCGGCTCGCCGGAACGCTGTCGCGGCCCTGGTCCGCGGCCTCGACGGACTGCCACAGCGTGACGTACCACGCGGGCGGCTCCGGCTTCTTGCCCCCGCCCGGGGAGGCGGACCCGGCCGGCTTCTGGTCGAGCACGACATAGCACTTCGCGCCGGGCTCGCAGTAGTGCAGCCGCTCCTTGAGCATTCGCTTGACGTACTCCGGGTCCTCACGCTGCTTGCGCCGCTCCTCCAGCGTGCGCAGGTCACGGAGGGCCCGGGTCTGCTCCTGCTCGAGCTTGGCGATCTCCCGCCGCTGGGCGATGACCTCCCGCGCCGGGTAGGCGAGGCTCATCGCGTTGGCGCAGACGACGACCGCGAGGATCGCCGCCCGCCCGGTCAGCTGCGGTCGTTTCGCCAACGCAGATCAACCCCCCTCCGGCCCGCTATCCCCGGAAGCGGGGGAAGGCGGAACGGCCGGCGAAGCGGGCGGCGTCGTCGAGCAGCTCCTCGATGCGCAGGAGCTGGTTGTACTTGGCCACGCGGTCGGACCGAGCCGGGGCACCGGTCTTGATCTGCCCGCAGTTGGTCGCGACGGCGAGGTCGGCGATCGTGGTGTCCTCGGTCTCGCCCGAGCGGTGGCTCATCATGCAGCGGTAGCCGCTGCGGTGTGCCAGGTCGACCGCGTCGAGGGTCTCCGACAGCGTGCCGATCTGGTTGACCTTGACCAGCAGCGCGTTGGCGGCGCTGTCGCGGATGCCGCGCTCCAGCCGCTCGGGGTTGGTGACGAACAGGTCGTCGCCCACGAGCTGGACCTTGGCGCCGAGCGAGGCGGTGATGGCCCGCCAGCCCTCCCAGTCCTCCTCGTTCAGCGGGTCCTCGATGGAGACCAGCGGGTAGGAGCGGACCAGGTCCTCGTAGAACGCGATCAGCTCGACGGCCGACAGTCCCTTGCCGTCGATCGTGTAGACGCCCTCGGAGTGGAACTCGCTGGCCGCGACGTCGAGCGCGAGCGCGATGTCCTCACCCGGGGTGTAGCCGGCCTTCTCGATCGCGACCATGATCAGGTCGAGCGCGTCGCGGTTGGACGGCAGGTTCGGCGCGAAGCCGCCCTCGTCGCCCAGACCGGTGGCGTAGCCCTTCTCCTTGAGCACGCTCTTCAGCGTGTGGTAGGTCTCGGTGCCCATCCGCAGCGCCTCGGAGAACGTCTCGGCGCCGATCGGAGCGATCATGAACTCCTGGATGTCCACGTTGGTGTCGGCGTGCGCGCCACCGTTGAGGATGTTCATCATCGGCACCGGCAGCACGTGCGCGTTCGCCCCGCCGACGTAGCGGAACAGCGGCAGGTCGGCGCTGTCGGCGGCGGCCTTGACGACGGCGAGGGAGACCCCGAGGATCGCGTTGGCGCCGATGCGGCCCTTGTTGGGCGTGCCGTCCAGGTCGATCATCGTCTGGTCGATGAGGCGCTGCTCCTCGGCGTCGAGGCCGATGATCTCCTCGGCGATCTCGTCGGTGACGCCGAGGACGGCCTTCTCGACACCCTTGCCGAGATAACGCCTCTTGTCCCCGTCGCGAAGTTCCACGGCCTCGAACTGACCGGTGGAGGCGCCGCTCGGAACGGCGGCGCGGCCCGTGCTGTAGTCGTCCAGCAGGACCTCGACCTCGACCGTGGGGTTACCCCGGGAGTCGAGGATCTCGCGGGCGGTAACGGCCTCGATGGCAGCCACGAACGCTCCTAAGCAATATCGCGGACGGTTTGCCTACCGAGCCTATCGGTCTCTACTACTCGGTACGGCGGGGCCATTCCGTCGTCCCCGGGCTTCTTTCAGAACTTTTCCCGGCCGGCTTCGCCCGGGCGTTCCCGCTCCCAGGCCTCCACCCTGCGGCGATATTCCTTGGCCGCCGCCCTGAGCTCGGCCTCGGGATCGATGCCCGCCGCCTGTGCCTGCCGTACCAACTGGAAGAGCCGCGCGCCCGCGTCCGTCGGCAGGTCGTCGGCGAGCGCGTCCGGCGCTCCGGCGCGGCCGGCCCGGCGCAGGAGCTGGGCGGCGAGGGAGAGCGCCGGCTGGGCCATCGGCACACCGCTCAGCGCCGAGCCCGTCTCGCCCTTGGCGGCCCGCTCGGCCGCCTTGATCGCCTCCCAGTTGTCGCTGACCTCGCCGACGCCGGAGACCCGGACGCCGGCGAACACGTGGGGATGGCGGCGGACCAGCTTGTCGACGATCCCGGCGGCGACGTCGTCGATGTCGAACCCGTCCCGGTCCTGTGCCGACCCCTCAGATGCCGACTCCGCAGGGAGGAACTCCTCAGGGGCCGACACCTCTGGAGCCGCCGATCCCTCCTGGGCCGGCTCCTGGGTCGACTTCTCCTGGGCGATCCGGGCGTGGAAGACGACCTGGAGCAGCAGGTCGCCCAGCTCCTCCTGGAGTGCCCGGTAATCGCCCCGGTCGATGGTGTCGAGCACCTCGTAGGCCTCCTCCACGAGGTACGGCACCAGCGACTCGTGGGTCTGCCCGCGATCCCAGGGGCACTCGCGGCGGAGCCGGTCCATGACCTGGACGAGATCGAGCAGCCTCGCCCCGGGCAGATCGTAGGAACCGGGCACGACCTCGATGACCGGCGGATCGTCCAGGACGACGGCGGCGTGGCCGACCGCGCGCATGAACGCCTCGTCACCGTCCTGCGCGGCCAGCCAGACGAGTGTCTCCGTACGGCTGCGGCGGGCGATGTCCGCCGGGACCTGACCCGCGGCGGCGACCACCTCGACCGCTATGCCGGCCTCGGCCAGATAGGGCAGGTAGGGGTGATCGGCGCTGCCGGTCAGCACCCGCCCGCCGCCGAGCGCCTGCCAGGCCGCGGGCGTGAGCAGCCCCGGCGGCACCCGAGGCGAGGTGGTGACGACGATCAGCGACATGTCTAACCGGCCTGGGGGACGTCCCCTGGGGAGGCGGCGGCGGACTGGACGGCGCCGAAACGGTCGTCGACGATGAAGGTCTGGCGCTCGGGGTCGAACTTGCCGTAGCGGGGGCTGAACTTGATCGGCACCGTCGCGTCGACCTCCTTGCCGAGCTTCTCCGCCACCATCTGCGGGTCCGCCTCGGCGCCGGCGATCCGCGACTCCAGCTTCTTGCGGACGAGTATGGCGCGGATGATCGACCGGCCCTCCTCCAGCGGGATGCCGCTCAGCAGCAGCACCTGGTTGAGCGTCATGCCCTGCTGCTTGGCCTGGGTCTCGACCCCCAGCAGCATGTCGTCGATCTCACGCTCGGTGACGTCGACGCCCTTCTGCCGGCCGAACTCGATGATCTGCCGGCTGCCGGCGATGTTGGCCAGGACCTCGCGCGGCCCGGGCAGCGGCGGTGTGGCGCGCTGCTCGTCGCTTTCGTCCAGGCCGTTTGCGGCCGCGTCCTCATGAAGGGACCGGACCGCGGCGTCGAGCTCGCTGGAGCTGATGCGGTCACCGCCCACGATCGCCGCGGCACCGGCCTGCACGGGGGCACAAGCGCTCAGCGCGCCGGCGGCGACCGCCGCCGCCGCGACCGCGGCCGCGACGCGCACACGGTACGACTTCACGTTCTGATCCTTCCGATAACACCCGGCTGATGCCGATTTATGAGAGATTGCGAACGACCGCGGTCACTGTACCCGCATAGGCTCCAGGAACATGGCCTCGACCAGGTCCTCACACCATTTGAGCAGGTCGAGGTCGCGCAGCGGCTGCCCGCCGATCGGCTTGGTACGCGGCGCGGGCACCAGCAGGATGCCGGTCGCCTGCTTCAGAATCGACTTGGGATAAAGCCGCTGCAGCCGCACCTGCTGTGAATCTTTCAGCGACACCGGGGCGAATCTGATCTGCTGCCCCTGCAGCGTGACGTCGGTCAGCCCGGCCTCGCGGGCCTTCATCCGGAACCGCGCGACCTCCAGCAGGTTCTCCACCTCCCGGGGCGGCCTGCCGTACCGGTCGGTCAGCTCGTCGCGCACCGCGGCCAGATCGGCTTCGGAGCCGATCGCGGCGATCCGCTTGTAGGCCTCCAGCCGCAGCCGCTCCGACGTCACGTACGCGTGCGGCACGTGCGCGTTGATCGGCAGCTCGACCCTGACCTCCGGCCGCTCCTCGACGCGGCTCTCCCCGGCCAGCTTGGACTTCTGCTCCTGTACGGCCTCCGCCATCATCCGGACGTACAGGTCGAACCCGACGCCCGCGATGTGGCCGGACTGCTCGGCCCCGAGGATGTTGCCCGCGCCGCGGATTTCCAGGTCCTTCATCGCGACGTACATGCCCGCGCCCATCTCGGTGTGCTGGGCGATCGTGGCGAGCCGCTCGTGCGCGGTCTCCGTCAGCGGGGCCTCGGGCGGATAGAGGAAGTAGGCGTACCCGCGCTCGCGGCCCCGGCCGACCCGGCCGCGCAACTGGTGGAGCTGCGACAGCCCGTAGTTGTCGGCCCGGTCGACGATCAGCGTGTTGGCGTTGGGCACGTCGAGGCCTGACTCCACGATCGTGGTGCAGACGAGCACGTCGAAGTCGCGCTCCCAGAAGTCCACCATGATCTTTTCGAGCTGGGTCTCGTTCATCTGGCCGTGCGCGACCGCGATCCGCGCCTCGGGGACCAGCTCGCGCAGCCGCGCCGCGACCTTGTCGATGCTGCGCACCCGGTTGTGGACGAAGAACGTCTGCCCGTCGCGCATCAGCTCGCGCCGGATCGCCGCCGCGATCTGCTTCTCGTCGTACGGTCCGACGAACGTGAGGATCGGATGCCGCTCCTCGGGCGGGGTGAGGATCGTGGACATCTCCCGGATGCCGGTCAGGCCCATCTCCAGCGTGCGCGGGATCGGGGTGGCGGACATGGCGAGCACGTCCACCTGCGTGCGCATGTGCTTCATGGCCTCCTTGTGCTCGACGCCGAACCGCTGCTCCTCGTCCACGATGATCAGGCCGAGGTCCTTGAACCTGACCTCCGGGGACAGCAGCCGGTGGGTGCCGATCACCACGTCGACGCCGCCCGTCTTGAGCCCTTCGAGGGTCTCCTTCACCTCGCCGTCGGTCTGGAACCGGGAGATCGGCTTGACCGTGACGGGGAAGCTCGCGAACCGCTCGCCGAACGTGGACAGATGCTGCTGCACCAGCAGCGTCGTCGGCACGAGCACGGCGACCTGCTTGCCGTCCTGCACCGCCTTGAAGGCCGCGCGCACCGCGATCTCGGTCTTGCCGTAACCGACGTCGCCGCAGATCAGCCGGTCCATCGGGACCGGCCGCTCCATGTCGCGCTTGACCTCCTCGATCGCCTCGAGCTGGTCGTTCGTCTCGGCGTAGGGGAAGGCGTCCTCCATCTCCCGCTGCCAGGGTGTGTCCGACCCGAACGGGTGACCCGGCGAGGCCATCCGGGCCGAGTAGAGCCTGATCAGCTCGCCGGCGATCTCCCTGACCGCCTTGCGCGCCTTGGTCTTGGCCTTGGCCCAGTCGGCGCCGCCCATCCGGTTGAGCGTCGGCGCCTCTCCCCCGACGTACCGCGTGACCTCGTCGAGCTGGTCGGTCGGCACGTAGAGGCGGTCGCCCCTGGCGTACTCGATCACCAGGTACTCGCGGGTCGCGCCCTGGATCGTGCGCTGCACCATCTCGACGTACCGGCCGACCCCGTGCTGCTCGTGTACGACATGGTCGCCGATCTTGAGCTGGAGCGGGTCGACCATGTTGCGCCGCCGCGACGGCAGCCGCCGCATGTCCTTGGTGGACGCCTTCTGCCCGACGAGGTCGAGATGGGTGATCACCACCACGTCCGGGGTGACGAAGCCGTGGTCGATGCGGCCGGTGGTGACCTGGACCACGTCGCGGTCCGGCGGCCCGTCGAGCGCGGGCACCAGCCTGGCCGGCACGTCCACGCCCTTGAGCAGCTCGGCCATCCGCCCGGCCGGGCCCGGACCCTCGCTGAGCAGGACGACGGCCTTGCCCGCGCCGAGCCAGCCCTTGATGTCGGCCAGCGCCCGCTGCGTGTCGCCGCGGTAGGCCTCCACGTCGTGGACGTCCAGCTCGACGCCCTCGCCGAACGGCGCGATCGTCCACCACGGCCGGCCGAGCTCGCGGGCGTGGTCGCGGACCTCCTCCAGCGTCCGGAAGGCGGCGGCCCGCAGGTCGATCGGCACCTCCCCGCCTGCCGCCGCGGTGATCCAGGACGCCTCCATGAACTCCTGGCTGGTCCGCACGAGCTCAACGGCCCGGCCGCGGATGCGTTCCGGGTCGCAGACGAAGACCGCCGACCGCACCGGCAGGTGATCGAGGAGCAGGTCCATCGACCCGGCCAGCACCGGCGCGAGCGCCTCCATGCCCTCGACCGGCACGCCGTCGGCGAGCTGATCCAGGACGTCCTTCAGCGCCGGGTGCTCGTCCCCCAGCTCGCGGGCGCGCCGCCGTACGTCGTCGGTGAGCAGGAGCTCACGGCAGGGCGCGGCGAACAGTCCTTCCTGGGCGATCTCCAGCGAGCGCTGGTCGGCCACCTTGAACCAGCGGATCTCCTCTACCGAGTCCCCCCAGAACTCCAGCCGCAGCGGATGCTCCTCGGTGGGCGGGAACACGTCGAGCAGGCCGCCGCGCACGGCGACCTCGCCGCGCTTCTCCACCATGTCCACGCGGTGGTAGCCGTTCTCGACCAGCCTCGCGACCACATCGTCCAGGTCGGCGTCGTCGCCGGCGCGCAGCCGTACCGGCTCCAGGTCGCCCAGGCCCGACACGATCGGCTGCAGCAGCGAGCGGACCGGGGCCACGACGACCCGCAGCGGGCCGGCGTTCGGGTCTCCCTGGACCGGGTGCGCCAGCCGGCGTAGTACGGCGAGGCGCTGACCCACGGTGTCGCTGCGCGGCGAGAGCCGTTCATGCGGCAGCGTCTCCCACGCCGGGAAGACCGCCACGGCCGTCTCGTCGATGAGGCTGGTCAGCGCGGCGGCGAGGTCCTCGGCCTCACGCCCGGTGGCGGTGACGGCCAGCACCGGCCGTGCACGGGAGAGCGCGGCCACGGCGAACGGCCGCAGCGCGGGCGGCGCGACCAGTTCGGCGCCGGTGTCCCCCGGCCCTCCGGAATCTTCCAGCGCGGCGGCGAGCTTCGGCTCGGCGGAGACAAGGTCGAGCAGTCCGGAAAGAGACATCTATGCCTTCTGCAGCCCCACGTCGGCAAGCGAAACAACCCCGAGCCGAGTCCGGACCGGGGGTTACCAGGCTACGCCCGTACGGACACTGCCCGTGCGGGGGCGTCCGAAATCTTGGCGAGGCGAATCCACTACCGATAGTGCCGGCATGACTACTCTCGGTCTCATGTCTTCTCAGGTTCAACGGTCGTCCGCGGACTCCGGCGACGTGTTCGGCCAGCGGATCCGCGAGCAGTGGACCGATCAGCTGGGCCGGCGGCTCGACATCCTCATCGCGGGGTGCGGCCGGGACGGCGCTCTGGACGTCGGGCGGTTCGAGCCTCGGATCTGCGGGGTGGACGAGGACCTGCCCCCGCTGCGTGCCCATGCCGTCGACCGCAAGGACCTGGACGAGGTGCATCTGGGCGACCTGCGTCAGGTGCCGATCCGGCCCCGCACGTTCGACGTGGTCTATGTGTCCTTCCTGCTGGAGCGCATCCGCAGTGCGGAGGTGGTCCTCGACCGGCTGGTCGCCGCGCTGCGGCCGGGCGGCCTGCTGCTGCTCAAGATGCGTGACCGGCGCTCGGCGTACGGCTTCTGCGACCGGGCCGTCCCCGGGTGGCTGCGGCGTGTGCTGTGGCGCAGGCTGTCCCCCGACGGATCGGTGGGACCGCTCCCGGCGGTCTACGAACCGCTGGCGTCGCGCGAGGGCATGCGGGCGTTCTGCCTGACCCGCGGACTCATGATCGCCGAGGATTACTCGGCGATGAGCGGCCCGGCCCGGCAGGGTCCGTACGGCGACCTGGTCGCCGCGGTCTGCCGGGGCGTGGCCGTGCTCTCGCGTGGCCGGCTCGACGAGACCGAGGACGAGATCACGATGGTGATCCGCCGCCCGCAGAACCACTTCGCCCGGCTGATCTGAACGCCCCGCTCAGAGGGCTCCGGATGCCGATAAATCCGGATAAGGTGCGTAGCCGACGGACGATCGGAAGCGGTGACGATGACTGAGTGGATTCCCGACGCCAGGGAGCTGGCCGACCTGGAGTTGCTGCTCTCCGGCGCCTTCGCCCCACTGACCGGATTCCTCAGCACCGAGGTGGCACACGGCGTCGTCGAGCACGGCCGGCTGCCCGACGGCACCCCGTGGCCCGATCCGATCATGCTCGCCCTGCCGCGCGAGATCCGGCCCGACGAGATCCGGCCAGGCGACCGGGTCACGCTCCGTGATCCCGAGGGCGCGGCGGTGGCCGTACTGACCGTCCGGGAGCTGGACGACGACGGGCACGGCGGCTGCCACGTGGCCGGCCCGGTGGAGGCGCTGGACGCGCCGGTGTACGGCCCGTTCGCGCGGCTGCGCCGTACCCCCGCCGAGGTGCGCAAGGAGCTGCCCGAGGGGGAGATCCTGGCGGTGACCATGCGCGGGCCGCTGGACGGCACGGCGCTCGAGGACGTGGCGGCCACCGCGGAGGAGTTGGACGCCGCGATCGTGCTGATGCCCCTGGTCTTCGGTGAGGGCGGCCCGGCCGTGGTGCGCGCCGCGCTCAAGGCGGCCGAGCGGCTGCCCGGCTCGATGGTGGTGGCCGTGCCGCTCGCGCCACGCGAGGACGCCGAGATCGACCTGGAGCTGCGTGAGCACGTGGCGCGCAACTACGGCGCGACCGAGCACTACGCCGGACCGGCGCCGATCGCGATCCCCGGCCCCCCGCACCGCCGCGGGCTCGTGGTGTTCTTCACCGGCCTGTCCGGCTCGGGCAAGTCGACCATCGCCAGGGGGCTGCGCGACGCGCTGCTGGAGCGCGGCGGGCGGACGATCACCTACCTGGACGGCGACGTCGTACGGCGGATGCTGTCGGCCGGGCTCACGTTCTCCCGGGAGGACCGCGACCGCAACATCCGGCGGATCGGCTTCGTGGCGGCCGAGGTCGCCCGGCACGGCGGCCTGGCCGTCTGCGCGCCGATCGCGCCGTACGCGGCGACCAGGGAGGAGGTCCGCGCCATGGTCGAGGAGGTCGGCGCCGACTTCCTGCTCGTCCACGTGGCCACCCCGCTTGAGGAGTGCGAGCGCCGCGACCGGAAGGGCCTGTACGCCAAGGCGCGGGCCGGGCTGATCCCGGAGTTCACCGGCATCTCCGACCCCTACGAGGAGCCGGACGACGCCGACCTTGTGATCGACACCACCGGCATCAGCGTCGAACGTGCCGTCGGCACCGTGCTCGGCGCCCTCACCTCCGGCGGCTGGATCCGCTGACGCCTCGCGTCCGGCTCAGGCGGGTGGGACGGGGGTGGCGGTGAACCGGGGGATGCGGGCCAGCCGGGAGAACGCCTTGCCCGCGCCCGGCGTGGTGTCGAAGCGGGTGTCCCCCCTGGACGCCAGCGGCGAGTCGAAGTAGACCATCGCCTTGATCTGCGGGTAGTCGCCGATCTGCCGTTTGACCGAGGCGAAGAAGTCCCGCTTGTATCGGGGGGTGCGGGGGCGTTCGAAGACGCCCCACTCCGCGAGCATGATCGGCTTCGCCGGGAATCGCTGCTGCAGCCATTGGTAGAAACCAGGCCATCCCCGGTTATCGCGCCGGGTCCGGTTCACCAGGCCGGCGAAGTCGCTCACCCGGTTGTCGGCGTAGGGATCGAAGGCCACCCAGTCGACCACGTCGTCGCCCGGGTAGAGGCGGTCGAACCAGGGCCTGGACACCCAGTCGAGCGCTCCCCCGTAGGTCATCACGGTCACCGCGTTGCGTACGCCCCGGCCCCGGAGCCGGGTGACGACGTGGCGGTACATGGCGACGTAATCGGTGGCCGAGTAGCCGGCGCCACGCCGTACCTCGCTCTCGGGCTCGTGATGGATCGTCAGGAAGAACCGGCCGGGGAAGGTCCGGACGATGTGATCGGCCAGCCGGTCGATGCGATCGTCGACCGCTCCCCTGGCGATCTGTGCCCAGGTGCGCTCCGGCGCCGGCCTCCAGTTGATCAGCAGCAGCCGGGGGCCCCTGGCGACCTCGCGCTCCTGCGGCGTCGGGAACAGCTTGGCGCCGCGGTGATAGACGTGCACGATGTCGGCCCGGCGGCCCATCCGCCGCTCGGCCACCTCGGTCGCCCGGAGCGATCCCCGTCCGGGGGAGACGTCGGAGGCGATCCCCCACCACGCCCCGCAGGTCGGGATCAGCTTGTCCGTCACCGCGCAGGCCTCCGGGGTCGCACGTCCGGCGGGCATTCCCGCATCCGGCGACGCGCCTGCCCGCGTGCTCTTCGGCCACGCGCCCGGCGCCGGAGCGCCGTTCGACGTTCCGGACGCCACCGCGCACGCGGCGCACACCACGAGGCATCCCCCCGCCAGCAGTCCGGCCAAGCCCGCTCCCCGCATCGCGTCCCCCTCTCCTCGCGAACTCCTGCGATCGGACAGAATTCACCATTGCCCAACCGGCGACCTCTCGGCAGCGGTTTCCGTCATCTCACCGGCGGAAAGTTGGCGGAAAATTGTGAATAACCGGCGGGCAAAAGACCGGCTCGTCCTATAGTTCGGGGCACGGAACCGAGATACGGAGATGTTCATGAGTCTGCCACCGCACAGCCGGGAGTTCGCGGAGCGCGGCCCGGCGCTTCGCCGGCGGCGGCGTCAGCTCGTCGTCTGGCTGGCCGGCGGGGGTGCCATCGGCCTCATCCTGCTCGCCGTCACCCCGCCTGAGCAGGCGTTCGTGCTCCCGCTCCGGGCGCCGACGACGGGGGCGCCCGGCCACGTCGATCCGTCGATGCTCTGGCAACACAAACCGCTCAATCTCGACACACAATCGCAGAGCGCACAATTGCCCGCCATCAACGACATCGTCGCCGAAATGACGGGAATTGGCGATTTCACGAAATCGCGACAGCGCGGCGATGCGGCATCGGGAGATTCCCCGACGATCGGTCCGGAAATCACGTCATACGGAGGAGGGCTTACGCATGCTTCATCGCGCGGCCGACGGAAAGCGGGCCACGACACGTGCGGAGAGCATGGGGAGCGAGGCCGGCCGACACCCCCTCCCGCCTGACCATGCCGCGCCTCTCCGGGAGCGTGACGCGCTCGGCGGCGGCCCGTCGATCGCCGAGAGTCCGGACGCGGTGGGGGCCCATCTGAGCGAGGTGCTCGGCCGGCCGATCCGGGTCGTCGTACGGCCCCCGGCCCGCCGGGCTCACCACGGGCCGGTCCTGGAGGCGTACGATCCGGACGGCCGGGCCGGCATCGTCAAGATCGGCGAAACGGAGCCGGCCCGCGAGGCGGTCAGGCACGAGAGCGTGGTCCTGCGGATGCTCGCGGATCGGCCGCTGAAGGTCGTGGTGCCCCCGGCCGTGCTGCATCACGGGGTGTGGCGGGACGCCGAGGTGCTGCTGCTGTCCACCCCACCCGTCAGGTCCCGCCCGTTCGTGAGATCTCGTCCGTCAGCGGACCTGCTCGATGCGGCCGTCGCGGAGATCGCCGCCCTCGACGCCGACGACGGCCACGCCTGGCATGGCGATTTCACGCCGTGGAACGTGACGGTCTCGGCCGACGGGCGACTGCTGGTGCGGAACTGGGCGCGATTCGGCACCGGCGTGCCGTACGGCTTCGACGCCCTGCACTACTTCTTCCATCGCTGCCTGCGCCGGATGCGGCCGAGCCAGGCCGCCGCCGCCTGCCTCGCCCGAGCCGGCCGCCTGCTCGGGATGTCGACCGCGGACGCGCGCCGGACCGCCGCCCACTATCTGATCACCATCGCCGACCGGCACCTGCGGGACGGCCACGAACCGTTCGGACCCCCGAGCGAGTGGCTCAACCCCGCGGTCGATCACCTGGAGTTCCTGCTTTGAGTGCTCGAAGCCCAGGCAGGTCACGGATCGATATCGATGCACTGTGATCTGAATCACACAATCTCTCGGTAAACCATCACTTTGCGGCCGCCATCGACGTCCCGGTCGACGACGGTCGCGCGGCACGGCGACGGCCCTCCGACGGCCGTGATTTCGCCTGCCCAGACACGGATTGCGCATTTTCTCCGGCGTCGAGCACGATCACCCAAGATCCCGAAAGGCCAAAAAGAATCTTGTCCTACCCCGGGCAAGTGAACCTAAACATCGGGCCGTGCTTCATGACTTCGGAGCCTTGCGGTCGGTTCGCTAAGTTCGTGTCCCATGTCGGGCGAACGCGTCCCGAAACGGACGCATATTGCGAGAGACCGAAGAAACACCTACATGGAGGAGCCCACGATCGACGACGGGCCGCGACTGTGGCGCATCGCTCGTGACTCCAAAACGCTGGACGTGAATTCTCCCTACAGTTATCTGTTGTGGTGCCGCGATTTCTCTGACACCTCGGTGATCGCGCGGGAAGGCGACGACGCGTGCGGTTTCGTGACGGGATTCACCCGCCCCAAGGCCGCGGACACGTTCTTCGTCTGGCAGGTCGCCGTCGATCACTCCTGGCGGGGCCGGGGGCTGGCCCGGCGGATGCTCGACTGGCTCGCCGAGCGGATGATCGCCCGTGGGCACCGGTTCCTCGAGGCCACGGTGACCCCCGATAACACGGCGTCCACCCGCCTTTTCGAGTCGTTCGCCCGCGACTGGGGGAGCTCACTGGAGCGGCGCGAGGTCTTCGGACGCGAGCACTTCCCCGCCTCGCACGAGCCCGAGGTGCTCTTCCGCATCGGCGCGCTGGAACCCCGGAGTTAGCGAACGGCGACCTCCGCCGGCCGTTCGACACTCGCGATCACGACCAAGGACACGGTGAATGATGGAAATCTTCGAACAACTCGAATCAGAGGTAAGAGGCTACTGCCGGAGCTGGCCCACGGTGTTCCGCACCGCGCTGGGCAGCCGCGTATACGACGAGAACGGGGGGAGTTATCTCGATTTCTTCGCGGGCGCCGGAGCGCTCAACTACGGCCATAATCATCCGCAGCTGAAGTCGAGTCTCCTGAACTATCTCGCCGGCGACAACATCGTGCACAGCCTCGACAAGCACACGGTGGCCAAACGCCATTTCCTGGAGAAATTCCAGGAGGTCGTCCTCTCACCCAGGGGACTCGACTACAAGATCCAGTTCCCCGGTCCCACCGGGACCAACGCGGTCGAGGCCGCGCTGAAGCTCGCCCGCAAGGTCACCGGCCGCCAGACGATCGTCAACTTCACCAACGCCTTTCACGGCATGACCCTCGGCTCCCTCGCGGTCACCGGCAACTCGATGAAGCGCAACGGGGCGGGTGTCCCGCTGAACCACACCGTCACGATGCCCTACGACAACTACCTCGACGGCCGGACCCCCGACTTCCTGCTCTTCGAGCGGTTGCTGGAGGACAGCGGCAGCGGCATCGACAAACCCGCCGCGGTGATCGTGGAAACCGTACAGGGGGAGGGCGGCCTCAACCCCGCGAGCGCCGAGTGGCTGCGTGGCCTGGCCGGGCTGTGCGGGAGGCACGACATCCTCCTCATCGTCGACGACGTACAGATGGGCTGCGGGCGGACCGGCCCGTTCTTCAGCTTCGAACCGGCCGGGATAACGCCCGACATCGTCTGCCTGTCCAAGTCACTCAGCGGGTACGGACTTCCGCTCGCCCTCACGCTCATCCGCGCTGACCTGGACGTCTGGGAACCGGGTGAGCACAACGGGACGTTCCGCGGCTTCAATCCGGCCTTCGTCACGGCGGCCGCCGCCCTGGATTTCTGGACCGACGAGAGGCTGGCGAAGGAGACCGTCGAGAAGGGACTGCAGGTCCGGCAGGCCCTGAACCTGATCACGGCCGAGCACTCCGACGTCATCACCGGAGTGCGCGGGCGCGGCCTGGCCTGGGGGCTCGTCTTCGACCGGCCCGAGCTCGCGCCGAAGGTGTGCGCCGCGGCGTTCGAACGCGGCCTGCTGATGGAGACCTCCGGCCCGGAGGACGAGGTGGCCAAGCTGCTTCCGCCGCTCACCACCTCCGACGAGGAACTCGCGGAGGGGCTCGATTTGATCGCCGAGTCCGTCGCCGCCGTCTGCGCGAAGCAACCCGCCTGACCTGCGGCGGTCCCATGACTCCGCAGCCCGTGACCACAGTGCCCAACCCTCTGGAAAGGAGATTCCCGTGATCGTTCGCTCGCTGGACGACATCATCGGCACCGAACGCGACGTCGAGGCGCCGACCTGGTGCAGCCGGCGTCTCGTGCTCGCCAAGGAGCGGGTCGGCTTCTCGCTGCACGACACGATCCTCTACGCGGGGACCGAGACCAGGATGTGGTACGCGAACCACATCGAGGCCGTGTACTGCATCGCCGGGACCGGCGAACTCATCGACCACGAGACCGGCGAGACGCACAAGATCGGCCCCGGGACCATGTATCTCCTCGACGGGCACGAGCGTCACACCGTGAGGGCGCACACCGACCTGCGCACGGTGTGCGTGTTCAACCCGCCCTGCACTGGCCGGGAAGTGCACGACGAGAACGGCGTCTATCCCCTGGTCACCGAGACCGGCTCCTGAAGCGACGGAATTCGGAGGAAAGATCGGCATGCTCATGGACATCTATCCCACGCGCAAGACGACAGAACCGACCCTCATCTTCCGGCAGGACCCGGTGGTGTACGGCGGGCCGGAGGACGGCCCGATCGACGAGCGGACGCTGAAGGGGTTCGCGGAGAAGGGGTTCCTCACCGTCGATCAGCTGATCGATCCGGTGGAGGTCGAGCGATACCGCGCCGAGCTGCACCGCCTCGTCATGGACGAGGGGCTCAAGGACGATGAGCGCGTCATCACGGAACGACAGTCGCGGGAGGTCCGCTCGATCTTCGAGGTGCACCGGATCAGCGAGGTGTTCGCCGAGTTGGCGGCCGATCCGCGCATCGTCGGCCGGGCCCGGCAGATCCTCGGCTCGGACGTCTACATCCACCAGAGCCGGGTCAACTACAAGCCCGGTTTCCAGGGCAAGGACTTCTACTGGCACTCCGACTTCGAGACCTGGCACGCGGAGGACGGGATGCCCCGCATGCGCGCGGTGAGCATCTCGATCGCGCTCACGGAGAACTTCGTGCACAACGGCGGATTGATGATCATGCCGGGCTCGCACCGGACCTTCGTCTGCTGCCTGGGCGAGACGCCTTCCGACCACTACAAGGAGTCGCTGAAGGGTCAGGAGATCGGGACTCCGGACCCCGACAGCCTCAGGCTGCTGGCCGAGAAGCACGGGATCGAGCTGTTCACCGGACCGGCCGGCTCGGCGACGATGTTCGACTGCAACTGCATGCACGGCTCGAACGGCAACATCACCCCGTTCCCGCGCTCGAACGTGTTCTTCGTCTACAACAGCGTGGACAACGCCTGCGCGGAGCCGTTCGCCGCACAGTCGAGGCGCCCGTCGTTCATCGCCTCACGTGACTTCACCCCGGTCGGCTGACCGGTTCGGCCCACGTCCGCGGGGCCGTACCACCGGGTCCCGACCGGGCAGGGTGGTGCGGCCCGCCCCCGGCAGGTCCACGCGAACGGACCCCGAACGCGTCGCTTTACCCAGGTCACAGGTTGACATCAATATGATGTGACCTCCCTCACAAAAATTTATCTTTTCCGGGCGCTCAGGCGGGGAAATCGCGGCCGCGCGCCAGGTGCGCACCACGGCGGACCGGCCGCTCGCCCATCGGCGAAACCCCCTGCTCTGCCTTGGATATCGACGCCTCCCACGGGTCCCGGCAGGTCGAGCCGTGGGGCGGACCGGCCAAACCTGTCGCCCTACCCGGGGATGTGCCATGTCCAAACATCGCAGCCCAAAGTCGGCGAAGGTGCTCGAGGAAGGCCGTTCGCTAGGTTCGAGGCTCACCGAGCGGTGGGCGCATCGTCTCGTCGAGATCCGCTCGGAAGATCAGCAAAGCGCAGGACAGTAAACCGCAGCGACACGAACGGGAGCGGAATGTGACGGCCCAGAGGTGGACGCGTCGTGATTTCTTCAGGAGTTCGGGTCTGACGGCGGCGGCAGTGATCGGCGGGCCCGCCCTGCTCACCGCCTGCAGCCGCGTCGACGACGGCGGCAGCGGCGCCACCTCCGCCACCGCGGAGACCGGTGCCGACCCGCTCGCCCGGTTCAGGGAGGCGGGCACGATCAAGGTGGGCGTCGCCAACGAACAGCCGTACGGATATCGCGACAAGTCCGGAACCCTGACCGGCGAGGCCCCCGAGGTGGCACGGGCGATCTTCAAGGCGCTGGGCATCGACAACCTGGAGGCGCAGATCGTCGACTCCTTCGGTTCGCTGATCCCCGGGCTGCAGTCCAAGCAGTACGACATCATCGCCGCGGGCATGTTCATCACGCCGGAGCGGTGCCGGCAGATCGCGTTCTCCAACCCCGACTACGCCGCGGCCAACGCGTTCCTCGTGGCCAAGGGCAACCCCAAGAGCATCACGAGCTTCGAGGACGTCGCGAAGAGCGACGTGAAGATCGGGGTGCTCGAAGGCGCCGTCGAGAAGGGGTACGCGGAGAGCAGCGGCGTGGCGGGTGACCAGATCAAGGTCTTCCCCAACCAGAACGCCGCCTTCAAGGGCATCCTCGCCGGTCGGGTGGACGCGATCGCACTGACCGCGGTCTCCCTGCGCTGGACCCTGCAGCAGCAGTACGCCGACGAGCCGCTGGAGGTGACCGAGTCCTTCGTGCCGGTCGTCGACGGCAAGGAGCAGACGGGCGCCGGCGGATTCGGCTTCCGCAACGAGGACACCGCGCTGCGCGAGGCCTTCAACGCGGAGTTGAAGAAGCTGCAGGAAGCGGGGGGTGTGCTGCCGCTCATCGAGAAGTTCGGGTTCAGCGCGACCGAGGTCGACAAGGCCGCCCAGCTCACCGCCGACCAGCTCTGCGCGGTCTCCTGACCGTACGGATGACCCTGATGACGATCAGCCCATGCAGCGCGGAACTGCCCGGCACCCTCGGCGAGGCGATGCCGTTCCTGTGCGAGGGAGCGGTGATCACTCTCCAGAGCACCCTGGGAGGTTCACTGCTCGCCATCGCCATCGCCCTGCTCGTGGGGTTGATGGCGATGTCGGGCCACGCCTGGGTACGAGGAGTCGCCCGCGTCTACATGGAGTTCTTCCGCGGCACCTCGGTCCTGGTG
The DNA here is from genome assembly GCA_001552515.1 of Sphaerimonospora mesophila NBRC 14179 = JCM 3151. GTDB lineage: Bacteria > Actinomycetota > Actinomycetes > Streptosporangiales > Streptosporangiaceae > Sphaerimonospora > Sphaerimonospora mesophila. Next base: position 117,195 of record BCRI01000001.1, read on the forward strand.
CAGCTGTTCTGGATCTTCTACGCGATGCCCATCCTCACCGGCTTCCAGCTGGACAAGTCCTTCGCCGGCATCCTGGCGCTCGGCCTCAACCTCGGCGCGTACGGCTCGGAGGTCGTGCGCGGCGCGGTGCAGTCCGTACCTCAGGGTCAGCGAGAAGCGGCCATCGCGCTGAACTTCTCGCCCTACCATCGGATGCGGTACGTCATCCTGCCGCAGGCGTTCGTGGGGATGATCCCGCCGATGAACAACCTCCTCATCGAGCTGCTCAAGGCGACGTCACTGCTGTCCGTCATCACCGTGGCGGACCTGACGTACCAGGGCAGGCTGCTGGTGAACTCCGGCAGCGACCAACTGATCGTCTTCGCGCTGCTGTTGCTGATCTACTTCCTGTTCTCCTACCTGATCACGCTGATCATGCGGTTCGTCGAAGGGCGGGCCGCGCGCATGGTCGGCCGCGGCGGGCCGGGGAGCGGACGGCGTAAGGACCGCCGGTGGTCGCGCCGGCCCGTTTCACCGGCGGAGACCCCGTCAGTGGAGGGAGCCCGATGATCTGGGACTGGGACTGGACCCTGGAGATCCTCCCCGAGCTGCTCACCCAGGGGTTGCTCGTCACCCTCCAGGCGACGCTGGGCGGCGCGGTGCTCGCGTTCGTCCTGGGCCTCTTCGTTGCGCTGCTGCGCCGCTCACGCAACCCGTTCGTGAGCCGCCCGGTGGGCGCCGTCATGGAGTTCGTCCGCAGCACGCCGCTGCTGGTGCAGCTGTTCGTCGTCTACTACGTGCTGCCCGACTTCGGCGTCAAGATGACCGCGCTGATGACGGGGATCATCGGGCTCGGCGTGCATTACGCCTCCTACACCTCGGAGGTGTACCGGGCCGGCATCGACGGGGTGCCGAAGGGACAGTGGGAGGCGGCGATCGCGCTCAACCTGCCCCGCCGCTGGACCTGGATCAGCGTCGTCCTGCCGCAGGCCGTACGCCGATCGCTGCCCGCCCTGGGCAACTACCTCATTGCGATCTTCAAGGAGTCGCCCCAACTGTCCATCATCACCGTCGTCGACGTGGTGGGCTTCGCCCGGGAGCTCGGCTCGGAGCGGTTCCGCTATCTCGAGCCCATGACCATCGCCGGTCTGTTCTTCCTCCTCGTGGCGATCCCGGCCTCGATCTTCGTCCGTCGTCTGGAGCGCCGCCTTGGCAACTGAAGCCTCGACCCGAAACGACTCGTCCGTCCGGACCGATCCGCAGTGGATGATCAGGTTCGACAAGGTCGTCAAACGGTTCGGCGACCTCACGGTCCTGCGTGAGCTGGACTTTCACGTACGGCCCGGCGAGCGCGTCACGCTGATCGGGCCGAGTGGGTCCGGCAAGACCACCATCCTGCGCCTGCTGATGACCCTCGAACGGGTCACCTCGGGCACGATCGAGGTCGATGGGCAGTGTCTGTCCCACATGAGGCGCGGTGGCGAACTGCTGCCCGCCGACGAGCGACACCTGCGGCAGATCCGCAAGAAGATCGGCATGGTGTTCCAGCAGTTCAACCTGTTCCCGAACATGAACGTGCTGCGCAACATCACCGAGGCGCCGGTGCGGTCGCTCGGCGTGCCCAGGGAGCAGGCCGAGGAGAAGGCCCGCGAGCTGCTGGAGATGGTCGGCCTGGCCGACAAGGCGCTCGAACACCCGTCGCGGCTGTCCGGCGGCCAGCAGCAGCGGGTCGCCATCGCGCGGGCGCTCGCGATGGAGCCCGAGGTGCTGCTGCTCGACGAGGTCACCTCCGCACTCGACCCGGAGCTCGTCTCGGGCGTGCAGGACCTGCTACGCGACATCGCGCACCGGGGTGACCTGACGCTGCTCTGCGTCACCCATGAGATGCGCTTCGCCAAGGACATCTCCGATCGGGTCCTCATGTTCGACCAGGGACAGATCGTGGAGGACGGCCCGCCCGAGCAGATCTTCAGTGCGCCGACCCACCAGCGCACCAGGGAATTCCTGCAGGCGGTGCTGAACGCCTGAGGACGCGCCTCCCGCGAAGCGGAGGATCGCGAAAGGCCGCGGGAGGCCGGCGACGGCGCGCGTCGCCGGCCCCTCGCATCGCCCACGCGGATTTCAACCAGATCAAGCTCCCTCGAACTCGATCGCCTAGACACTCCCTAGGCCTGGCCGCTGATTTCTTCCAGTTCGGCGACGTCCTCACCACTGAGCGAGAGACCGGCGCCGACGACGTTCTCCCGCAGATGCCGTACGGACGAGGTCCCCGGGATCAGCAGAATGTTCGGCGACCGCCGCAGCAGCCACGCCAGCGCGACGGAGATCGGTGTGGCGTTCAATCGTGTCGCCACTGCCGAAAGCGCCGCGGACTGAAGTGGGCTGAAGCCGCCGAGCGGGAAGAAGGGTACGTATGCGACGTTCTCGGCGGCGAGCCGGTCGATGAGTTCGTCGTCGTGGCGGTAGGCGAGGTTGTACATGTTCTGCACGCTCACGATCGGCGCGATCGCCTGGGCTTCCGAGACCTGCTCCGCTGTCGCGTTGCTTACGCCGAGGTGCCGGATCAGGCCCTGCTGCTGCAGCTCGACGAGCGTTTCGAATGCCCGGGAAAGCGAGCCGGCCTGGGGCCCCTCAGCGTTACCGAGGCGCAGGTAGACCAGGTCCAGTGTGTCGAGCCCGAGGCTTTTGCGGTTCTCATCGATCGCGTGGCGCAACTGGGCGGGCTCACGAGCCGGCGGCCATCCGCCCTGCTCATCGCGGGTCGCTCCGACCTTCGTGGCCACGTGCAGCGAGTCGGGGTACGGGTGCAACGCTTCGCGGATGAGTTCGTTGGTGACGCGAGGGCCATAGGCATCCGCGGTGTCGATGTGCGCGATTCCGAGGTCGATGGCCTCGCGGAGGACGGCGAGGGCGCCGTCACGGTCCGCGGGCGGCCCCATCACCCCGGGCCCGGCGAGCTGCATGGCGCCGTAGCCGAATCGCGGCACTGTCATATCGCCCAGGGTCCATGAGCCGCCGGGAAGGGAAGGAGAAATCGTGCTCAAGTTTCCGGCCTTTCGTAAGAGCGGGGAAAGACGCTGACGGCTCCTTGTTATTTACCGTTCAGGTACTGCCCGTCCCGAAATGGTGCACGCGAGGAGGCGACCCTGTCCAAGACCGGTTCGATCGAACCTGATACCCCACCGGTATCACCGGTATCCTGCAACCGTGGACGGACTGGAAACTCGCGAATTGAGGTACTTCGTAGCCGTGGCCGAAGAGCTGCACTTCGGCCGTGCCGCCGAGCGTCTGAGTATGGCCCAGCCGCCGCTATCCCGCGCCATCCAACAGCTGGAGCGCCGCCTGGGGGTCCTACTGTTGAACCGAGATCGTCGGGGGGTCTCGCTCACCACCGCAGGCGAGGTCATGCTGGCGGAGGCCCGACTCGCACTCGATGCCGTTGACGCAGCCGTACGCCGCACCCGCCGTGCCGCATCGGCGCAGTCCGCCCTGGTGCTCACCACGAAGGCAGGCGCCTCCCATGAGTTACTGAAAGAGCTTCTCGACTCCTATGCCGCACGGCCCGGAGCCGTTGAGATCGACGTGCTGCTGTGTGAGATCGGTGAGCAGGGGCGACTCCTGCGCGACGGTCGCGCCGACGTGGCGATCATGCACGCCCCGTTCGACGTGATGACCGGCCTTGACAGCACTGAGATCTTGACGAAAGGCCAGGTCGCCATCGTGCCGGCGTCGCATCCGCTTGCCCAACGCTCCAGCCTGACGATGGCCGAGGTAAGCGATGTCCCCGACTTGCCGATCGCCCGGTGGCCACGCCATGACAACACCTACCCGCCCGGCCCCGGACCCGAGGTCCGTAGCCAGTCCCAGCTGGCTCAACTCGTCGCTCTCGGACGAACGCTACTGGTGATCCCGGCTTCCAGCCGCGCCTGGCAATGGCCGGAACACGTCGCGGTCCCCGTCCTCGATGCCCCTTCGGTCACGACCCTTCTCGCCTGGCCCGCCGGCGTCCGATCTGCGGCACTGGCCGAACTCGTGGAAACGGCTGAACGATTGAAAGAGGGCGACATCGGCGACCCGGTCGAAAATCGCGAAATCGCCGGGTAGGACCAACCGTCGTCGCGTCGCAGGCAATAACGTACGTCCGATTTCGGGGAGGAAATCGGGCACTGGAACGAAGCGGGCTCAGCCGCAGGCCTTGACGCTCAGCTTGTTCATCTCCTCGGAGAACTTGAGCAGGTCGCCCGGGCTGTCCACCTTCACGTCCTGGGCGAACTCCTGCAGAGCCTTCGCCAGCTCGGTGTCACCGGCCTGCTTGGCGAGGTCGCCGAACTTGGCCCGCATGTCGTCGACGGCGGATTCCATGGCCTTCACATCGGCCGTCTCCTTCGAGAGCGCCTTCGTCACCCCCTCGAGGGCTTTGCCGACTTCCGTGCACACCGTTCTCTTCTCCGTCGTATCCGTCGCCGTGGCCGCCACATCCTCGGCTGCTCCACAACCCGCGAGCGGAAGGGCGACGGCGACCGCGACGGCGACGGCGAGCGGCCGGGCAAGAGAAATGGACATTTCTCCCCATTCATTGATGAAACGAGCATCAGGAGCTTAGCGCCACCCTCTCCCGCCTGTTGCGCCATTTGCAGAAGAACGGCCGCCACCACGCCGACAGTCTCGTACCGGTCGAGCGACGGCAGGACGGGGACGCACAGTTAGGTGGTCATCAAGGCGGTGGTAAGCGGTGTGAAAGCGATCGGCCGTAGACATCGGATGTCACAGCGAACGCCTTCAGGCCCAGAGCCCGGAGGAACGGGTCGGTCATGCATCTTTCAGACCCTCTCGTGCCGGCTGTCGCACACCACCCCCGCTGTCCGGCCGGGCCCGGACACGAACCCTCAACGGAGGAGACGATGGGCACGCCACGGAAGATCATGGCAGCCACCGCGTCGGCCCTGGCCGCTGTTTCGATGGGCACTGTTTCGCTGACCGCTGCTTCGGTGGCCGCCGCCCCGGCGGCGACGGCGGACGCCTCCCGGGCCGCCACCACCGCCGGGTATCAGTACCGCGCCTACCACGGCGTGGACTTCCTCGGCTCCTACAACCGTACGAAGGCATATCGCGAGAACAAGGCGCTCCGCCCGGTTGCCCTCTCGGTCGGCCTCCAGCAGTCGCAGAAGAGGTACGCGGCGTTCTGGGACAGCCGGCCCGGCCCCGCGTGGCTGCAGCGGATGGTCTCGGCCGGCGGATACCAGAAGCTGTTCGACACCCTCACCGAGCCGGAGATCGAGCTCGACGAGGGAGGCAACCGGGTGCGTCCGTCGTACCAGCCCACGGTGGTGAGCGCGACGGGCAGCGGGTCGGGTGCCGAGTTCGCCGCCATCTTCGAGAAGAGGCCGGGCAGGTTCTTCGCCCGCCACGACGTCAACACCGCCGGCCTCCGCACGGCCAACTCCCAGGCGCACCGTGACGGCTACATCCCCGTCTCGGTCAACGTGTACGGCACGCCCTCCGACCCGCGCTACGTGGCCGTCTGGGCGGACAACCCGTCGCGTGTCGCCTGGAACGTCACGATCTCCGTCTCCGCATCGGAGTACCAGCGGGTCTTCGACTCGCAGGTCAAGCTCGGATACCGGCCGTCCGCCATCGCGGTCGGGCCCGACGGCAGGTCCTACACCACCGTCTGGCGCAAGGACAAGATCGGCACCGGGTACGCCGTCCACGGACTGACCGCCGCCCAGTATCAGGCCCGGTTCAACGAGATGACCGCCAAGGGCCTCTACCCGACCTGGATCGACATGGAGAACGGCGTCTACGCCGCCATCTTCATCACGAGGTGACAGGCCGGACACAGCCACCGGCCCCGAGATGCGCAGCGGCGGACTCTCGGAGCCGGTCTACGGCCTCGACCGCCTGCCATCACTCGAGCCCGGCAGGCGGCTGGAGGCGATCGGACTCAGGGGCGGGCCGTCATCTCGCCAGGTTGCGACGGGCCGAGCTCCGCCGTACGAGCACGACGATGGTCACGACCAGGGCGATCAGGAAGCCGATGACGGGCAGCGCCACGAGCGCGATCACACCGCCGACGAGCTTGTCCGTTTCGGCGGCGAGCTCCCTGCCGACACCGAACGTGACGCCCGCGCCCTCGCAGGTCACCTGGTACGTGCCCGCCTCCGGTACGTCGACCTTGAACAGCAGCTCCCACTTCGTGCCGTCCACGGTGACGACCTGGGAGCCGGCCGGCTGGGTGAGCTTGATCCGCGGATCCTGGCCGTCTCCGACCTGGCACTGCACGTCGGTCGGCTGATCGGCCGCCGCGTAGATCGCGGGCTTGTCCTTGGCGTCGAGTTCGACGCTCACCGTCTTGCCGCTGCCGAAGGTGGTGGTCGGTGCCGAATCGTTGATCGTGGAGACCAGGTTGCCCGCGAAGCCGACGACGCCGACGATCAGCAGGACGAGGAAGAGCGCCCAGGAAAGAAAGATCCACAGCAGCCGGGGACGGACCGGACCGGCCGGCCGCGCCGGTCCGGGCGGCTGGTAACCGGGGGGAGGTAGGTACGCACCGGGTCCGTACGGCCCGCCCTGCTGCTGCGCGTGCGGCGGCCAGGCAGTCGGGTCGGCCGGGCCCGGTGTGGGATTCTGGTTCATGGCGCAAATTGTCACATTCCGCCGGTTATACGGTGATTGCAGTTCGATTGCGCTTCACGTCGAGTCCGCCGGAATGCCGCGGTGAGCGACGGGCCGGATCCGCCACGGCCGAGGCGAGTATGGTCCCCTCACTCCGGCGGGGTGTCGCCCAGCGACTCCAGTAGGGTGCGCAACGTGTCCGCCAGCTGATCACGCTGTTCGGGGGCCAGCGCCGCCAGCAGGCGCACCTCGTTCGCCACGTGCAGATCGACCAGTTCCTCTATCTTCGCCAGCCCCGGCTCGGTCAGCCGGACGCGTACGGACCGCCGGTCCTCCTCGTCCGGGATCCGCTGGACCAGGCCCTTGGCCGCCATCCGGTCGATCCGGTTGGTGATGGCCCCGGAGGTCACCATCGCCGCCCGGTTCAGCGCACCGGCCGTCAGTTCGTACGGCGGACCGGAGCGGCGCAACGTGGCCAGCACGTCGAACTCCCAGCGCTCCAGCCCATGGTCGGCGAAGAAGTCCTTCAGCTCACGGTCGAGGAGCCGTGACAGCCGGGAGATCCGCCCGATGACGCCCATCGGCCACGCGTCGAGATCGGGCCGCTCCCGCCGCCATTGGGCCAGCACCACGTCCACCGCGTCGCCCATCGGACTCCTCTCACTGGAGAGATTATGAACGTTCATCTACTTGACGTAGAGACGAGGGTCGTGCTGTTATCTCAATGTTGAGATTATCAATAAGGAGCGATCAAGGTTGGGCGTCTTCGCCGGTAGGCACAGCACCCTGGCCCTGCCGTACGCGGGAATTCTCGTAATCACGACGTTCACCCCGCTCGTGTGGGGTTCGACCTACGCCGTCACCACGGAGTTCCTGCCGCCCGACCGCCCGCTGTTCACCGCGTTGATGAGGGCGCTGCCGGCCGGTCTGATGCTGCTCGCCATCACCCGGACGCCGCCGCGCGGGGTGTGGATCCTGCGGGCGGCCGTGCTCGGCGTGCTGAACATCGGCGCGTTCTTCCCGATGCTGTTCCTGGCGGCGTACCGGCTGCCCGGCGGCGTCGCGGCCGTGCTGGGCGCGGTGGGCCCGCTGTTCGCGCTCGGCTTCGCCGCCGCGCTGCTCGCCGAACGGGCGACGGCGCGCAAACTGCTGGCCGGGTTCGCCGGAGTGTTCGGCGTCGGCCTGGTCGTCCTGCGCGCCGACGCCCGGCTCGACACCGTCGGGGTGCTCGCCGGACTGGCCGGGGCCGCGCTCATGTCGGCGGGTACGGTGCTCACCAAGCGATGGGGCCGCCCCGAGGGCGTCAGCGCGCTCACCCTCACCGGCTGGCAGCTCACCGCAGGCGGGCTGCTGCTCGCCCCCGTCGCCCTGCTCATCGAGGGTCCGCCGCCCGCACTCACCGGAGAGAACCTCCTCGGCTACGCCTATCTCGGAATCGTCGGTACCGCCGTGGCGTACTGGCTCTGGTTCCGCGGCCTGTCCCGGCTGCCCGCCACCTCGATCGCCTTCCTCACCCTGATCAGCCCGCTGTCCGCTGCGGTGATCGGCTGGGCCGCCCTCGGCCAGACCCTCACCCCGCTCCAGCTGCTGGGCATGACCATCGCCCTCGGCGGCACGCTGCTCGGCCAGACGCAGGCGAAGCCCGCCGCCGCCGCCGCCGTCGTCGTCGTCGTCGGAGACGGCGGCGACCCGGTCAGGGGAGTCGATCGTACGGAACGACCGCCATCACCTGTTCCGGACCCTGCCCGACGACTTCTCACCGATGAGAGCTGCCGGACACGCTGACTTCGCGGCCGAGCCACAATTGCGCGGAATTCAGCCGTTCTCGGTCATCGATAGGCGTAGCAGTAGTTGGACTTGCCCTTGAAGCTGTGGAAGGCGTGCGGGTCGTTGAAGCGCCAACGGCATCCGGCGTCGCGTTGGCTCTGCGTCAGGTACATGGTGGCCTTGTCCTTGTTCTTGACGCAGTAGGCGCCCGGCTGGGGCGTCTCCCGATACTCCACCCACTCCCAGCCGATCGACTTGCAGTAGTCGGTGAAGTGTCCCGGACCGAGCTCGACCAGCTGGGACGGCGCCGGTGACGGCCGAGGGGACTCCGTCTGCGCCGGGGGGCGCGAGGAGGTCGTCGGCGGTGCCCACCAGGCGGTCGAGGATCTCACGGGCCGACGGGCGACGCAGGGGGTCCTTGGCGAGACAGTCGCCGAGCAGATCGCGAAGCGACCGCTCGATGCCGTCCAGCCGTGGCTCCTCGTTCAGGATCCGGGTGATGACGGCGGGGAGCCGCGGTCAGCCGGTGGGGCGGGCTGAATCGCCGCGGATCAGGCCGGTGCCGTCGGGCACGTCCGCGGCATCGGCGCCGACCTGGACGATCTCGTTGTCCTTATCGACGAAGACGACGCGCGGCTTGAGAGAGCCCAGCTCCTCCTCGGCCACGAGCGCGTACGCAATGATGATCACCAGGTCGCCCACGCTGATGAGTCGGGCGGCCGCGCCGTTGATCCCGATCGTCCCGGAGCCCGCCGGGCCCTCGATGACGTACGTCGACAGGCGGTTGCCGTTGTCGATGTCGACGATGTCGACCTTCTCACCCTCCACGAGATCGGCGGCCGCCATCAGGTCCGCGCTGATCGTGACCGATCCGACGTAGTGCAGGTCGGCCTGGGTGACGGTGGCGCGGTGGATCTTCGACTTCATCAGCGTGCGGAACATGACCCCTCGCTGGATCGGAGGACGATGCGCCGTCGATGATATGCGGCCGTCACACCCGCGATGCGACCGCCCGCCGTCGTACCGTCCAGGCGCCGCCGAGGCGGTAGCCGTACCAGAGGAGCAGCGGCCAGGTCAGCGCGGTGACCAGCCATCGCTGGGTGGCCGGAAGCCGCGCCGGGCGGTCGCCGATCCCGATCCGGTCGACGGCGAGCCGCGCCGGGCTGCCGGAGACGGTGTGCGCGACGCCCAGCCGCGCCTGCCGGTCGCCGAGGAAGCCGAAGTCGCCCGTCGCGTGCGGCAGGCCGAGCCGCGTGGTCAGCGCGTTCAGCGTCTCCGCCGGACGGGCCAGCAGGTCCTCGTAGCGGACGCGGACGACGTCCACGCCCTTGCCGCGCAGGACCTCGAAGGCGAGGTTCTGCACGAGCCAGTGGACGGCCGTCCTGAGCGGCGTCCACCGGGTCATCGGCCGGCCGTCCTCCGCTCGGCGGACCCTCCCCCGCCGCACCTTTCCGAACCTGGAGGCGGCCACCGCACGCGGGTCACGCACCAGGTGGACGATCCGCAGATCCATGATCGCGGACAGGCAGTACGCCAGGGAGGCCTGCCTGCTCGAGTCCACGACGGTATGGGCGTGGGCGATCTCTGCGGCCGCGGCGTAGATCCGGGCGTACGAGCGGACGTACTCGACCAGCTCCGCCTCCCGCGACACGAGTCCGAGGGCGTACGCCGGAATGCGACGGGTGCGGTCGACCCGGACGCTCAGCCGGGTCAGCCAGCCGACCTGGCTCTCCCGCCACTGGCCGAAGCCCCGGGCGCCCACCTTCCGCCAGAACGGGCAATGCTCGAACGCCTGTCCGCAGCCGCAGGGCTCGCCCGCCGGTACGCCGCGCCGCCACAGGTGAGCGACCTCACCGAGCGGTGCGACTCCGGGCAGCTCACCGAGCAGACGCTCCAGCAGCATGCTGCCGCTACGCCCGAGCCCCCCTATGAAGATCACCGGATCGGCCTCGACCACTGGTCCTCCACGTCCTCGATATGGAACGCGATGAACCTAACGCCGGGTCTCGCCGCCGGAACGACCATCCACTAATGATCTACAACCGCTGGAGAACACCTTGAACGTGATCGCCCGCTTCGGCGCCGTGGGACGTGAGGGCGGGAGCGGGCGGGTGCTCCGGCCGACGTGAGACCGTGCCCGAGACCACCGCGCCCGAGGAGGCCGGAGGCCTCGCACACCAGACCGCGACTGTCACGGTCGGCCGGAGCGGTCGCCCGTTTCCGCCCGTCCCCCCTCTTTTCGAGTCTTTCGAGCCTCAGCGGGAATCGATGATCATCCCGGCGCCGACCGTGCCGTTGGTGGCCTCGTCGATCAGGATGAACCCGCCGCTGAGGCGGTTGCGCGCGTACTCGTCGACGAAGAGCGGCTGCGTCGTGCGCAGCGACACCCGGCCGATCTCGTTGAGGCCGAGCGAGGTCGCCGACTCGTCCCGGTGCAGGGTGTTGATGTCGAGCCGGTAGTGCAGGTCCCTGACCAGCGCCCGGGCCGTACGCGTGGTGTGCTTGATGATGAGCTTGGATCGCGGCTGCAGCTTCAGCCCGTCGGCCATCCAGCAGACCATCGCCTCGACCTCCTGGGCGGCCTTCGGCTGGTTGTTGGGCCGGCAGATCATGTCACCGCGCGAGATGTCGATGTCGTCGGCGAGCCGGAGCGTGACCGACATCGGCGAGAACGCCTCCTCGACCGGGCCGTCGAACGTGTCGATCCTCGTGATCGTGGTCGTGAGACCCGAGGGCAGGTGCAGGACCTCGTCACCCGGCTTGAGCACACCCCCGGCGACCTGCCCGGCGTACCCCCGGTAGTCGTGCAGCTCCTGACTGGTGGCGTTGTGCGGCCTTATGACGTACTGCACCGGGAACCGCACGTCGACCAGGTTGCGGTCGGAGGCGATGTGCACGTTCTCCAGGTGGTGCAGCAGCGAGGAGCCGCCGTACCACGGCATGTTCTCCGAGCGGGAGACCACGTTGTCGCCGTGCAGCGCGGAGATCGGGATGAACTTGAGGTCGGCGGCGTTCAGCTTCGAGGCGAACGCGGTGAACTCCTCGCGGATCTCCTCGAACCGCTTCTCCGAGTAGTCGACCAGGTCCATCTTGTTCACCGCGAGCACCAGGTGCGGCACCCGCAGCAGCGTCGTGAGGAACGCGTGCCGCCGCGACTGCTCCAGCACGCCCTTGCGCGCGTCGATCAAAATGATCGCCAGGTCGGCCGTCGAGGCGCCGGTCACCATGTTCCGGGTGTACTGGATGTGCCCCGGTGTGTCGGCGATGATGAACTTCCGCCTGGGGGTGGCGAAGTAGCGGTAGGCGACGTCGATCGTGATGCCCTGCTCCCGCTCGGCACGCAGGCCGTCGGTCAGCAGGGACAGGTCGGTGTACTCGGTGCCGCGGTCGCGCGAGGTGCGCTCGACGGCCTCCAACTGGTCCTCGAAGATCGCCTTGGAGTCGAAGAGCAGCCGTCCGATCAGTGTGGACTTGCCGTCGTCGACGCTACCCGCGGTCGCGAACCGAAGGATGTCCATTACTCCGCTACTCCTGCTCTCCGAAGGTCGTACGGCTCTCGCCCGGAAGGTCGCCGGCGCGCGTGGACGCGTCGTGAAGGCACGTCGGAAACGCGTCGTGAAGGCGCATCAGAAGTAGCCTTCCTTCTTGCGGTCTTCCATGGCCGCCTCGGAGGCCCGGTCGTCGGCCCGGGTGGCGCCCCGCTCGGTGATGCGGGTGGCGGCGATCTCGTCGATGATCTGGTCGACCGTCCTGGCGGTGGACTCCACGGCTCCGGTGCAGGTCATGTCGCCGACCGTGCGATAGCGGACCGTGGCCTCGAAGACGGGCTCGTCCTCGCCCCGCTGTACGATCGCCGAATCCGCGAGCAGCATGCCGTCGCGCTCGAAGACCTTGCGGGTGTGCGCGTAGTAGATCGGCGGGATCTCCACACCCTCGCGCCGGATGTAGTGCCACACGTCCAGCTCGGTCCAGTTGGACAGCGGGAACACGCGGATCTGCTCGCCCGGGCGAACCCGGGTGTTGTAGAGGTTCCACAGCTCGGGCCGCTGGTTCTTCGGGTCCCACTGGCCGAACTCGTCGCGGAAGGAGAACACCCGCTCCTTGGCCCTGGCCTTCTCCTCGTCGCGCCTGCCGCCGCCGAAGATCGCGTCGAACCGGTTCTCCTCGATCGCGTCGAGCAGCGTCGTGGTCTGCAGCCGGTTGCGTGAGGCTCGCCGTCCGGTCTGCTCGACCACCCGGCCTGCGTCGATGGTCGCCTGCACCGAGGCGACGACCAGCCGCACACCCAGCTCGGCCACCCGCCGGTCGCGGAATTCGATCACTTCGGGGAAGTTGTGGCCGGTGTCCACATGCATGAGGGGGAACGGGATGGGGGCCGGCCAGAACGCCTTCTCCGCGACCCGCAGCATCACGATCGAGTCCTTGCCGCCCGAGAAGAGCAGACACGGTCGCTCGAACTCCGCCGCGACCTCACGCATGATGTGGATCGCCTCGGCTTCGAGCACGTCGAGCTGCGACGTCGTGTAGTCACGCTGAAGCATTGGGCTTCCTTCGGGGAGACTGCAGGTCACGGATTCCGGCGAGCAAGGTTACCGCCAGACCCGGTAGGGAGACCAGGATATCGGGCAGCCAGGGGTCGGCTCTGTTGTAGGTCAGCGGTGAGCCATCGACCCTGCTCGCGTGGGCTCCCGCCGCCAGCGCCACCGCCACCGGGGCGGCCGAGTCCCACTCGTACTGCCCGCCCGCGTGGACGTACGCCTCGACCTCACCGCTCAGCACGGCGGCGATCTTCCCGCCGGCGGAGCCGATGGGCATGAGCTCGGCGCCCACGAGATCGGCCAGATCCCGCACGAACTGCGGTGGCCTGCTGCGGCTGACCGCGATCCTGATCCGTCCCTCGGGCCGGGGCAGGACGGGTGGTTCCGCGGTCGTGAGCGTACGCCCCTGGGCCGGAAGCGCGACGGCACCGGCCGCCAGCCTCCCGTCCTCCCACAGCGCGACGTGCACGGCCCAGTCCGACCGTCCCTCCTCACCGAACTCGCGCGTGCCGTCGAGGGGATCGACGATCCACACCCGCCGAGCGGACGTCCGCCGGGGATCGGTCCGCTCCTCGTGGGTCGCCTCCTCCGACAGCACCGCGTCGTCCGGCCGGAGGCGCCCCAGGGCCTCCATGAGGAAGACGTGCGCGGCGCGATCTCCGGCGTCCCGCAGGGCCCGCTGGTCCTCGAACCCGTGACGGACGCGGAGCTTGAGCAGCCGCTCTCCCGCCTCGGTCGCCAGGTCACCGGCGAGGGCATGATCGTCCCGGATCGGCATGTTCAGTACGCTCCCGCCCCGCGGGCCACCGTGGACCACGTCTTCCACAGGATCCGCAAATCCAACATCACAGACCAGTTTTCGACATAACGCAGGTCCAACCGTACCGATTCCTCCCAGGACAGGTCGGCCCCGCCGTCGATCTGCCACAGCCCGGTCATCCCCGGCCGGACCACCAGGCGCGCGCGCACGTCGTCACCGTACCGCTCCATCTCCTCGGGCAACGTGGGACGCGGGCCGACCAGGGACATGTCGCCGCGCAGCACATTGATCAGCTGAGGGAGCTCGTCGAGCGAGCGCCGCCTGAGCCGGCCGCCGAGCGGCGTCATACGCGGATCTCGCCCGATCTTGAGGAGCGGGCCGTGCCGGTCGCTGACGAGGTCTCCGACGAGTTCGACCTTCCGGTCCTGCGCGCCGGGCCGGGTCGTACGGAACCTCAAGAGCGTGAACTCCGCGCCGTCCCTGCCGATCCGCCGCTGACGGTCCAGCACGGGCCCGGGACCGGTGATCCGTACGGCCACGGCGATCGCGGCCATGACCGGCGCCAGGACGATCAGTGCGACGGCGGCGATCAGCCGGTCGAAGCCGGCCTTGACGAGACGTCGGGCGCCCGTCGGCCCGACCGGCCGTGTGGTGGGCCGCGGCCCGCCGGGGAGCGGTGACCTCCCGGCGCGCCGGGGCCTGCTGGGGGACGGGGACCTTCCGGTGGTCGCCGCGGGCATCTCGCCGTCCAGCACGCACGCCTCCAGGCTGCTCATCGCAATTCGACTACCAACGGTGATTATAGAATTACCCAAAGTCGTCGGCGTCGATGGCGGCCCGGCGTGTATTCAGCGGGGTGGCTTCGCCGGATTGAGGTCGGCGGCGTGGAACTTGTTCTGGGTGGCCTCGAGGCCTGCGGTGATGAGCGACTCCGTCATGTCGGCCGCCCGGTCGACCAGGAACGGCAGGTCCTTGCGCTCGGCCGTGGCGAAGTCGCGCAGCACGAACGTCGCCGGATCCATCCGCCCGGGAGGCCGCCCGATGCCGAACCTGATCCGCAGGTAGTCACGGGTGCCCAGCGTCTTGGTGATCGATTTGAGCCCGTTGTGGCCGTTGTCGCCGCCGCCCGACTTCGTGCGCAGCGCGCCGTACGGAATGTCCAGCTCGTCGTGCACCACGATCACGCCGTCCGGCGTGACCTTGAAGAAGTCGGCGAGCGCCTTGACCGGGCCGCCGGACAGGTTCATGAACGACAGCGGCTTCGCCAGGACGACCGGCGTGCCCGCCAGCCTGCCCTCGACGATCTCGGCCCGCGACCGGTGCGCCTTGAACCGTCCGCCGATCCGGGCCGCCAGCTCGTCGAGCACCATGAAACCGACGTTGTGCCGGTTTCCGGCGTACTCCGGCCCCGGGTTGCCCAGGCCGACGATCAGCCACCGCCGTTCGGCGACTCCATTGCCGCGGGAAAACATCGCCGTCTCCTCAGCCAGGTCACTACGCGTCCGCATAGAGGATCGCAGGTCGTCGCGCGTCATCGCAGCCATCGCAGGTCAGCACGGGTCACTACAGGTCATCACAGACCATCACAGACATCACAGACAGAGAAGTCCTCCACGGGCGATGCCGTGGAGGACTCTCCCGCTCGACCGTCACGCGGACGGTCGATTCGTTCGTTACTCGGCGGCCTCGGCCTCGCCCTCGGCGGCGGCCTCCTCCGGCAGGGCGGCGACCGGAGCGGCGATCACCTGCAGCACCAGCGCCTCGGGGTCGTCGACCAGCGTCGTGCCCTCCGGCAGCGTGATGTCGCCCGCGTTGACGACGAAGCCGGCGTCCTTGCCGGCGACGTCCACGTCGACACCGGTCGGGATGTGGGTCGCCTCGGCCTCGACGGCGAGCGTGACGAGCTGCTGGTCGACGATCGCGCTGCCGATCGGCTCGCCCAGGACGTTGATCGGGATCTCGACGGTGACCTTCTCGCCCCGCTTGACCAGGAGCAGGTCGACGTGCTCGAGGTGGCCCTTGATCGGGTCGCGCTGAACGCCCTTGGGCAGCGCTATCTCGTCGATGCCCTCACCCTGGAGGTGGATCAGCACGTTCGGCGTGCGCAGCGCGAGCAGCAGCGCGTGACCCGGCAGGGTCAGGTGCCGCGGCTCGGTGCCGTGGCCGTACAGCACGGCGGGGACCTTGTGAGCGCGACGGATCTTGCGGGCGGCGCCCTTGCCGAACTCGTTACGCGACTCGACGGTGATGGCTACATCAGGCACGGCACATCTCCTAGGGATGAGAACTCGACGGATGGATGAGTGCGCTCCCCCTCACCCGCCCTAGCGGAAGGCGTTACGAGCGCAACCCCGTCACTCTACCGCCCCTCCCCGCGTGATCTTGCAATTACTCGCAGCGACGCCCCATGACCTGGGCTTCCCCCTTCGCCGATCTTGCAGAAACTCGCACCAGGTGCCTGCCACCTGGGAATTCACACTCCGTGATCTTGCAGCGACACGGCCCGCCGTACGCGCCCGCGGTCCGGCGAGCAGCGCAAGATCACGACAAGCGAATGTCCAGGTGAGCGCGGAAGCGCCGAAGTTTCTGCAAGATCACGCCATGCGTTCACGCAGCTCAGGGCACTTCAGTGCGAGAAAGCGCAAGATCACGGAGGGTGATGGCGGTGGGGGGTGATGTGATGGGAGAGCGGAGGTCAGGAGTCGCCCTCGAAGAGGCTGGTGACGGAGCCGTCGGTGAAGACCTGCTCTATGGCGCGGGCGATCAGCGGCGCGATCGACAGGACCGTGAGGCTGTCGAACCTCTTCTCCTCCGGAATCGGCAGCGTGTTGGTGACGACCACCTCGGAGATCCGCGAATTCTTCAGGCGATCGACGGCCGGGTCGGAGAACACCGCGTGCGTCGCCGCCGCGATCACGTCGGTGGCGCCGTGCTCATAGAGGGCGTCCGCCGCCTTGCAGATCGAGCCGCCGGTGTCGATCATGTCGTCGATCAGCACGCAGGTCCGGCCCCGGACCTTGCCGACCACCTCGTGCACCTTCACCTGGTTGGCCACGTCGAGGTCGCGCCGCTTGTGGATGAACGCCACGGGCGTGCCCAGCGTGTCGGACCAGCGCTCGGCCAGCCGCACCCGGCCGGTGTCCGGCGAGACGATCGTGGTGGTCGCCGGGTCGAGCTTGCCCTGGAGGTACTTGATCAGCACGGGCATCGCGAACAGGTGGTCGACCGGACCGTCGAAGAATCCCTGGATCTGAGAGGTGTGCAGGTCGATCGACATCAGCCGGTCGGCGCCCGCCTCCTTGAACAGGTCCGCGATCAGGCGGGCCGTGATCGGCTCGCGGCCGCGGCCCTTCTTGTCCTGCCGCGCGTAGCCGTAGAACGGCATGATCACGGTGATCCGCTTGGCCGAGGCCCGTTTGAGGGCGTCCACCATGATCAACTGTTCCATGATCCACTGGTTGATCGGGGCCGTGTGGCTCTGGAGCACGAAGGCGTCGCATCCGCGTACCGACTCCAGATAGCGGACATAGATCTCGCCGTTGGCGAAATCCAGCAACTTGGTGGGGGTGATCTCGATGTCGAGATTGGCCGCGATCTCCTCGGCCAGCTCCGGGTACGCACGGCCGGAGAAGAACATCAGGTTCCGCTCTCCCGTGGTCTTCTTGCCGCTCATGCCGCGCTCCTCACCTTTCGACCCTGCCCCCATGCCCGTTGACATGCCTGGTCGCATGCTCGGTCCCGCTGGTAGCTCACGGTGTCCTCCCGCCCCCGCGATCGGAGGCTGCGCGCTCGGGTCCGCGCATCGAACTTTCTTTCTCTTTCTTCGCTGTTCCCGCTTACGTACGGCACACGCGGCCGACCGGGCCGAGCCGCCGTACGGGTCTCTGTTTCGGGTCGTGTCTCCCTAGTCGGCCGTGTCCTCCACGTCCCCGGCGGCGATGGCACGCCGGGCGGCCTCCGCGGAGGCGGTGCCGGCCCGCCGGCGGGACACCCACCCTTCAATATTGCGCTGCCGGCCGCGTGCCACCGCCATGGCCCCGGGCGGGACGTCCACGGTGATCACGGAACCGGCCGCGGTGTAGGCGCCGTCGCCGATCGTCACGGGCGCGATGAGCATGTTGTCACTGCCCACCCGCACGTGATCGCCCACCACGGTGTGGTGCTTGGCGACGCCGTCGTAGTTCACGAAGACGCAGGCCGCCCCGATGTTGGAACAGGTGCCGATGGTGGCGTCTCCGACATAGGTCAGGTGCGGGACCTTGGAGCCCTCGCCGATCGTCGCGTTCTTGGTCTCGACGTACGTGCCGATCTTGCCCTTGCGGCCGAGCACGGTGCCCGGGCGTAGATAGGCGAAGGGGCCGACGAGCGCCTCCGGCCCGATCTCCGCGCCGTCGCAGACCGCGTTGCGCACGACCGCGTCCGCCCCGACGACGGTGTCGGTCAGCGTGCAGTCCGGACCCACCTCCGCGCCGGAGGCGACCTTCGTCGCGCCCCTGAGGTGGGTGCCCGGGTGGATCACCACGTCGGGCTCCAGCGTCACGTCCGCGTCGATCCACGTGGCGGCGGGGTCGACGACGGTGACCCCGGCCAGCATATGTTCCCTCAGGATGCGCTCGCCCAGCACGCGCCGGGCGAAGGCGAGTTGCACGCGGTCGTTGACGCCCTCGACCTCGACGTGATCCGCGGCGATGTGGGCGCCGACCCGGTGGCCGTCCTTCCTGAGGATGGCGAGCACATCGGTGAGGTATTCCTCACCCTGGGCGTTGGCGGCGCCGACACGTCGCACGGCGTCGGCCAGCAGCGCGCCGTCGAACGCGTAGACGCCCGAGTTCATCTCCCGGATCACCCGCTGCTCGGGGGTCGCGTCCCGGTCTTCGACGATCTCGAGTACGGCGCCGTCCGCGTCGCGGACGATCCGGCCGTATCCGCTTGGATCGGGCACCTCGGCGGTGAGGACCGTGACCGCGTTGCCCTCCCCCGCGTGCCGGTCGAGCAGGGCCGCGAGCGTCTCGGTACGCAGCAGCGGCGTGTCGCCGTACGTCACGAGGACGGTCCCGGCGATCGGCCCCACCGCTTCGAGGACGGTCCGTACGGCATGGCCGGTGCCGTTCTGCTTCTCCTGTACGACGGTCACCGCGTCCGGCGACGTGGCCCCGAGGTGGGCCGTCACCCGCTTCCGCTCATGGCCGACGACGACGATCAGCCGCTGCGGGGCGAGCCCCCGGGCTGCGACGAGCATGTGGTCCACGAGCGCGCGACCGCAGATCTCATGGAGGACCTTGGGGGTTTTCGATTTCATCCGGGTGCCCTCGCCCGCTGCGAGGACGATGACTGCGGCCGGGCCCGGCACACTCACGGACTGAGCTCCCTCGGCATCGCGGCTGACACGGGTCGGAACGCCTCCCGCGCGCCCATTCGGGACATCCACACGGTCATCCGCCCGACAAGGTCAAAGCTTACCGTCCACGCCCCGGATCCGATCCAGGCCTCCCCCGGCCGACGCCCGGGGAGGGCCGAGTCGCGCATCCGTTTCACAGCTCCCGGGGGAGGATTCGAACCTCCGTTGACAGAACCAAAATCTGTAGTCTTGCCCCTAGACGACCCGGGATGGATCTTTAATCCCAATTGTCCGGATTCTCGCTCCAGCCAGAATCCGACCTCAAGGATACAGAGCCCACCCCTTCTTCGGCGCACCGAATCACGTCGCCACCACACCATCCCTCGACCCGCCATCGCGATCACCCAGACGGGAAGATCGTCGAGCGCGAGCCTCGATCACCGGTCGCCGTCGAAAGATTACGAAAGGTGCGAATCGGGGCCTGGCCTGCATATGCCGCTCCGTGCAGGGAAGGGAGCGTCGTTTAGCAGATGGCCGCCCATGATGCAAGGCATGGAGTCACCACCAGATGCATGCGCGAGCGTCACCTTCCCAACATTCGCCCTTGGCCACACCTAACTTACGATGGCGTAAGTTACGGTTGCGTAGCCAGTCAACGGTTACGTAGCCAGTCATTTCGTCGCGATAGCCGTGAGGTAGCCCATGACCGTACTGACCGAGCGCCCAGCTCCACAGCCGAAGCCGGAATTCGAGGCCGCGAAAAAGACGAAAACCGAGCTGATCATCTTCGGCATCGTCGTCGGGGCGCCCATCGTCGCAGTGATCGCCGCAGTGCCGTTCGCCTGGGGTTGGGGCCTGGGCTGGACCGATGTGGCGATCGCGCTCACGTTCTATATCGTCACCGGGCTGGGTGTCACGGTCGGTTTCCACCGCTACTTCACGCACGGTTCGTTCAAGGCGAAGCGGCCCATGAAGATCGCGTTGGGCATCGCCGGCAGCCTCTCGCTGGAAATGTCCGTGCTCGACTGGGTCGCCACCCATCGCAAGCACCACAAGTTCTCCGACAAGGAGGGCGACCCGCACTCCCCCTGGCGCTTCGGCACCGGCATCAAGGCGATGGCCAAGGGCCTTCTCTACGCGCACTGCGGCTGGCTGTTCGAGGCCGAGCGCACCAACCGGGCCAAGTACGCGCCGGACCTGATGAAGGACCCGGACGTGATGAAGCTGCACAAGTGGTTCCCCGCGCTGGCGGCGACCTCGGTGCTGCTCCCCGCCGTTCTGGGCGGCCTGCTCACCTGGTCCTGGCAGGGCATGGTCACGGCGTTCTTCTGGGGCACGTTGATCCGGATCGGGCTGCTGCACCACGTCACCTGGTCGATCAACTCGATCTGCCACGTCTTCGGCGACGAGGCGTTCGAGGTGCGCGACAAGTCGCGCAACGTGTGGTGGCTGGCGATCCCGTCGTTCGGCGAGTCCTGGCACAACCTGCACCACTCCGACCCGACCTGTGCCCGTCACGGCGTACTCAAGGGACAGATCGACCTGAGCGCCGGCCTGATCCGCTGGTTCGAAAAGGCCGGCTGGGTGTACGACGTGCGCTGGCCGAATCCGGAGCGCCTGGCGGCGAAGCGGCTCGGTTGACCGCTCCGTGGGCCACGGCACCGCAGGGGAGCCGAGCGGACGGGAGTGAGACCGCGGGGTCCTCCCGGCGCACTTCCGGCCCGTGGGTCGAATTCCCCTGCGGTGGCCCGCCGACCGGCTCCGCCCGAGAGGACACGTCATTATGGAAACCGTGAGCGAATCCTCCCGGACCCGAAAACGCATGACCGGCGCGGAGCGACGCGAGCAGCTGATCCAGGTCGGCCGGGCCCTGTTCGCGGAGAAGGGCTTCGACGGCACCTCCGTCGAGGAGATCGCCGCCAACGCCAAGGTCTCCAAGCCCGTCGTCTATGAACACTTCGGCGGCAAGGAAGGCATCTACGCGGTGGTCATCGACCGCGAGATGCAGAGGTTACTCAGCCTGGTCACCCAGGCCCTCTCGGCGTCGCACGCGCTGGTGAAGCTGGAGCGTGCCGCGCTCGCGCTCCTGCAGTACATCGAGGAGAGCAGTGAGGGATTCCGCATCCTGGTGCGCGACTCCCACGCCGCATCCGGAACGGGCACCTTCGCGAGCCTGATAAGCGACATCGCCAGCCAGGTCGAGGACGTGCTGGCCGACGAGTTCAGGGAACGCGGCTACGACCCCGATCTCGCCCCCATGTACGCCCAGATGCTCGTCGGGATGACGGCGCTGACCGGCCAGTGGTGGCTCGACGTCCGCGAACCGCACCGCGAGGAGGTCGCGGCCCACCTGGTCAACCTCTCGTGGCACGGCCTCACCGGTCTCGATCCGAATCCGGCCCTCAGCCCGGGATCGCGCGGCCTCGTGCTCGCCTCCGTGTCGGAGTTCCGTACGGCCCGGCCGAGCGAACGGGAGCTCAAGGAGCTGGAGAAGGCCCGGGAACGCAAGCTCAAGAAGCAGGAGAAGCTCCGCCGCGAGCAGGAGAAACAGCGCGAGCGCGAGCTCAAGGAGCAGCAGAAGGCGCTGCGCGAGCAGGAGAAGCTCCGCGAGCGGGAGCAGCGCGAACGGGCCAGGCATCGCGAGCGGGAGCAGCGCGAGCAGGAGAAGCACCGCCCGAAACCGGTCAGACCCCTCTGAGCTCGATCGGAACCCTCTGATCGAGCTCAGCATCCTTCCGAGGCCGAACAGGACCCTTGAGTCCGATCGGGCCCGCTCGATCCACGCCGGGTGGCCGATCGGAGGCGCGCCCCGGCGAAGATCCGCAGGAGCGGGCACACCGTGCCGTACGGCTGCCGCGGACGGCGTAGACTTCCATCCCCCGCCGCTCGTCGCGCACCGATCCCGATGTCAGAACGCCGGGTATTTTCCGGGATATCTCGACATCAAGACAGCTAGACTCGGTGCATGACCTTCTCGAGGCCCGCCGAGGACGAGGTTGACCGGCTGGTCGCGGCATGGCGACAGGAGCGGCCCGATCTGGACGTCTCCCCGCTCGAGGTGCTGAGCCGGGTGTCCAGGCTGAGCCGGCATCTCGAACGCGAGCGCCGTGCCGCCTTCGCCGGGCAAGACATGGAGTCATGGGAGTTCGACGTGCTGACGGCGCTGCGCCGCGCGGGCAAACCGTACGAACTCAGCCCCGGGGCGTTGCTGCGGGCCACGCTCGTCACCTCCGGGACGATGACGAACCGCATAGACCGGCTGGCCGCCGCCGGACTGGTCACCCGGAACCCCGACCCGGAGGATCGCCGGGGCGTGCTGGTGCGCCTGACCGAGGCCGGGCTGGCCCAGGTCGACGCCGCCTTCACCGACCTGCTGCGCCGGGAACACGAGCTGCTGGCCGGCCTTGGACAGGAGGAACGACAGGCCCTCGCCGGACTGCTGCGCACGCTGCTCGTCCCCTTCGACGCCTCCGCCGAGAACGGCGGAGCACATTCGTCCTCCGGCCGCACCTGACGTTCCCGTCCCACCGCCAGGCCCTGACGGCCGGATCCCGGCGGAGACGTTCTCGGACGTGTCGCGCCGTACCACCCGTGCCCCCGTTCCTGTGTGATTTACCTCACACAGGAGCCGGATCGTTCCCTCACGCTGTGTGAAGCGCCGTCGGCCGTAATGCCACGTGATCAGCAAAGACGCCGAGGCGCCGTCACGGCGACCCGAGGCGCACCCAGATGGGTAAGTTTTGGTCAGCCCAAAAGTAGACCGAAAAAAGCGTAATCGCCGCCTGATCTCTCGGATAGCTTTCTAGTCATTCCTTTACTGACGAATGGGGCGCAAGTGACGCCTCACGACAGACCAGGGAGATCTACCTTGAAGCACACACTCGCTTTCGGCGGCGTCGTCGCCACCGCCGGCCTTCTGGCCGCCGGTCTCGCCGCCACCCCCGCGCAGGCCGCGGGGGACTCTGTACCGTCGGTCATCCTCGCCAACACCAACGAGGCCGCTCGCCAGGTGGCCACGTTCTGGTACGCGGAGAACGCGGCACAGCTGATCGCGGCCACGCCGTACGGCGTGGAGACCAAGGTCTCCGCCAAGCACGTGTCGGGGGGCGGCCCGTCCGCGGACACCAAGCCGGGTGTGGTTCCGGCGATCGGCGACGAGAAGAAGGCCGCGTCGAAGTCGAAGAACGTCAACCTGCCCAAGACCACGGGCAAGGTGTTCTTCATCGGCGCGGACAAGAAGCCGCACTGGTGCTCGGCGACCTCGGTCCAGTCGCAGTACCGCAACCTGGTCGCCACGGCCGGGCACTGCGTGTACGACACCGAGTCCAACCGGGCCACGCTGGACCGGTGGGTCTTCGTGCCGGGTTACTACCAGGGCAAGACCCCGTGGGGCATCTATGTGGGTAAGCAGGCCTTCACCCACTATGACTACGACGTCTACGAGGACGGCGACCGCGACTACGCGTTCGTGACCGTCTACAACGGCGTCCTGCCCACCGTGGTCCGCTACGACGGCCGCGACCATGGCAAGGACCACGACCACCGCGGTAAGCACGACCACCGCGGCAAGGACCACGACCACCGGGGGAAGGACCACGACCACCGGGGGAAGAACGACAATCGTCACGATGACCGCGAGTGGAAGAACGACCGCGGGCGCCACGACGACCACTCGAAGGTCCGCCAGATCAGCGTCCGTGAGTTCCAGCGCCTCAACGGGAACCGCGACCTGACCGGCAACGGCCCCTGGGCGAACGGCACGGGTGCCTCCACCCAGGAGATCAGCGAGAGGGAGTACCAGGACCGCCGCGACTGGTACGTGAGCCGCGACGGCAAGACCCTCTACTTCAAGAAGAAGGTTCGGGACGGCCGCGACCACGACGGACCGGGCAGGCCTGGCGGCGGCAAGCACGACGGTCCCGGCAAGCACGACTGGGACAAGAAGGAGGACGCGGCTCCGACCGCGCTCTCCACGCCGACCGAGACCCCCACCCCGGACACGACCGCCACCCCGACCCCGACTCCGACCCCGACTCCGACGGAGACCGCGGCCTCGGCCCGGTTCCACGGAGACCAGGGCAAGGACAAGGACAGGGGCAAGGACCGCTACAAGTACTACAAGCGGACCTTCTGGGCGAAGTCCAAGCACAACGGTCACAGCAAGCCCAAGCCGTACGTGAAGATCGTCCTGAAGGACGTCGGCCGTCTCGGCGACAACGTCGGTGGTCAGGGCCTGGCCTACAACCAGAAGATCGGCGCGAACGTCTTCGTGTTCGGCTACCCGAGCGGGTCGCACCCGGACGGCAACTACGCCTACACGGGCCACACGCTCAAGTGGTCGTACGGCAAGACCTTCGCCGCGCAGGTCTCGGCCATCAAGGGCGAGGAGCTGGTCGGAGTCAAGTCGTCCTTCACCGGTGAGGGCTCGATCGGCTCGTCCTGGCTGCTCCAGTACAAGAGCGCCAAGCGCGTCGGTTACCTGAACGGTGTGACGATCGGCATCGCCGACACCGACAAGAACAACCGCATCGACACCAGCATCTCGCCGTACTTCGACGGTGAGACCTACGGTGTCTACAAGGCCGCGGCCAGCCTCTGGTCCGGCAAGATCGTCTGAGGCATCCCCTCCTGACGACCCGAAGAAAGGGCCCGACCGTCTCCGGCCGGGCCCTTTCCCGTGTCCCGGCCGAGCGATGCCGGCAATCTCAGACGTAGTCGAGAGGGATATCCGTTCCTCAAGGCCTTGTGATTTACGTCACACAGGCTGATGGATCGATCCACCGCTCCCCGCTCTCCAGATGACAGGATGCGGGCGATGATCAGCGGAAACGACGCGAATCGCCGCCCTTGCCAGACTCCAGAGGAGCGACCGAATATTCGTCGGAAAATCCGACATGCGTTCTTACCAGATTTTCCCGTCATTCCTCATATAACGTGCTTCTCGTTCCTTACTGACGGATGGGGCGCAAGTCACGCCTCACGACAGACCAGGGAGACCCCCCGTGAAGCGCACCATTACCTTCGGTGGCATCGTCGCCGCCACGGGCCTGCTGGCCGCCGGTCTGGCCACGCCCGCCCAGGCCGCCGACGAGGTCGCCAAGGATGTTCTGGCCAACACCAACTACGCCGCCCAGCAGGTCGCCAAGTTCTGGTACGGCGAGAACAAGGCCAACCTGATCAACGCGACGCCGTACAACGTCGAGACCACGCTCCCGGCCAAGCACGTGTCGGGTGGCGGTCCTGCCGCGGACACCAAGCCCGGTGTCGTTCCGGCGATCGGCGACGAGAAGAAGGCCGCGAGCAAGTCGAAGAACGTCAACCTGCCCAAGACCTCGGGCAAGGTGTTCTTCATCGGCGCGGACAAGAAGCCGCACTGGTGCTCGGCGACCTCGGTCCAGTCGCAGTACCGCAACCTGGTCGCCACGGCCGGCCACTGCGTCTACGACACCGAGTCCAACAAGGCGACCCTCGACAAGTGGGTCTTCGTGCCGGGTTACTACCAGGGCAAGACCCCGTGGGGCATCTACGTCGGTAAGACCGCGTACACCCACTACGACTTCGACGTCTACGAGGACGGCGACCGCGACTACGCGTTCGTGACCGTCTACAACGGCGTCCTGCCCACCGGAGCGGCCGTCTCCAAGGACCCGGTGGCCTTCGAGACCAAGGCGCTCGCCGAGAAGGCGAAGGCCGACATCGAGGCGAACAAGGAGAACGGGGCTTCCCGTCTCTGGATCGAGCGTGTCGTCGACACCAAGAAGATCGGCCCCGACCCGGTCGGCTCCGAGGTCCAGAAGACCGACGTCACCCGCGCCGCGTTCAAGGCCGTCGGCAACAACGCGAGCAAGGGCTACCCGGCGACCTACGCCCCGCACACGGGCGTGAACCGCCAGGAGTTCACCGGCAACAACGCCAAGCAGGCCTGGGAGACCGCCAAGGCCGCCGCGAAGGCGGGCAACGACGGCGTCTCGGCCGACGGCAAGGCGTACTTCCACACCTCCGGCGGCAAGTACTACAAGCACACCTACTGGATCGAGTACGACGTGGACTACGTGCTCCACGGCAGGGTCCTGTGGGTGGGCCTGAAGGACGTCGGCCGTCTGGGCGACAACGTGGGCGGTCAGGGCCTGGCCTACAACCAGAAGGTCGGCGTGAACGTCTTCGTGTTCGGGTACCCGAGCGGGTCGCACCCGGACGGCAACCACGCCTACAACGGCAAGACCCTCAAGTGGTCGTACGGCAAGACCTTCGCCGCGCAGGTCCCCGCCATCAAGGGCGAGGAGCTGGTCGGGGTCAAGTCGTCCTTCACCGGTGAGGGCTCGCTGGGCTCGTCCTGGCTGCTCCAGTACAAGAGCGCCAAGCGGATCGGCTACCTGAACGGCGTGACCATCGCGGTGGCCGACCGCGACGGCAACAAGCGGATCGACACCAGCGTCTCCCCGTACTTCGACGGTGAGACCTACGGCGTCTACAAGGCCGCGGCCAGCCTCTGGTCCGGCAAGATCGTCTGAGGCATTCCCTCCTGACGACCCGAAGGAAGGGCCCGACCGTCTCCGGTCGGGCCCTTTCCCGTGTCCCGGCCGAGCGATGTCGGCAGGCTCAGACGCACTCCGGGGGACCAACCGTTTCACGAACCTGTGTGATTTGCGTCACACAGGTTGGTGGATCGATCCATCACTCCCCGTGATCTAGATGACGGAACGCAGGCGATGATCAGCGGAAACGTCTCCGACCGCAACTCTTTCTAGATGAGAGGGCGGCGGCCGAAATATTTGTCGCCGGATCTGGCACCGCATTCTTACCAGATCTTCCCTTCATTCCTCGTATAACGTTCATCTCGTTCCTTACTGACGGATGGGGCGCAAGTGACGCCTCACGACAGACCAGGGAGAACCCCCTTGAAGCGCACGATCGCTTTCGGCGGCATTGTCGCCTCCGCCGGCCTGCTGGCCGCCGGTCTCGCCGCTCCGGCTCAGGCCGCTGACAAGCCCGCCGCGGTCAACCTGGCCAACACCAACCTCGCCGCGCAGCAGGTGGCGGCGTTCTGGTACGGCGAGGCCAAGGCCAACCTGATCCAGGCCACGCCGTACAACGTGGAGACCACCGTTCCGGCCAAGCACGTGTCGGGTGGTGGCCCGACCGCGGACACCAAGCCGGGCGTGGTTCCGGCGATCGGCGACGAGAAGAAGGCCGCGTCGAAGTCGAAGAACGTCAACCTGCCCAAGACCTCGGGCAAGGTGTTCTTCATCGGCGCCGACGGCAAGCCGCACTGGTGCTCGGCCTCCTCCGTCCAGGCGCAGTACCGCAACCTGGTCGCCACGGCCGGCCACTGCGTCTACGACACCGAGTCCAACAAGGCCACCCTCGACAAGTGGGTCTTCATCCCGGGCTACTACGAGGGCAAGACCCCGTGGGGCATCTACGTCGGTAAGACCGCGTACACGCACTACGACTACGACGTCTACGAGGACGGCGACCGCAACTACGCGTTCGTGACCGTCTACAACGGCGTGCTGCCCGAGGCCGCCTGGGGCAGCAAGGACTGGACGTCCAAGTCCTTCAAGAAGGAGAGCCACGCCAAGTACTGGCTGAAGAGGCTCCAGAACGACAAGAAGACCGGCTACTCCGACCTGCAGATCGTGGCCACCCCGGACATGAAGCAGAAGGTGAAGCTCGGCACGCCGGACTCCATCAAGGTCGAGCCGGCCAGCGTGGCCGACCTCGCGGTCGACCCCTCCACCATCGACAACGCCCGGGCCACGCTGGAGGAGCAGGCCGTCGTCGGCACCTCCACGTACAGCGATGGAACGTGGGGCGTCACCGTCAAGAAGGTTTGGGGCGGCCAGGAGGGCTGGAACAGCACCGACCCGGCCAAGCAGACGGTCTACACCTTCAAGAAGGACGGCAAGACCTACCAGGCGACCTTCTGGGGCGCCTTCAAGGTCAAGGACTACGTCATCACCGGCAAGATCCTCCGGATCGGCCTGAAGGACGTCGGCCGCCTGGGCGACAACGTGGGCGGTCAGGGCCTGGCCTACAACCAGAAGATCGGCAAGGCCGTGTTCGTGTTCGGCTACCCGAGCGGGTCGCACCCGGACGGCAACTACGCCTACTCCGGCAAGACCCTCAAGTGGGCGTACGGCAAGACCTTCGCCGCGCAGGCCCCGGCCATCAAGGCCGAGGAACTGCAGGCGATCAAGTCGTCCTTCACCGGTGAGGGCTCGGTCGGCTCGTCCTGGCTGCTCAACTACAAGAGCGCCAAGCGGATCGGCTACCTGAACGGTGTCACCATCGCGGTGGCCGACCGCGATGGCAACAAGCGCATCGACACCAGCCTCTCGCCGTACTTCGACGGTGAGACCTACGGCGTCTACCAGGCCGCGGCCAACAACTGGTCCGGCAAGATCGTCTAAGGCATCGCCTCCTGACGACCCAAGGAAGGGCCCGGCTGTCACCAGCCGGGCCCTTTCCCGTTCCCCCCGGAAGCTCCCCCACACGGAGCGGAGCGGGCCGTACGGCCGAGACGGCGCCCGCCTGGGGGCGTTCCGTCGAGGATGCCCGGGTGCCGCTGCGGGCAATATCAGACGTGATCACATGGGCTTTCGGTTTCCTTCCAAAGATGTGATTTACATCACACTTTCTCGCCGTACGATCACTCACCCCATGTGATCAGGCCTTTCGCGATCTCACCCCTCAACAGGAGAAACTCGATCGCCCGCCAGAGGTGATCAAGGAAGAGCGCATCCTCCCCGACGGCCGGTGCGGCGGTTGACCCGTTTTATTCACAGATTCCTCTTATAGCTTGCTAAGGGAGTTCCTTTACTGACGTTTGGGGCGTGGAACGGCCCCCACGACAGAGCAAGGAGAGCACACCCTTGAAGCACACCCTCACTCTCGGTAGCATCGCGGCCACCGGCCTGCTGGCCTCGGCCGTCGTTACCGCTACCCCCGCGAACGCCGGCGGCGATGTCTCCAAGGACACCCTGGTCGGCTCCAACTTCGCCGCGCAGCAGGTCGCGGCCTTCTGGTTCGGCCAGAACAAGGCCAACCTGCGCAACGCCAAGCCGTACAACGTGGAGACCACCGTCCCGGCCAGGCACATCTCCAAGGGCGGGCCCGCTCCCGACAGCAAGCCCGGGATCGTGCCGTCGAGCGCCGACAAGAAGACCTCGGGAAGCCGGTCGAAGAACGTCAACCTGCCCCGCACCACGGGCAAGGTGTTCTTCATCGGCGCGGACAAGAAGCCGCACTGGTGCACCGCCACCTCGGTGCAGTCGCACTACCGCAACCTCGTCGCCACCGCCGGCCATTGCGTGTACGACACCAAGTCGAACAAGGCGACGATGGACAAGTGGGTCTTCGTCCCCGGTTACTACCAGGGCAAGACCCCGTGGGGCATCTACGTGGGCAAGCAGGCCTTCACCCACTACGACTTCGACGTCTACGAGGACGGCGACCGCGACTACGCGTTCGTGACCGTCTACAACGGCGTGCTGCCCACCTCGACCGGGGGCAGCAAGAGGTACCAGTCCAAGAACTACGAGACCCACTGGCAGGCCACGCGGGCGCTGCGGAAGCTCCGGGCCGACAAGAGCACCGGCTACAGCCACCTCCGCATCCGGTCGGTGATCGACACCCGCCACGTCGTCAAGGAGGGCACGAGGGAGTCGAAGAAGGTCTACGTCAAGCGGGCCGACTGGAAGAAGCTGAACCCCGAGGGCACCCCCGCTAACGGGCCGTTCAAGCAGGGCACCGGCGTCACCACCAAGAAGAGTGACACCAAGCCCGCCGGCTGGAACCAGGGCCACGAGTCGGCCGACGGCAAGACCTTCTACTGGAAGAAGGAGGGTGACAAGTACGTCACCCGCACCTACTGGATCAACTACGACCTCGACTACAAGATCACCGGAAGGGTCCTCAAGATCGGCCTGAAGGACGTGGGCCGTCTGGGCGACAACGTCGGTGGTCAGGGCCTGGCCTACAACCAGAAGATCGGCAAGAAGGTCTTCGTGTTCGGCTACCCGAGCGGGTCGCACCCGGACGGCAACCACGCCTACTCCGGCAAGACCCTCAAGTGGTCGTACGGCAAGACCTTCGCGGCGCAGGCCCCGGCCATCAAGGCTCAGGAACTGCAGGGCGTCAAGTCGTCCTTCACCGGTGAGGGCTCGCTGGGCTCGGCCTGGCTGCTCAACTACAAGAACAGCCGCCGTCTGGGCTACCTGAACGGTGTGACGATCGCGGTGGCGGACCGCGACGGCAACAAGCGCATCGACACCAGCCTCTCGCCGTACTTCGACGGTGAGACCTACGGCGTCTACAAGGCCGCCGCCAAGATGTGGTCCGGCAAGATCGCCTGAGTCTTCGCCTCCCGACGAGGCCGGCGGTTACCCCGCCCATCCGTCCGCCCGGTCCGGCTTCCCTGGTCACCGTTCCGGGCGGCGATGAAAAGGCCTCCGGGTAGGCGGAGGTCCAAGGGCCCGGCCGCCCCTCCGGCCGGGCCCTTTCCCGTTCCCACCCGCCGATCCACCGGGACCGTTCCGTACGAAATCCGCGGGCCGGAAATCTCCGTACCCCGGCCCGCCGATGATCGAAGCCAATCGACCATGACGTTGTTGCTGCTCTGGCGCCCGTTTTCGCGCAATAACGTCGTGATCGATTGGGTCGGGTGCCGATTCCGGCGAGAGCCGGGCTCGCCCGGTCCGCAGGCGTACGAATCGGACTGACCCCGGACACGGGAAAGGGCCCGGCTGGCTGCCGAGCCCTTTCTCTGTCGTCCGCCGGGAAGGGATCAGACGATCTTTCCGGACCAGTTCTTGGCCGCGGAGGCGTAGACGCCGTAGGTCTCACCGTCGAAGTACGGCGAGAGGCTGGTGTCGATGCGCTTGTTGCCGTCACGGTCCGCCACCGCGATGGTGACACCGTTCAGGTAACCGATCCGCTTGGCGCTCTTGTAGTTGAGCAGCCAGGCGGAGCCCAGCGAGCCCTCACCGGTGAAGGACGACTTGATGCCCTGCAGCTCCTCGCCCTTGATGGCCGGCGCGGTAGCCGCGAAGGTCTTGCCGTACGCCCACTTGAGGGTCTTGCCGGTGTACGCGTGGTTGCCGTCCGGGTGCGACCCGCTCGGGTAACCGAACACGAAGTGCGCCTTGCCCAGCTTCTGGTTGTAGGCCAGGCCCTGACCACCGACGTTGTCGCCCAGACGGCCGACGTCCTTCAGGCCGATCCGGAGGATCTTGCCGGTGATGACGTAGTCCTTGACCTTGAAGGCGCCCCAGAAGGTCGCCTGGTAGGTCTTGCCGTCCTTCTTGAAGGTGTAGACCGTCTGCTTGGCCGGGTCGGTGCTGTTCCAGCCCTCCTGGCCGCGCCAGACCCTCTTGACGGTGACGCCCCACGTTCCATCGCTGTACGTGGAGGTACCCTGCTTGGCCTGGTTCTCCAGGGTGGTCCGAGCTCCGTTGACGGTGGCCGGGTCGACCGCGAGGTCGGCCACACTGGCCGGCTCGACCTTGGTGGAGTCCGGCGTGCCGAGCTTCACCTTCTGCTTCATGTCCGGGGTGGCCACGATCTGCAGGTCGGAGTAGCCGGTCTTCTTGTCGTTCTGGAGCTTCTTCAGCCAGTACTTGGCGTGGCTCTCCTTCTTGAAGGACTTGGACTTCCAGTCCTTGCTGCCCCAGGCGCCGTCGGGCAGAACACCGTTGTACACCGTGACGAACGCGTAGTCGCGGTCGCCGTCCTCGTAGACGTCGAAGTCGTAGTGCGTGTACGCGGTCTTACCCACGTAGATGCCCCACGGGGTCTTGCCCTGGTAGTAACCCGGGATGAAGACCCACTTGTCCATCGTGGCCTTGTTGGACTCGGTGTCGTACACACAGTGTCCGGCCGTGGCGACCAGGTTGCGGTACGAAGACTGCACCGAGGTCGCCGAGCACCAGTGCGGGTTGCCGTCGGCGCCGATGAAGAACACCTTGCCCGTGGTCTTGGGCAGGTTGACGTTCTTCGACTTCGACGCGGTCTTCTTCTCATCGCCGATCGCCGGAACCACACCGGGCTTGGTGTCCGCGGACGGGCCACCACCCGAAACGTGCTTGGCAGAGACCTTGGTCTCCACCGCGTACGGCTTGGCGTTGAGCAGGTTGGCCTTGTTCTCGCCATACCAGAACATGGCGACCTGCTGGGCGGCAAGGTTGGTGTTGGCCAGGGTGTCGCTGGCGACGTCACCGGCGGCCTGAGCGGGGGTGGCGGCGAGGCCGGCGGCCAGCATGCCGGCGCTGGCGACGATGCCACCGAATGCGAGAGTGCGCTTCAAGGGAATCTCCTTGGTCTGTCGTGAGGCACCATCTGCGCCCCATGCGTCAGTAAAGGAACGGTCAGCAAGGTATACGGGAAAATTGCGAAAAGGTAGGCGGGTGAGTCACGTCTTCCGTCGCCAAGGGGCCCGACACCCGCCCCCTCACGCCCCCGTTGACAGCACGTTTCCCCTGTACATGACGGGTTGCAGTCGGCCCGGACCCCGGCACGCTCCCCCAAACAGGCAAGGCAGAAATGTGACGAAGGTCACATTAGATGAAGGAAACCGAAAGGGCCTGTGATCACGTCTGAGACGTCCCGCCTCCGCGCCCGCCAATCGGCGGCAGACCGGCGAGCCGGCGCTTCACCGGGGATGAACGTCCCGAGCCCTTCGAACGGCCCGCAGAGAGCCTTCAGGCGGCTCCCCGGCCAGGGCGTGATCGCAGGCAGAGGGCTCGGTGGCCGCCTCAGGAAAGTGGCCGCCTCGGAAAAGTGGCCGCCTCAGGAAACACGAAGGGGCCCGGCTTACCGCCGGGCCCCTTCTGTCGTCATCCGGGAAGGGATTAGACGATCTTGCCGGACCAGCTCTTGGCCGCGGCCTGGTAGACACCGTAGGTCTCACCGTCGAAGTACGGCGAGAGGCTGGTGTCGATCCGCTTGTTGCCGTCGCGATCGGCCACCGCGATGGTCACACCGTTCAGGTAACCGATCCGCTTGGCGCTCTGGTACTTGAGCAGCCAGGACGAACCGATCGAGCCCTCACCGGTGAAGGACGACTTGACCCCGAGCAGTTCCTCGCCCTTGATGGCCGGCGCGGTCGCCGCGAAGGTCTTGCCGTACGCCCACTTGAGGGTGTGGCCGGAGAAGGCGTAGTTGCCGTCCGGGTGCGACCCGCTCGGGTAGCCGAACACGAAGACGTTCGAGCCGACCTTCTGGTTGTAGGCCAGGCCCTGACCGCCGACGTTGTCACCCAGGCGACCGACGTCCTTCAGGCCGATCGTCAGCTTCCAGCCGACGACCTGGTACTTCGTCACGGACCGAGCCGGCGCCTTGACCAGCTTGGTGAAGGTCCGCTTGTAGTACTTGTACTCGGTGTGGTGCTTGCCACCCTTGTTGTGGTGGTCGTCGCCACGACCCCGGTGGTCGTCGCCACGACCGCGGTGGTCGTCGCGACGGTCGTCCTGCTTCTCGACCTTGACACGCCAGTAGAGGGTCTTGCCGTCCCTGCTGACGTAGGAGTCGTCCCGGGTCTGGCCGTACTCCCTGCCCGTGACCTCGACGGGGTCGCCGGCCTTCCAGCCCTTCCTCAGGTCGACCTTGGCGGCCGTCAGGTCAGCCCGCGGGTTGGCGCGCTTGACCTCGGCAACGCCGGCCGGCACCTCCTGGTACTGGTGGTGGTGCCTGCCACCCTTGCCCTTACCGCCCTTGTCCTCGACCTTCTCGATCTTCAGAGCGGACCAGACGGTGCTCTTGTCGGCCTTGAGCTTGGCCAGGTGAGCCTTGGCCTCGCGCTCGGTCCGGAAGAGCTCCGACTTGTAGGAGTAGTCCTTGCCCGAGGTGGGACGGTCGGTGGTGGGCAGCACACCGTTGTAGACGGTCACGAACGCGTAGTTGCGGTCGCCGTCCTCGTAGACGTCGAAGTCGTAGTGCGTGTACGCGGTCTTACCGACGTAGATGCCCCACGGGGTCTTGCCCTGGTAGTACCCGGGGATGAAGACCCACTTGTCGAGGGTGGCCTTGTTGGACTTCGTGTCGTAGACGCAGTGCCCGGCCGTGGCGACCAGGTTGCGGTACTGCGACTGAACCGAGGAGGCCGAGCACCAGTGCGGCTTGCCGTCGGCGCCGATGAAGAACACCTTGCCCGAGGTCTTGGGCAGGTTGACGTTCTTCGACTTGCTCGCGGCCTTCTTCTCGTCGCCGATCGCCGGAACGACACCGGGCTTGGTGTCCGCGGCAGGACCGCCACCCGACACGTGCTTGGCCGGAACGGTGGTCTCCACGGCGTACGGCGTGGCCTGGATCAGCTTGGCCTTGTTCTCGCCGTACCAGAACGTCGCCACCTGTCGGGCAGCCTCGTTGGTGTTGGCGAGGTTGACGTCGGCAGGCTTGTCGGCGGCCACGGCCGGAGTGGCCGCGAGGCCGGCGGCCAGCAGGCCGGCGGTGGCGACGACGCCACCGAAAGCGAGAGTGCGCTTCAAAACGATCTCCTTGGTCTGGCGTGGGGCACCCCTGCGCCCCATGCGTCAGTAAAGGAACACCCAGCAAGCTAGCCCAAAAATTGGGAAAGGCCAGGTGCACAAACCCCATCCCCCGACGCACACCGCCACCGAGCGCCGCCCGTACGACCAGGTCTTTTTTCGATGTTTACGCTGATCATGAGGGGTTTCGGACAGTGAAAAACCCGGATTTTCTCCCATCAGACTCACGGCAAAAGTGTGACAAAGGCCACAATTTTGGATGAAACCAAAACCCCTCGTGATCACGTCAGAATTCCACCCCGCACCCCGCACCCCGCACCCCGCACCCA
>BCRI01000002.1 GCA_001552515.1 Sphaerimonospora mesophila NBRC 14179 = JCM 3151
CCCCACCCCGTGATCTTGCGATTTCTCGCAGACCTCGCCGCCGACCTGCCCGCACCTCTTCCGTGATCTTGCAGAAACTCGCAGGCATGCCGTCCCACCTGCGGTTCCGCCGTGCGTGATCTCGCAGTGCCGGGTCGTCACGGTGTCAGGCGCCGAGGCCGCGCCGTACGCCGGCCCGCCGCGCGGCGTCGAGCCGCCCGCCGTTGGCCCGCAGCAGCGCGGCGGCCTCGTCGGCGCCGAGGCCTCGCTCGATCATCAGCACGGCCGCCTTGACGTTCCAGCCCGCCGCCTCGAGCATCGCCCGCGCGGTGTCGAGCCCGGCGCCGGTGATGTCGCCGACCATCCGCGCCGCCCGGTTGGCGAGCTTGGCGTTGGCCGCCGAGACCTCGATCATCGCGTTGCCGTACGTCCGGCCCAGCCGGATCATCGCGATCGTCGAGATCATGTTGAGCACCAGTTTCTGCGCCGTCCCGGCCTTGAGCCTGGTCGAGCCGGCCACCACCTCCGGCCCGACGATCACCTCGATCGGGTGCCCGGCGGCCGTCGAGAGCGGGGAGCCCGCGTTGCAGGACAGGCTCACGGTCAGCGCGCCGCGGCGGCCCGCCTCGGCGAGCGCGCCGAGCACGAACGGCGCCCGGCCGCTGGCGGACACGCCGACCAGCGAGTCGAGCGGGCCCACCTCCCGGTCCGCGACCGCGGCCGCCCCGCCGCCGGCGTCGTCCTCGGCCCCCTCGATCGAACGGGTCAGCGCGGCCTCGCCGCCCGCGATGATGCCCTGCACGAGCTCGGGATCGGTGCCGAAGGTCGGCGGGCATTCGGACGCGTCGAGCACGGCCAGCCGGCCCGAGGTCCCCGCGCCCACGTAGAACAGTCTGCCGCCCCGCTCCATCCGGCCGACGATCGCGTCGACGGCGGCGGAGATCTCCGGGATCGCCGCGGCCACGGCCCCGGGGACCGTGGCGTCGGCGTCGTTCATCAACCGGGCGATCTGCTCGGTCGGGAGCCGGTCGATCTCCCGGTAGCGCGGATCGGCCTGCTCGGTCGACAGGCCGGCATGCGGATCGATCGTCTCGTTCCCGTCGCCGACGGCGGTCACGAGTGGCTCACCGGCACGGCGACCACGGTGCGGGCCTCGGGGTGGAAGCAGGCGTGCTCCTGCGGCGTGCCGCCGTCGTGCCCGAGCACGGGCCGCTCGCTTTCGCAGCGTGCCGTACGGAACGGGCAGCGCGGAGCGAACAGGCAGCCCCTGTCGTGCCTGCTCGCGTCGAGCGCCTCGGTGGGCACCACCCGCTGCTCGCCGGGCGTCTCCAGGCCGTGCAGCACCGGGATGGCCGACAGCAGCGCCTGCGTGTAGGGGTGGACGGGGGCGGAGATGACGGTCTCGACCGGGCCGCGCTCGACGACCTGCCCCCGGTAGATGACGTAGAGCTCGCCGTCCGTGCCGATGTAGCGGGCGGTCGCCACGTCGTGGGTGATGAACAGCACGCTCACGCCGAGGCGGTCGCGCAGGTCCTTGAGCAGGGCCAGGATGCCGAGGCGCAGCGACACGTCGATCATCGAGACGGCCTCGTCGGCGACCAGCACCTCGGGGTCGACGGTGAGCGCCCGGGCGATCACGACGCGCTGGCGCATGCCGCCGGACAATTGGTGCGGATAGCGCGGCAGCACATAGCCCGGATCGAGCCCGACCAGGCTCAGCAGCTCCTCGGCCCGCTCGCCGATCCACGATCTCGGTCTGCCCGTCCCCGCCCGCTCCATCTGGCGGGCCCGCAGGCTCAGCGGCGCGCTCAGCGTCTGATGGATCGTACGCGTCGGGTTGAGCGCGGAGTACGGATCCTGATGGACGAGCTGGACGCGGCGGAAGTACGGCTGCCGCCGCCGCGGCGTCAGCGACGACATGGGCACGCCGTCGATGGTGATCTCGCCGGAGTCGTGGCTCTCCAGCCCGGCGAGGATCCGGCCGAGCGTCGTCTTGCCACAGCCCGACTCCCCGATGAACGAGGCGGCGCCTCCCTTCTCGATGGCGAAGTCGACGCCGCGCAGCGCCGGGACCTCCCGGCCGCCGAGCACGCCGCCTCGCCTGCTGAACGTCTTGGTGATACCGGTACCGGTGATCACGCCTGTTCCTCCCCCATGTCAGCGATCGCCGTTCCGGCGGTCACCGTTCCAGCGGTCACTGTCTGTTTCACGTCCTCTCGTGCGCCCTGTACGGCATGGCACACCGCGGTCCGCGATCCCCACGACACCACCGGCACCCGCCCCGTCTCGCACACCTCCATGCGCAGTGCGCACCGCTCGCGGAACACGCAGCCGTCGGCCGGGACGCTGTCGAGCGTCGGCGGGCGGCCGGGCAGCGCCCGCGCCTCGCCGATGTCGCCGGCCAGGCGCGGGATCGCCGCGAGCAGGCCCCGCGTGTAGGGGTGGCGGGGGTCGCCGAGCACCTCCCCGGTGGGGCCCTGCTCCACCAGGCGCCCGCCGTACATCACGGCGAGGTTGTCGGCGACCTCGGCGACGACGCCGAGGTCGTGGGTGATGACGAGCGTGGTGAGGCCGCGCTCCTCGTGCACCTCCCGGATGATCCGCAGGATCGTCGCCTGCGTGATCATGTCGAGGGCCGTGGTCGGCTCGTCGAGCACGACGACCCTGGCGTTGAGCACGAGCGCGAGCATGATGCCGACGCGCTGGCGCATGCCGCCCGACAGCTCGTGCTGGTAGGAGTCGAGGACCCGGGCGCCGTCCAGCCCCATCCGGTCGAGCAGGCCCCTGGCCTCCCGCACCAGGCCGCGCAGGTCGTCCGGCCCGTGCGAGCGGCCCATTCCGTGGGAGCGGCCCAGGTCGAGCAGCTGTCCGCCGACCGTCTTGAGCGGGTTCAGCGAGTTCTGCGCCGCCTGGAAGACATATCCGATATGTCGCCCGCGTGCCCTGCGCAGGCCGTCGCCGTGGAGGGCCGCCACGTCGCCCAGCCCGTCGATCTCCACGCTGCCCGCCGCGATCCTGCCGGGCGGCTGCACGGCGTTGAGCAGCGACAGCGCGAGCGTCGACTTGCCCGAGCCCGACTCGCCGACCACACCCGTGATGGTGCCCGGCGGCAGGTCGAGGTCGATCCCGGACACCGCGGGAAGCTCCCCGGCGCCGGTGCGGTAGACGACCGACAGCCCGCGGATCCGTACGCCCGGCGCGGAAGACCGATCAGAGGACTGCTCGGAAGACTGCTCAGCGGCCACGGTCACTCCTCCCGCAACCGGGGGTTGAAGATCTCGTCCATCGCGTCGACGACCAGCACGATGCCCAGCGTCAGCAGCAGGATCGCCAGCAGCGGCGCCAGCAGGTACGGCAGCGCCGCCGTCGTTGTCAGCGCGCCGCCGCCGAAGACGGCGAGGTTGAGCATCACGCCCCAGTTGTTCGCCTCGAACGGCAGCACGCCGAGGAAGAACAGGCCCACCTGCGCGTATACCGCGCCGGTCACCGCGATGAGCGTGTTCATCGCGATGTAGGGCGCCATGCTCGGCAGCAGCTCCCGGCCGACGATGTGGCCCGTCGACAGGCCGAGCCCGCGCGCCGCCTCGATGAAGCCGCGCTCGCGCAGCGAGAGGGTCTGGGACCGTACGGCACGGGCCACCCCGCCCCAGCCGAGCAGCCCGAGCACCAGCCCCATCTCGATGGCGCCGGTGAACTTCCATATCGTCGAGAGCACGAGCAGCAGCGGCAGCCCCGGGATCGTGAGCTTCATGTCGGTGAGCCGCATGAGCACGCTGTCCCAGCGGCCGCGTTTGAACCCGGAGAACAGGCCGATCGCCGTGCCGAGCACGACCGTGATGACGGCCGTGACCGCGGCGGTCAGCAGGACGTAGCGGGCCCCCGTGACGACCAGGGCGAGCACGTCGGTGCCCTCGAAGTCGGTGCCGAACGGGTGTCGCCAGCTCGGCGGGGCGTAGAGTGCCTGGGTGTCGCGGGGCAGCGGATCGGGGTAGAGCAGCGGCCCGAAGATCCCCATGAGGGCGAAGCCGGCCACGATCGCCGCACCGACCATCCGGCTCGGTTTGCGCCGCATGACCCGCCACACGCCACGCCAGAAGTTGCGGCGGACC
The DNA here is from genome assembly GCA_001552515.1 of Sphaerimonospora mesophila NBRC 14179 = JCM 3151. Classification (GTDB taxonomy): domain Bacteria; phylum Actinomycetota; class Actinomycetes; order Streptosporangiales; family Streptosporangiaceae; genus Sphaerimonospora; species Sphaerimonospora mesophila. The sequence goes on from BCRI01000002.1 coordinate 4,089, forward strand.
GTGGCGGAGGCGCCCGCGGCGGGAACGACGGTCACGCTCATGCCGTCTCCCCCTCGCCGCGCACCCTGGGGTCGATCACCGTGTAGAGCAGGTCGGCCACGATGTTCGCCACGATGATCGCCACGGTGATGAGCAGGAACGCCCCGCCCATCAGCGCGTAGTCCCGGTTGTTGATGCTGTCGATGAGCATCAGCCCCAGCCCCGGATAGTTGAAGATGCGCTCGATGAAGATGGAGCCGCCGAACAGCAGGCCCAGCGAGAGCGCCAGGATCGTGAACAGCGGCAGGATCGCGTTGCGCGCCACGTAGCGGAAGATGATCGACCGCTTCATTCCGCGCAGCTCGGCGGCGAGGATGAAGTCGTCGCCGAGGACGGTGACCACGCTCGACTTCATCGCCAGGATCCACCCGCCGTAGCCCGCCAGCGCGTACGTGAGGACGGGCAGCGTGGCGTGCTCGATCAGCGAGCCGATATAGGCGGCGTCGAAGCCGGGCTCGTACAGAATGTCCGCCGTGCCGCCGGCGGGCAGGATCGGGATCAGCGTCGTGAAGATCGCCCCGAGCAGCAGCGCCAGCACGTACTGCGGGACGCCGTGCAGCAGCGAGCCGGAGATCGCCAGCATGTCGCCGAGCACACCCGAGCGCTTGATCGCCGCGTAGACGCCCATGACGACGCCGACGAGGAAGCTCAGCAGTGTGCCGGCGAGCACCGGCAGCACCGTCCACTTGGTGGCCGACAGCAGCACGTCCGACACCGGGCTGCCCGGCACCATCAGCGACTCGCCGAGGTCGAACCTGGCCAGCCCGCTCATGTAGCCGACGTACTGATCCCACAGGCTGCCCTGCGGCATGAAGCCGTACAGCACCTCGACCGCGCGCGCCGCCGCGTCGGGCGCCATGCCCTGCTCGACGAGTTTCTCGTACCTGGCGGCCAGGGGATTGCCCGGGACGTTCCTGATGATCAGAAAGCTGATCGTGGTGACGACCAGGATCATGACGAACCCGCGGGCCAGATGGCCCGCGAGTCGCCACGCGACCGCGCGTGCGCGGGAGCGGTGAAGCGCCATCGGCTACTGCTTCTTCTTGAGCATGCCGAGCTGGATCCAGACGCCGGAGGGCTGGCGCAGCAGGTCGCTGTCGTCGGCGGGGAACCCGGTGAAGCGGTTGGTGTTGACGAACTGGGTGTTGACGTAGTCCCAGAGCTGGATCACCGGCAGATCCTGGTTGGCGGCCTTGGCGAGCTGACCGATGACGGCCTTCTGCTCGTCTCCGCTGACCGAGTTGAGCTTGGCGGTGAGCTCACCGGGGTTCACCTCGCCGACGCCCTCGACGTCGACGGTCTCCGCGCCGCCCATCCAGTTGCCGTTCTTGCCGGGCGCGGAGTGCTCGACCTTGCCGCCCAGGATGTTCCAGCCGTTCGAGCCGCCGTACAGGCGCTGGTAGATGTTGTACGGCGCCGGCCCGAGCGCCATGAGCCAGAAGCCGAGGTCGTACTTGCCCTCGGCGAGCTCGGACAGGTAGAGCGGGTAGTCGGCGGTGGTGACGACCTCGGCGTCAACGCCCGCCGTGGTCAGCTGGCTGGTGATGGCCTTGGCGGCCGACACCCAGTCGGAGAACGGCGCCGGGATGTGGATCGTGACCTTCCACGGCTTGCCGTCGGCCAGCGCCCACTTGCCGTCCTTCTTGGTCAGCCCGGCGGCCTTGAACTCCTCCTCGGCCTTGGCCGGGTCCACGTTGTACGGCTCGAGCGCGTCCAGCTCGCCGCCCAGCCACTCCCTGGCGGCCTTGGCGTGGATGCCCGAGGTGGTCACCGCCGCCGTTCCGCCCTCCGGCGAGGCGATCTTGACGACCTCGGCGCGGTCGATCAGATGCGCGAGGCCCCGCCGCACGTGCACGTCGTCGTACGGCTTCTTCGACTGGTTGAACGCGAGCCCGACGGCCACCGGCGAGTAGCCCTTGACGACCTGGTTGCCAGGGGTCGCCACGATGCGCTTCATCACGTCGGCCGGCACGGCGGTGAACGGCGCGTTGTCGAGCTTGCCCGCGGTGAGGTAGTTCCAGATCTGCTCGTTGCCCGTGTAGTTGAGCAGCTTGACCTGGTCGGGGCCGACGTTCGCGGCGTTGTAGAAGTTCTTGTTCTTCACCAGGAGCGCCTCGCCGGGGTTCATCCGCTCCAGGACGAACGGCCCGGCCGAGACGTCCTTGGGCGGTCCGAAGGCGAGGACCTTCTCCGACAGCGCGGTGATCTCGCCGCGGGCCGCCTCGGCCTCGGCGCCCTCGCCGCGCGCGGTCTCGAGCTTGTCCCAGAAGTCGGCGGGCAGCACGCCCTCCCAGGCGTGCTCGGGCACCACGAAGGAGTCCATGACGCCGCGTACGAACGTGACGCTCGGGTTCTTCATGTCCTGGGTGATCTTGACGGTCTTGTCGTCGACCACCTCGACGTCGGAGGCGGCGCCGGCCGCGCCCGGGTCGAGCGCGAAGGCGGTGCTGCCCTGTGTGTACGCCAGGGCGATGGAGAACTTCACGTCCTCGGCGGTGACCGGCTGCCCGTCGGACCACTTGTTGTCCGGGTGCAGGTGCAGCGTGATCGACGAGTTGTCCGGCGCGATGTCCCAGCTCGCCGCGATGCCCGGATAGAACTGGTTGGGGTCGGTCAGGTGGTTCTTCGACCATGCGATGCGCATCGCGTTGAAGCCCTGGAACGAGTTGCCCTTGGGGTTCCACGGGTTGAAGGGCCCGTTGACGTCGAGGCCGGGCTTGTTGCCGTCGATGGTGGTGTAGACGCCACCGCCGGCGCCGCCACCCGCCGACTTCTCGCCCGCAGCGCCGCCGCCGGTGCAGGCGGTCACGGCGGCCAGGCCGAGTATCGACACGACCGCTGTCAGGGAGCGTCCCATGGATCTTCTCGGCCTGCTGCGGTCGCCCGGGTGGCGCCTCGCCGCGCTGCGCCCGCGGAGGTTCCTCGCAGGCTCGGAACTTCCGTGGGGCCCGCGGCCCTCGTCGCCCATAGCTTCGCTATGGGCTCCTCGTCGGCCTTGAGATGCATCCATCCGGCCGATCCTCGCTACGGCGAAGATCCACGGGACACTCCCTAGACGTTTCATGGACCGCTCCGGGTGGTCGGGGCTTCGATAAGCGGATCTTGTCCGGACCCTACGTAACGGCAAAGCCGCCGTCAATAATTTGCAAAAGTCGTGAGGTTTCTGCAACTTTCCTTCACCGCGGCCCTTGGGACATCCGGCCACGGCGGGTGGATTGGCGCCGGGCGCCGGGGGAACCCGTTCCTCGCCGGCCCGGTATGGGCCGCCGAGAACGGGGAGGGGCCGCTGTGCGGGACTGGGATCACTGGGTGCTGACCGACGCCGGGTGGACGGCGAGCGCGAGCCCGGAACGGCTGACGGTCGGCGATCCGGCGACGGGCGAGCCGATCGGCCCGGCGCCGGCCGGCTGCGCGGAGGACGTCGAACGCGCCGTGGCCGCGGCTCGCCGCGCCCGGTGGGGCTGGGCCCGTACGGCCCCGGCCGACCGGGCCGCATGCCTGCGCCGCGCGGCCGACCGGGTCGAGGCACACGCCGGGGAGCTGGCCGAGCTCGTCACCCGGGAGATGGGCAAGCCGATCGGCGACTCGCGTGGCGGCGTCGCGGCCGGCATCGGGACACTGAGGCAGTACGCCGAGCTGGGCCCGCTGCACCGGGGCCGCAGCCTGCAGGGCGCCTGGGCGGCGACCGACCTCATGGTGCGCGAACCCCGCGGCGTCGTCGCGGTGATCACCCCGTGGAACGACCCGGTGGCCATCGCCTGCGGGCTCGTCGGCGCGGCCGTGGCGACCGGCAACTGCGTGGTGTACAAGCCGTCGGAGCGCACCCCGCACACCGGGGCGCTGCTCGCCGAGCTGATCGCGGCGGAGCTGCCCCCGGGCGTGCTCACCGTACTGACCGGCGACCGGAGGGCGGGGGAGCCACTGGCCGCACACCCCGGTGTCGATCTCGTGGCCCATGTCGGCTCCACCGCGACCGGCCGCGCCATCGCCGCGGCCGCCGTACGCACCGGCGCGGCGACGCTGCTCGAGAACGGCGGCAAGGACCCGCTGATCGTGGACGCCGGAGTCGACGTGAAGTGGGCATCGGCGCAGGCCGCGACCGGCTGCTTCGCCAATGCCGGGCAGATCTGCACCTCGGTCGAGCGGGTGTACGTCCACCGGGACGTCGCCGACTCGTTCCTCGCCGCGCTCGTGCAGCGGGCGGAGGAACTGCGGATGGGCCCCAGCCTCGACGAGGAGACCACCCTCGGCCCGCTCGTCGACCGGGCCCAGCGCGAGATCGTGGACCGGCAGGTGCGCGCCGCGGTGGCGGCGGGCGCCCGCGCGCTGACGGGAGGCCGGGTGCCGGAAGGGCCCGGCGCCTTCTACCCGGCGACCGTGCTGAGCGGCTGCACCGACGACATGGAGATCATGCGGGCGGAGACCTTCGGCCCGGTCGCGGCCGTCCGGGTGGTGGACTCCTTCGACCAGGCGCTCGACCTCGCCTGCGCCTCGCCGTACGGCCTGGCCGCGACCGTGCTCACCCCGTCGACGGCCAACGCGCAGCGGGCCTGGCGGGAGCTACCGGTGGGCACCGTGAAGATCAACGCGGTCTTCGGCGGCGCCCCCGGCGGCGCGGCCCAGCCGGTGGGGGCGAGCGGCCACGGCTTCGGGTACGGCCCAGAGCTGCTCGACGAGATGACCCACGCCAAGGTCGTCCACTGGACGCCGCATCCCTGACCGTCCGTGCCGGCGTACGACGGCCTCACCCGGGCAGCGCGTTCACCAGGTCTTCCGCGAGGTATCCGTCCGGGCGGGCTCCGGGCGGCACGGCGAACAGCGCGCTCGACTCGTGGACGATGAACCGGCTGAGGTCGTCGGCCATGGCCAGCCGCTGCTGGATTCGGGTGAACCCCTGCCGGGGGTCACTCTGGAAGGCCAGGAACAGCAGCCCGGCGTCGGGTGCGCCGTCCGGCCGGTAGCCGTCGAAGTAGGAGAAACCCTTCCGCAGGATGACGGCGCCCGAGTTGAAGGCGGGGGACGCCTGCCGCACGTGGGCGCTCGGGCCGATGGCCAGCCCGCCGCCGGGCCGCTGCGCGTCCAGATCGATCGGCGTGAACTCGTCGCCGCCCGACAGCGGCGCCCCGGTGTCCTTGCGCCGGCCGATGATCTGTTCCTGACGCTCCCGGGACAGGGCGTCCCAGGGATCGAGCAGCATCCGGATGCGCCGGAAGACCAGGTAGGTCCCGCCGCGCAGCCACGCCGGATCGCTGTCGGGACCGGCGAAGACGTGCGCGTCGAACCCCGGATCGCCCGGCTTCGGGTTGCCGGTGCCGTCGAGCTGCCCCATCAGGTTGCGCCGGGTCGTGCCCTGGTCGACGGTCACCCCGTCGACGGGATTGAACCCGCCCATCTGCCAGCGCACCTGCGCGATGCCGCGTGCCGTACGAGTGAGCGCCCGCAGGGCATGGGCCACCACGATCGCGTCACCCGCGGTGAGCAGGACGCCGATGTCGCCGCCGCTGCGGCGCTCGTCCAACTCGTCCCGGGGGAAGGGCGGGATCGGCGCGAGCGGGTCGGGCACCGGGACGCCCAGCTTGCGCAGCAGCGAGGAGCCGAATCCCACCGTGATCGTCAGCGTGGAGGGGCCGTAGCCGGTGGTCATGGCGTCGTCGTCGGGCACGGGTTCACCGCGGGTCAGCAGCCGGGCGTCCCGTGTCCAGGTGCGCAGCAGCGTCTCCATCTGGCGGGCCGTCGTCCCCGGCACCAGGTCGAACGCGGCGAGCCAGCCGTGCGCGGCGGTCGGGGCCAGGACGCCCGCCTGGTGAGCGCCGTCGAAGGGGATGCTCCGCTCGCCGACCCGGCGGGCACGATCTCCCTCCAGGGCCGCGGAGGCGGCGTTGCCGCCCACCGCACCCGCCACGGCGGCGGCCCCGGCGGCGGACGTCGCGGCGAGCAGCCCGCGCCTGCTGATCCGGCCGCGCGACCGATCGCCCCCCGAACGCGTCACCCTCCTCACCCCTGGGACGGCGACGGGGGACGATGGCCGATCGGCATGACGGGAGCGTCCACGGTGATCTCCTCCCCGCCCTCGAAGCGCAGCGTGAGCTTCACGTTGTCGCCCTCCCTGAGCCTGCGGGTGAGCGACTCGATCATCACATGGTAGTGGCCGCGGGTGAAGGCCAGCGTGCCGTGCGGGGGCACCGTGACCGAGGCGAGATGCCGCATCTCGGTGCCCGTGGTCTCGTGCAGCATCGACATCTCGGACACGTCGGTGCTGACCCCGGAGAGCACGGCCGGGCGGCTGCCGGAGTTGGTGATGGTGAAATAGGCGGCGGCGACGTCGGGGGAGGCGGGCTCCGGCACGTACGCGTCCGTCACCCGCAGGTCGCCCGAGCCCGAGGACGACGTTACGGCCGACGGCGTCTTTGTGATCGGTGCGGCGGTGGACGGTGCGGTTGCGGCCGATGGCGGGGTCGCAGCCGTGAGCGGAATACGCTCCAGCAGCCTGCGCAGATCAGCCGTGAACTCGGCCGACGACGTGCCCGAGCTGAAGATCAGCCGGCCCTGGTGGTCGCCGTCGAAGGCGATGATCTGCCCGCCGTGGGTCACCTCGTAGTCGCCCGCCCCGGGCGTGGGCCGCTCCAGGGCGATGCCCACCGATTCGGCCGCCGCCTGGATGATCGCGAAGTCGCCGGTCAGCCCGACGAACGAGGAGTCGAACGACGCCAGCCACGACCGGACGACCTCGGGCGTGTCCCGGTCGGGATCCGTGGTGGTGAAGACGACGGAGATCTTGTCCCGGTCCGCCGCGGGCAGCTCCCGCAGCGCCGAGGCGAGGTCGGCCATCGTCGTCGGGCAGATGTCGGGACAGTGGGTGTAGCCGAAGAAGAGCAGCGTGAGGCGTCCCGCCGTACGCTCCCGCAGCTTGAACGGCTTGCCGGCGGTGTCGGTCAACGTCACGTCGGGCTTGGACAGCGGCTCCTGCAGCCACGTGCCGTGGAACTCCGACGATGGCCGGATCAGCCGTACGGGCGGGTCGGCCGCCCCGGTCGAGCCGCCGCATGCGGCGAGCGTGGTGAGCAGCATCAGTGCGGCGAGCAGACGCAGCACGACGATCCCGCGACGCCGGTTCGCGTGAGGGTCGCTGGCTTCACCACTCGTGATCAGTTGTGCAGACATCATGGTTCTATCCGGTTCGGCGGGACAGGGGGAACCCGGGCCGGTCGGCCGTCATGGCGGACCGGCCGGATGCCGGCTGTGGCGTCAACGGACATGACCGACCTGATCGACACCCGGCGCTCTTGCTCTACGCTCTGTAGAATACGGCCTTGTCGCCCCGGTGGGCACACTGGGGCGAGACGGGGACACGGCCCGGTGCGGAGACCGGCATCCGGGCGTATCGACGCAGAGGACGGGACCGTGGAGAGCGCTGACTGGGACCGCCGTTACGAGACCAAGGATCTGCTGTGGTCCGAGGGCCCGAACCGATGGGTCGAGGAGGTCGCCGCCGAGCTGCCGCCCGGCCGCGCGCTGGACCTCGCGGCGGGGGAGGGGCGCAACGCCCTGTGGCTGGCGGAACGGGGCTGGACGGCCACCGCCGTCGACTTTTCCCCGGTGGCGCTGCGCCGGGCGCGCACGCTGGCCGCCGACCGGCTCGGTGAGCGCGTCGACCGGCTGGAGCTCGTCGAGGCCGATCTGAGCGAGTACGTCCCGGAACCTGGCGGGTACGACCTGGTGGTCTCCGCCTACTTCCAGGTGGGCGCCGAACTGCGGCGCCAGGTCATGCGCGCGGCCGCCGCCGCGGTGGCCCCGGGCGGCCTGCTGCTGGTGGTCGCGCACGACAGCGACAACCTGGAGCACGGCGTCGGCGGCCCGCAGGACCCGGCGGTGCTCTATACGGCCCACGACGTCGCGTCGGACATCGACGGCTGCGGTCTGGAGGTCGTACGGGCCGAGACCCGCGGTCGCGAGGTCGAGACCGACGCCGGCCGGCGCACCGCCCTCGACGCGTTCCTCCTCGCCCGCCGCCCGCGGTAGGGCGTCGCGGCGAATCCTTCGCCGGAGCGGCTGAAGGAGGTGAGCCTGGTCGACGGATGCCTTCCGAGATCGCCGGGTGCTCGCATCGGCCGGCCGGACCTTCTTTGTCGTGTTCAGCGAAGTGAGCGAGGAGCTTGATAAATGGCTCGGCCGATCAAAGTGCTGACCGAACCGTCGGGTATCTCCGATTTCTTCGGAGTCGCGGACATGGGAGCCATGGACGGCGACTGCGAGGGAGAGGCCACTATCTGGGATGTCGGGCCCGCTTTCGAATGGATCGAGGTCGGACCCAACGGGGTGACTTTCAGCGTCAAGTATGGGGCGAAAGCCTACGTACGTTACGAACTCTGGGATACGCGGCCATCGCCGATCGATCCCTCGTGGCAGCGGTCCTGGGAAGGACGGCTTTACCTGGCTTCCGGGCGGATCGTCGCAGTGAGCTACGCCGGCGATGAAGCGGATTGCCATACTCCGTTCGACCTCGGTCGGCAGGCCACGAGCTGGTCGGCCCGCATCTCCGCGAAGATTCCGATGAACGACACCGATCCCGAATTTCCCGGCGACATCTATCGAGTCGGCCTGTTCAAGCTGCAGTTCTGGGCCGGGGCATCGTAGCGGTCGTGGTGGGCGATCTCGGCCGGCGAACGACGGACCGGTATCCATGGTCCGCTACGTGCAACAGTTGCTCGTCGAACCCGGACGACCTGCTGACGCTCTCCGGTCGTGCGCGGCCGAGGTAGTCCTGCATGGACTGGAAGGCGCCATCGTGGACTCCTCTCTTAAGGTCGCCGAACATGCCTCCATGGGCCGGTTCGCCGACGCTGAGAAGGCCGCCGTCGTCACTCTGGGCGGGCTCGCAGCGAGTCGGAATGTCCGGTCTTCAGCGTGGATGGGGCTGGCCGTTCAGCACGGAGATCAGGTCGACGATCGGCACCGGAATGATCGACGGGAGCCACGAGCTCTCTCAAGAGGCCAGAGAAAAAGGCCTTTCGGACATTGTGAACATTTGTGGTAATCGGCATTTACTTCTCGTATTTTCTTTGGAATTCATCGGCGGCGAGTATTGCTGATTGTCGATGGGCTATGAGAGAATTCAGACAGGTTTTCGAACTGCCGGGTTCGGTGTGGAGGGAGCGGGCCGATGAAGCGGGACGGGTCGGTGCGACCGGGACGGCCGAGGGTGATGGCGCTGAGGCTGGCGGAGCTGCGGCCGGTCGACCCGCTCATGTTCGAGGAGTTGCGGGAAGCGCGGCTTTCTCCGGTGCCGTCTTTCCTGAAGGCCGTGTTGTGGAACGAGCAGGAGGACGCACGGCCGGAGGAGATGGACCGCACGGAGACTCACGCGGAGGCCGATACGCCGGCTCCTGCCGATCCCCCAGCCGAGTCTCGTGCGGTGGCCCGTGTGGAGAGGTCCTCCCCTGGAGAGTCGCCTGCCGGGCCATGGCCGGGCCGGTCCGTGGATTCCGCCGGCTCGATCTCCTCCGGAGACGGTCCCCTGACCACCCTCGGACACGGTCGCGGGTACGGCTCCGCGCGCGGTCTACGGGCGAGCACGGGTGTGTACGCGGCAGGTGCGCGGAGTCCGACGGGCCCGATGAACCCGGCGATCCCGCCGCACCGTGTGAGTGCGTCGATCCCGGCGAGCGCGGCCATCCGGGCGGGCCCGCCGTACCGGGGTGGGCCCTGACTCGGGTACGGCCGAGCCGGATGAGTCCGGTGATCCGGGCAGTGAAACCGCCGGTATGTGCAGGAAGTCGCCGTAGGGGATCAAGTCCCAGAGCGAGGACGACCTCTGCTCCGTCCTATCCCGGCGGACGCCGGTGTTTCCTCCGCTCTTCGACCGGACGGCACTGGTCGACGGGCGGCGCCGACTGACCAGGAGGCACGGTTCACCGGGCGGCGCTGGTCGATCAGGAGACACGGGGTGCCCTGGGTCATGCCGTCTTGCGATCGGCGACCTCTCGGGAGGTTCCCGGCCGCCCGACCCGGATCCGATGACATGATCGCAGGGTGGCGATCCAGGTGTCGGTCTGCGGGCCGCGCGACTGCACGGGTGAGGACGAGCGCAACGCGCGCGAGGTCGGCCGGTTGCTGGCCGAGCGCGGTGCGGTGGTGATCTGCGGCGGTTACACCGGCGTGATGGCGGCCGTCGCGGCCGGGGCACGCTCGGCCGGCGGGACCGTCGTCGGCATCCTGTCCCGGCCCGACCGCGAGCACGCCAACCCCGACCTGAGCATCGTGATCCCCACCGGGGTCGGCGAGGCCCGCAACAACATCATCGTCAACTCCGGCGACGCCGTGATCGTCATCGGCGGCTCCTGGGGCACCCTGTCCGAGCTCGCCCTCGCCATGCGCCACGGCCGTGCCCCCGTGGTCCAGCTCGGCGGCTGGCGACTGCTCGACCAGGACGGTCATCCCGTCCCGGGCGTACGGCACGCCACCTCACCCGCGCAGGCTTTGCGACTCACGGGCCTGTGGCCTTGACCTCCTCCGTCAGGCCTCGCGGACGGGCGCCGTTCCTGACGGTCTCCCTATCCGGGAGGGACCTACGTCAGGCCGCGCGTGCTCGGGCAGGCCGCCTCTTCGTCGCGACGCCCCTGTTCACGGCGGCGGCTCAGCGGCCGTGAACCACGGTGCGGTCACCCTGATGTCCGCAGGGGCTTCCGTACGGCTCGAAGAGACGGGTCGCTTCCCAGCATTCCCAAGCCGTTCCGTTGAAGCCGTCCCGTTGAAACCGCCCCTTTGGAGCCGTCTATCCGGGGCGACCGGTTACGATCACGAGTTCCGCACGAGGTCGTCCCCCGACAGCTCAGCCCTTGTAGTTGAACACCTGCCGGAGCGTGTGCCGGATTTCGACCAGGTCCTTCTGGTCGGCCATCACCTGGTCGATCGGCTTGTACGCCTCCGGGTGCTCGTCCACGAGGGCGGCGGCCCGGTCGGCGTTCCAGGTCCGCCCGTGCATCGCCTCGGTCAGCGACCTGGCCGACAGCTCCCGCCTGGCCCGCCCCCGCGACATCCGGCGGCCCGCGCCGTGCGAGCAGGAGTTGTACGAGGCCGGATTGCCGCGGCCGCGCACGATGTACGACCTTGTGCCCATCGACCCGGGAATGACGCCCTCATCACCCCGGTCGGCCTTGATGGCCCCCTTACGGGTGATCCACAGCTCCCTGCCGAAATGCGTCTCCATCTGGGTGAAGTTGTGGTGGCAATTGATCGTCCGTACCCGAGCGCCCTTGCCGACGACGCGGAACAGGGCCTCGACCAGCACCCGGTCCATCCGCGCCCGCGAGGCCATGGCGTACCGCTGAGACCACAGCATGTCCTCGATGTACGCCTCGAACTCCGGCGTCCCCTGTGAGAAGTAGGCGAGGTCGGGGTCCTCCAGCCCGACGAGACTCCGCCTCATCAGCTTCTTGGCCTCGACGATGTGCCTGGTGGCGAGTTGGTTGCCGATGCCGCGCGAGCCGGAGTGCAGCACGGTCCAGACCCGGTCCCGCTCGTCCAGGCAGACCTCGACGAAGTGGTTGCCGGACCCGAGCGTGCCGAACTGGGTCGCCACCGTCTTCTCCTGCTTGGGGGTCAGGTCGGTGTGCGGCAGGCCGAGCTCGCCGAGGGCCCGGTCCACGGCGCGGTCGGCGTGCCCCTTGCCGACACCCGCCGGGATGCGCCGCTCCACCAGCGGCATCAGCGCGTCGAGGGTGTCGGGAAGGTCGGCGGCGGTGAGCGTCGTCTCGGTCGCGATCATGCCGCAGCCGATGTCGACGCCGACCGCGGCGGGGATGACGGCGCCCTCGGTGGGGATCACCGATCCGACGGTCGCCCCGATGCCGATGTGCGCGTCCGGCATGAGCGCGACGTGACCCGACACGACCGGCAGGCGGGCGGTTCTGGCGGCCTGCTCGATCGTGCCCGCGTCGATCTCGCTCGCCCAGGACAGGAGGTTGTGCGCTACCTCGTTCGGCATGTCGATCCCCTTCTTTCGAGATCCACTCTGCCGAGATTCCCCGTGGTTTCACACCGATTATTTCTCCGGGCCAGGTCAGCCGGCCGGTCGGCCCCGGTCACGGCGATCATGGGGAATCCCGGCGCGGCGGGGGAGGTTGCCCGGACAGGTGGATTGCCGCACCGTCGGCGGCAGGCCGTAGGCTGAGGGTTCTCGCACAAGGAGGTCATCTTGCTGGTCGACTCCTTCGGCCGGGTCGCGACCGATCTGCGGGTGTCGCTGACAGACCGGTGCAACCTGCGCTGCACATACTGTATGCCTCCCGAGGGCCTCGACTGGCTGCCCAAACCCGATCTGCTGACCGCCGAGGAGATCATCCGACTGGTGCGCATCGGTGTGGAGCGGCTCGGCATCACCGAGGTCCGTTTCACCGGCGGCGAACCGCTGCTCCGCCGGGAGCTGCCGCAGATCGTCGCGGCGGCGGCCGCGCTGCGCCCGCGTCCCCAGCTCTCGCTGACCACGAACGGCATCGGCCTCGCCCGCCTGGCCGGCGTCCTCGCCGAGGCGGGGCTCGACCGCGTCAACGTCTCCCTCGACACGCTCGACCGCGAGGTGTTCGTACGGCTCGCGCATCGCGATCGGCTGCGGGACGTGCTCGACGGCCTGGCGGCGGCCGACGAGGCCGGGCTCACCCCGGTCAAGGTGAACGCCGTGCTGATGCGGGGGATCAACGACGCCGAGGCGGTCCCGCTGCTGAGCTACTGCCTGGAGCGGGGATACGAGCTGCGGTTCATCGAGCAGATGCCGCTCGACGCCCAGCACGGCTGGCGGCGGGAGGACATGGTCACCGCCGATGAGATCATCGGTCTGCTCAAGGACGCCTTCGACCTCACCGAGGACGATCCCGCCTCACGGGGCAGCGCACCGGCCGAGTTGTTCCTCGTGAACGGTGGTCCCGCCCGGGTCGGCGTGATCGGTTCCGTCACCCGCCCGTTCTGCGGCACCTGCGACCGCGTCCGCCTCACCGCCGACGGTCAGATCCGCAACTGCCTGTTCGCCACCGAGGAGTCCGATCTCCGTACGGCACTGCGCTCGGGAGCCTCAGATGACGATCTGGCCGCGCGGTGGACCGCGGCGGTCGCCCGCAAGAAGGCCGGGCACGGCATCGACGACCCCGGCTTCCTCCAGCCGGCCCGTCCCATGTCGGCCATCGGCGGCTGACCACGGAGCCGGCCATGAACCACGACGCCCGGGACGACGTCGGCTACGACGCCGTGATCCTGGCCGGCGGACGGGCGAGCCGGCTCGGCGGCCTCGACAAGCCGGGCGCCCTCGTCGGCGGGGTGCCCCTCATCGAGTGGGTGGCCGCGGCCGTGGTCGGCGCCCGCACACTGGTCGTCGTCGGCCCCACGAGGACGTCGGCGGCCGGTGCCGTCGTCACCCGGGCCGTCTTGACCCGTGCGGTGTTCACCCGGGAGGACCCGCCGGGCTCCGGCCCGATCCCGGCGCTGCGCGCGGGCCTCGCCGAGGTCACGGCCGAGTGGGTGGTCCTGCTCGCCGCCGACCTGCCGTTCCTCGACGCCGCGCACGTGACGACGCTGCTGCGGGCCGCCGCCTCTGGTGCCGCCGGGGCCGTGCTCGTCGACGACGACGGCAGGGAGCAGTGGCTGACCGGGGCCTGGCGTGTGACGGTGCTCAGGGACGCGCTGCGCGCCTACACGGGTGGTTCGCTGCGCGGCCTGCTCGGCCCGCTGGGGCCCGTGCCGGTCCGGCTGCCCGCCGGGCGGGGCGGACGCCCGCCGTGGTTCGATTGCGACACGATGAGCGATCTCAGGACGGCCGACGACCTCAGGACGGCCGGCGGGACCGTCCGGGAACGAGAGAGAAGCGAGGATCAGGCGTGAACGTGCTGGAGGAGTGGACCGCGCTGGTCTGCCGGGAACTGGGCGTCGACCCCGCCCGGCTGGACCGGGCCGCGGTGCTCGACCTGACCAAGGACGTCGCCCACGGCGTCGCCCGGCCGGCGGCGCCGCTGACGGCGTACCTGCTCGGGCTGGCCCAGGGGGCCGGTACGGCGCCGCCGGACGCGCTGGAGCGGCTGTCCCGTATGGTGGCCGACTGGGAGAAGGCCACGGCGGAAACGCTCGAAGATTCTTGACAATACAAAAAATTGTTCGAAAATCGGGGCGAAAAACCCCTAAGAACTACCGCACTGAGATAGTGCGACAAAAAGGGGGCGGCGCCGGGTGGTTACGGGGGCAAACCACCCGGCGCCGCATCATCGGCGTTCCGACGGGGGCCCGGAACGCCGGTACCAGCGCTCCGACGGGGGACCAGAGCGCTTGGCTAAACTGTACACCTCTAACCCTTGGATTGCGTCAAGAGTTTGTCACGACCCGATCTCGCGTCGATGGCGTGGTATCTCGTTTTGGTTAGGTGAGGTCATGTCCTGGGCAGGCGGGACGTCCTTGCCTCGTTGATTGGCCCCGATCACGGCAACGTATGGCAAAAGAACCGCGCCGGCGACGAGCAGGAGCTTGATGGGCCAGGGAGCCGGTACGGCCACCGCGAGGAGGAGGCAGACCAGCCGGATGCCCATCTTGATCAGATAGCTGCGCTCGCGGCGCCTGATGTCATCGGTGAGCGACGGTTGGGCGTCCGTAACCTGATGAACGACGCTCCGATGCCGTCGCGACTCACGCCTTGGATTCACGCTCTCCACGGTAACCCGCCCGGGGGGAGACGGTCATACGGCGATACGATCACCAGAGGCGGAAACACTCCATAGGAGGACGAAGATGTCGGATCGCACCTATCGGGTGACCGAGATAGTCGGGACCTCGACGGAGAGCGTCGACCAGGCCATCGGCAACGGCATCCGCCGGGCCGCCCAGACCCTGCGGCACCTGGACTGGTTCGAGGTGACCGAGGTACGCGGGCAGATCGTCGACGGCGAGGTGGCCCACTTCCAGGTCGGCATGAAAGTGGGCTTCCGCCTCGAAGACGCGGGCTGATCCGGCCCGCTGACCGCGATCCCGGCGAGTCAGCTCGCCTGGCTCACCGTCGACATGTTGAAGTCGGGCACGCGCACCGACGGCATGACGGCGCGGGTGAAGTAGTCGCTCCACTCCCGGGGCAGCGTCTGCCTGCTCGCGCCCACCTCGGTCAGGCGGCCGAGCAGGTCGACCGGAGACTCGTTGAACCGGAAGTTGTTGACCTCCCCGACGACCTCGCCGTTCTCCACGAGATAGACGCCGTCCCGGGTCAGGCCGGTCAGCAGCAGCGTCTGCGGATCGACCTCGCGGATGTACCACAGGCAGGTCAGCAGCAGGCCGCGCTCGGTGTCGGAGATCATCTCCTCCAGTGAGCGGCCTTCCTCCGGCCCCGTCATGACGAGGTTGTCGATGCGCGGGGTGGCGGCCAGCCCGGTCAGCTCGGCGGAGTGCCGGGTCTGCACGAGACCGGTCAGCGTGCCGCCGGAGATCCAGTCCGTGGCGCCGAGCGCGAGGCCGTTGTCGAACACGGAGTCCTCCCGGCTGGAGGCGTGCGCGACCACGAAGGGCGCGCACTCGATGCCGGGATGCGCGGGATCGCTGTAGAGCCGCAGCGGCAGCTCCGACAGCCGTTCGCCGACCCGCGTGCCGCCGCCCGGCTTGGAGAAGACCGTCCGCCCGTCGGCCGCGTCACGGGCGCCGGCCGACCAGTACGTATAGATCATCAGGTCGGCGACCGCGGTGGGCGGCAGAATCGTCTCGTACCGCCCGGCTTCCAGGGCGATCCGGCGCTTGGCCCACTCCAGCCGCTGGGCCAGCGTGGCGTCGAGCGCGGCCACGTCCACGTCACGGAAGTCCCGGGTGGCGACACCCGTCCACGCGGAACGCGACATGTCAGCCGATTTCGCGTTCAGCTCCAGCCGGCCCGTGGGCTGGTCGTGCCGCAGCCGCAGACCGGCGGACGACCCGACGAACGTGGACGTCAGCGTGTGCTCGGCGAAGCCGTACAGCCGCCGGCCGGACGCCTCGGCGGCGGCGAACGACTCGCCGAGCGCGGGCGCGAAGTCGCGGAACACCTCGATGGTCGTCGGCTCGAC
The DNA here is from genome assembly GCA_001552515.1 of Sphaerimonospora mesophila NBRC 14179 = JCM 3151. GTDB lineage: Bacteria > Actinomycetota > Actinomycetes > Streptosporangiales > Streptosporangiaceae > Sphaerimonospora > Sphaerimonospora mesophila. The sequence continues at coordinate 20,180 of BCRI01000002.1, forward strand.
CGCCCGGTCCCAGCCGGCGGACGCCGTACCGGCGACGAGCGGCCGCGCGTCCTCGGACGGCTGCGCCTCGCGCGCGGCCCGGTCGGCCGCCGCCACCACGTCGGCGAGCTGGTCGGCCCGTACGGCGGAGCGGGACACCACGCCCACACCACGCCCGACGACCGAGATCACGGTGAGCCGCGACGAACGGGCGACGCCGTTCGTGGTCAGCGTGTTGCCGGCGAAGCGCAGGTTGGCCGTCGAACCCTCGTCCGCGATCACGATGCGGTCGTCGGCCCCGCTCATCGCGAGCGCGCGCTCCACCGTCTCCTGCGGTGTGGTCACCACGTCGCTCACTTGCCACCCTCCTGGACGGTGTTGAGGATCCGTACGCCGCGGAACAGCGCCGAAGGGGCGCCGTGGCTCACCGGCGCGATCTGGCCCGGCTGTCCCTTGCCGCAGTTGAACGCGCCGCCGAGCACGTACGTCTCCGGCCCGCCGACGGCCTCCATCGACCGCCAGAAGTCCGTCGTCGTCGCCTGATACGCCACGTCGCGCAGCTGCCCGGAGAGCCGGCCGTTCTCGATCAGGTAGAACCTCTGACCGGTGAACTGGAAGTTGTATCTCTGCATGTCGATCGACCAGCTCTTGTCGCCCACGACGTAGACGCCGCGCTCGACCCGGGAGATCAGCTCCTCGGTGGCGGGGCCGCCCTCGGCCGGCCGCAGCGACACGTTGGCCATCCGCTGGATCGGCACGTGCCCGGGGGAGTCGGCGAACGCGCAGCCGTTCGAGCGGCCGAGCCCCTTGAGCAACGCCATTCGCCGGTCGAGCTGGTAGCCGACCAGCGTTCCCTCGCTGACGATGTCGAACGACTGGCCCGCCACGCCCTCGTCGTCCCACCCGATCGTGGCCAGGCCGTGCTCGGCCGTACGGTCGCCGACGACGTTCATCACCGGGGACCCGTAGTGCAGGTTGCCCAGCTTGTCGAACGTGGCGAACGACGTCCCAGCGTAGGCCGCCTCGTAGCCGAGGGCGCGGTCCAGCTCGGTCGCGTGCCCGATCGACTCGTGGATGGTCAGCCACAGGTTGGACGGATGGATCACCAGGTCGTACGGCCCCGGCTCGACCGAGGGCGCCTTCAGCTTCTCCGCGAGCAGCTCGGGGATCTCGGCGATCTCGGCGGGGAAGTCCCAGCCGACGCCGGTCAGGTACTCGTACCCGCGCCCCACGGGCGGCGCGAGCGTGCGCATGTCGTCGAAGCGCTCGCCGTCGCCCTTCATCGCGGTCAGCACGGGATGGACCCTCACCCGCTGCTGGGTGGTGACCGTGCCGGCCGAGTCGGCGTAGAACTTCTGCTCCTTGACCTGCATCAGGTGGGCCGAGACGTGGTCCACCCGGCCGAGCATTCCCGCCGACCAGTCGCCGAGCAGCGCCGTCTTCTCCGAGAGCGGCACCTCGAACGGGTCGATGTCGTAGGACGACACCCACGTCACGTCGGCGTAGACCGGCTCGGGCGCGAGCTCGACGGGTTCCCTGTTGATGGGCGCGCTCACCGCCGCCACCCGCACGGCCTCCTCCGCCGCACGCACGGCGGCCTCGGGGGTCAGCTCGATCCCCGAGGCGAACCCCCACGTGCCGTCTTTCACCACCCGTACGGCGAAGCCGAGGTCGTCGGCGTCCATGGCGCCCTCGAGCCGGGCGTCGAACAGCCGCAGCGTCTCGGCGCGCACCCGTTCCAGCCGGAAGGACGCGTGTTCCGCTCCGAGATCGCGGGCCCGCTGCAGGGCGGCGTCCGCCAGGCGCCTGAGCGGCAGGGCGAGGAAATCGGGGTCGATCTGGCGCATGTCCACGATCCTAACCCTGTGATCTTGTGCTCAGCGGACAAGTGGCCTACCCCCGGGTAGCCGATACCGTCGCTTGCATGGTTCGCTCTGTTCTCGTCACTGGTGGGAATCGCGGCATCGGCCTCGCGATCGCCCGCGAGCTCGCCGCCGCCGGAGACGCGGTCGCCGTCACCTACCGATCAGGAGAGCCGCCCGAGGGGCTCTTCGGCGTCCGCTGCGACGTGACGAGCACGGCGGACGTCGAGGCCGCCTTCGAGAAGGCCGAGGCCGAGCACGGCCCGGTCGAGGTCGTCGTCGCCAACGCGGGCATCACCCGGGACACCCTGCTGCCGATGATGAAAGAGGAGGCCTTCGCCGACGTCGTCGACACCAACCTGACCGGGGCCTACCGCGTGGCCAAGCGGGCGGTCCGGCCGATGCTCCGGCTGCGGCGCGGCCGCATCATCCTGATCTCCTCGGTGGTCGCGCTGTCGGGCTCGGCCGGCCAGACCAACTACGCCGCCTCCAAGGCCGGCCTGATCGGATTCGGCCGGTCCCTGGCACGCGAGCTGGCCTCGCGCAGCATCACCGTGAACGTGGTCGCGCCGGGGTTCGTGGAGACCGACATGACGGCGGTGCTCGACGAGGCGCAGCAGGAGAACATCCGCAAGAGCATCCCGCTCGGCCGGCAGGCGACGCCCGGCGAGGTCGCGCGGGTCGTACGGTTCCTGGCGAGCGACGACGCGTCGTACATCACGGGGGCCGTCATCCCCGTCGACGGCGGCCTGGGCATGGGTCACTGACACACTGAGGCACCACGAGAGACTGGAGCTGTACATGGGTTTGCTCGAAGGCAAGCGACTGCTGGTCACCGGTGTCCTCACCGAGTCCTCCATCGCGTTCAACGTGGCGAGGCTGGCCCAGGAGGAGGGCGCCCAGGTGGTGCTGACCGGCTTCGGCCGCCTGAGCCTGGTCGAGCGCATCGCCAAGCGGCTGCCCGAGCCGCCCCCGGTCGTCGAGCTCGACGTCCAGGACACCGAGCACCTCGACACGCTGGCCGATCGGGTCGGCGAGCACATCGACGGTCTCGACGGCGTCGTCCACTCCATCGGCTTCGCCCCGCAGTCCTGCCTGGGCGGCAACTTCCTCAACACGTCGTGGGAGGACGTCGCCACCGCCGTGCACGTGTCGACCTTCTCGTTCAAGTCGCTGGCCGTCGCGTGCCTGCCGCTCATGAAGGAGGGCGGCGGGGCGATCGTGGGCCTGGACTTCGACGCCACCAAGGCGTGGCCGGTCTACGACTGGATGGGCGTGGCCAAGGCGGGGCTGGAGTCCTGCTCCCGTTATCTCGCCCGCGACCTCGCCGAGCACGGCATCCGCGTCAACCTCGTCGCGGCCGGTCCGCTGCGCACGATGGCCGCCAAGAGCATCCCGGGGTTCCGGGAGTTCGAGGAGAGCTGGCCGGCCAGGGCGCCGCTCGGCTGGGACCTGAGCGACACGGTCCCGGCCGCCAAGGCGTGCGTGGCGCTGCTGTCGGACTGGTTCCCCGCGACCACCGGCGAGATCGTCCACGTCGACGGCGGCGTGCACGCCATGGGCGGCTGACCGGCGGCGAATACCCGCTCAGGCGAGCCGATGCCGGCCCGACCGGCGCGGCAGCCCGATTCCGCCTTCGAGCGGGATCGACTCCCGCTGCTCGGCGCGCGCCCGCCGGGCGGAGACCACGCGTGTGGCCGTCAGCGCCGACAGCAGCAGCGCGGCCGTCAGCGCCGTCCCGGCCGGGTCGTGCGTCCTGCTCGGCAGCACCGTCTTGCCGCGCTTCCGGTAGACCATCTCGGGCATCCGCTGCCCCGGCCACAGTAGCGGGAGGATGCCGTCGGTGTCGGGGTGCACCTGCTCGCCCTCGGCCTCGGTCTGCCGGTCCACCGGAACGTATCGCGGGTGATACGGCTCGACCGGGAGCGTTCCCTCCCGGTCCGGCTCGGGGGACGTCCGGACGGTGTGCCCGCGCGGGTGCTTCGGGCGCTCCGTCTTCCCCGAACCGCCCGGGTCGACGCACCGGCTTCCGTTCAGCAGCGGCAGGCAGGCGTCCCGTACGGGATCGGTCAGCCCCTCGGTGATCCGCTCGGCGGTGGGGGCGATGCTCGGGGCCAGCCGGCCGACCGTCTCGCCGACGGCCTTCCCCGTCTCGCCGACGGTCTCTCCGACGGCCTTGCCGGTGTCTCCGACCGCCTTCCCGACCGTCTCGCCGGTGTCTCCGACCGTCTTTCCGACCTCGCCCAGCGTACTGCCGGCCTTACCGCTCAAAGCGCCGCCCAGGGTGTCGTCCACGGTGTGGCCCACGGTGTCGAGCGTGCTGCCGGCCGCGCCGCCCACCGTGCCCAGTGTGCTGTTCACCGTCTCGCTGAGCGGAGCCGTCACGCCGCCGGTCGCGCGGTCGAGCGTGTCGGTCACCTGGTTGACCGTGCCGGTCACGCCGCCCACGACCGAGCACAGGGTGTTGGTGACGCCCGACACGATCCCGACGCCGCTGCAGTCCAGCGCGTACGCCGGTGCCGCGCTCAGAACGGGGAGTCCTCCGCCCAGGGCGAGCGCGAGCGCCCCCCCGGAGATCGCGGAGGTCTTGCGTCCGATCCCCATGAATTGAATTCCCTCTCCCTGACCCGTCACGTCCTGCCCCCGTGGCCCCCGATTCCCCTGACCCCCAGGGTTCTCCGATCCGTGATGCGTTCTCGCTGCCTCTGTCACTCTTCGCCAGACTGCCGGGGTTATGCAGTAGAACATTGCGATTCGGTATCGATGTGTGATACGTGAATGGCTTTCTCGTTCTGACCGTCACGAGTCGGAGACGTCGTCGAGGGCCTCGCGGATCTCCCAGGGGAGGGTCAGCTTCTCGGCCTGCAACACGCCGAGGAGCTGTGCGTGGGTCCGTGCGCCGACGATGGCCGAGGAGACGCCCGGCCGGTCGCGGATCCAGGAGAGCGCGACGGCGAGCGGCGACACGCCGAGCCCCTCGGCCGCGGTCGTCACCGACTCCACGATCCGCCGGGAGCGCTCGTCGAGGTAGGGCCGGACGAAGTCGGCGAAGTGCGGGGTGGCCGCGCGGGAGTCGGCCGGGATGCCGGTGCGGTACTTCCCGGTCAGCACGCCACGCCCGAGCGGCGACCAGGCGAGCACGCCGACGCCGACGTGCGCGGCGGCCGGCAGCAGCTCGAGCTCCGCGTCGCGGGCGAGCAGCGAGTATTCGACCTGTGCCGACACGATCGGGGACCGCGCCTCGCCGCAGCGCTGCCACACGGCGGCGGCGGCGAGCTGCCACCCCGTGTAGTTGCACACTCCGGCATAGGCCGTACGTCCGGTCGAGACCGCGAGGTCGACGGCCGCGAGGGTCTCCTCCAGGGGGACGGCGGGATCGAACGCGTGAAGCTGCCACAGGTCCACCTCGTCGATCCCGAGCCGGGCGAGCGAGGCGTCGAGGGCCCGGATGAGATGGCGGCGGGAGGCGTTGCGGTCGCCCCCCGGGGTGAGCACGGCCTTGGTGGCGATCACCAGGTCGGATCGGGGCACCACGTCGCGGATGAGCGTGCCGATGAGACGCTCCGCGTCGCCCTCGCCGTACACGTCGGCGGTGTCGATCAGCGTGCCTCCGGCGTCGGCGAATGCGGTGAGCTGAGCGGTCGCCTCCTCCGCCGAGGTGTCCCGGGCCCAGGTCATCGTGCCGAGCCCGATCCTGGACACCGAAAGACCGCTGCGCCCGACTAATCGCTGGTCCATTGCCTGGTAAGACTAGCCGATAGGCTGTCCGGACCATGGACGTACTGCAAGCCATCGTGCTCGGCGTCGTGCAGGGGCTGACGGAGTTCCTGCCCATCTCGAGTTCCGCGCACCTGCTGATCGTGCCGAAACTGGCCGGATGGCCGGACCCCGGCGCGGCGTTCACCGCGGTGATCCAGCTGGGCACGATGCTGGCGGTCGTCATCTTCTTCTGGCGCGACATCGTCAGGATCCTCTGGACCTGGGCGCGCAGTCTCTGGACGCCGGAGCTCCGCGGCCACCTCGACGCGCGCATGGGCTGGTACATCGGCCTCGGCACGATCCCGATCGGCGTCGCCGGCCTGCTCTTCAAGGACGCGATCGAGGGCCCGGCGCGCAACCTGTGGCTGAACGCGACGTTCCTGATCGTCTTCGGGCTGCTCCTGCTGGTGGCCGACCAGTGGGGGAGGAAGAAGAAGGAGGTCGCCGACCTGGGCATGCGCGACGGGCTGATCATCGGCGCCTGGCAGATGCTGCCGCTGATCCCCGGGGCCTCGCGCTCGGGCTCGACGATGACCGGCGCGATGTTCCTCGGCTACACCCGTGAGGCGGCGGCGCGCTACTCGTTCCTGCTGTCGGTCCCGGCCGTGGTGCTGTCGGGGCTGTTCGAGCTGCGGCACGTGGGCGACGGCGGCGGCGTGCCCGTGACGCCGACGGTGATCGCCACGGCGGTCTCGTTCATCGTCGGGTACGCCTCGATCGCCTGGCTGCTGCGTTACGTCGCGAAGCATTCGACGGTCCTGTTCGTGGCCTACCGTGTGTTCGCCGGCGCGTTCCTGCTCACGCTGCTCGCCCTTGGGGTGGTCTCGTCATGACGACGCTTCTTCTCGTACGGCACGGCCTCACCGAGCTGACCGGGCCCGTGCTCGCCGGACGGACCCCGGGCGTGCACCTCGACGGGCGCGGCCACGAGCAGGCCGACGCCCTGGCGCGGCGACTGGCGCCCCTCGAACTCGACGCGATCGTCTCCAGCCCACTGGAGCGGTGCCGGGAGACGGCGGCGGCCATCGCGCGCGGCCGGGCGCTGTCGGTGGAGACCGATGAGCGGTTCGAGGAGTGCGGTTACGGCGAGTGGACCGGCAGGCCGCTCGGGGATCTCGCCAAGGAGCCGCTGTGGCAGGTCGTGCAGGCCCATCCGAGCGCCGCGGTGTTCCCCGGCGGCGAGGCCATGGCCGAGGTGCAGAGCCGGGCCGTGCGCGCGGTACGCGAATGGAACGAGCGGCTGGGCGACAAGGCGACCTACCTCGTGTGCAGCCACGGTGACGTGATCAAGGCGATCGTGGCGGACGCGCTCGGCCTGCACCTGGACCAGTTCCAGCGGATCACCGTCGACCCGGCGTCCCTGACCGTGATCAGATACACCCCGCTGCGGCCGTTCCTGCTCAGGGCCAACGACGTCGGCGGCGAGGTCGGCAATCTAACGCCCCGGAGTGAGGTTCCGGAGGATACGGGCGGGGGAGAAAACATCACCGGAAGCGACGCCGCCGTCGGCGGTGGAGCCGGAACCACGTAAGGTCGGGCTATGCCGGTCTTCGACTACGATCCGCCTGAGAGGTTCGTGGCTGGTGCCGTTGGGCAACCGGGCGCGCGAGCCTTCTTCCTGCAGGCCCGGGGCCAGGGTAGGATCACCACGGTCGCACTTGAGAAGTTCCAGGTCGCCGTGCTCGCCGATCGGCTGGACGAGCTGCTCGACGAGGTGCTGCGCCGTACCGGCGGGCGCGCCCCCGTCCCGGCGGTGGCGCCGACGGAACTGGCCGACGAAGGCCCGCTCGACCTGCCGCTCGACGAGGAGTTCCGGGTGGGGACGATGGCGCTCGCCTGGGACCCGGAGACCGCCCAGGTGATCATCGAGGCGCAGGAGGCGACCGACGAGGTCGAGATCGAGGACGATGAGGAGATCGCGGCTTCGCTCGGCGACCGTCCCGAGCCGGCCGTGCTGCGCGTGCGCATCAGCGCCGCGGAGGCCCGTGCGTTCAGCCGGCGCGCGCTGGAGATCGTCGCGGCCGGCCGCCCGCCCTGCCCGCTGTGCGGCAGGCCACTCGATCCGGAGGGCCACATCTGCGTCCGGCTCAACGGCCATCACCCCGGTGAGCTGTCCGGGCAGGGACCCGCATGACCGCCGGAGGCGAGCCGAGCTTCACAGAGATGGACGGTCCCGCGCTCGACGACGCCACCGCGTTGCGTCTGCTGCGGGACGGTGTGATGGAGGTGGCCGGACGGCTGGTCGAGGCCACCAACATGACGCTCTACTGCACGATAAGGAACGGCCGGCACAGCGCCGCATGCGTGTACAAACCGGTGCGGGGGGAGCGTCCGCTGTGGGACTTCCCCGACGGCACCCTCGCAGCCCGGGAGGTCGCCGCCTACGAGGTCGCGGCGGTCACCGGCTGGCGGATCGTGCCCCCGACGGTCTACCGTGACGGCCCTTTCGGGCCCGGCATGGTGCAACTGTGGATCGACACCGATCCCGAGGCCGATCTGGTGGCCCTGATGCGCAGCAGCAATCCGGCGCTGCGCCGCATGGCCGTGTTCGACGCGGTGGTCAACAACGCCGACCGCAAGGGCGGTCATCTGCTGCCGCTGCCCGACGGGCACGTGTACGGGGTCGATCACGGGGTCTGCTTCGCCGTGCAGGACAAGCTGCGCACGGTGCTGTGGCAGTGGCGGGGCAAGCCGCTCTCGCGTGAGGCGGTCTCCGTGCTGAACCGGCTGGAGCGTGAGATCGACAAAGGCCGGCTTGGCCGTAGACTACGGGAACTGCTCATCCCGGCCGAGGTCACGGCCACCCGGGACCGGGTCAGACGCCTCATCGAGAGCGGCGTCCACCCCCACCCCTCGGAGGACTGGCCGGCCATCCCCTGGCCTCCCGTCTAGGACGTACGTCCAGGCGGACGACTCGGGGAAACACGGCTGATTCCGAGCGACTCTTGCATAAATCGTAGGGATTGTGCACTCTGCAGAAGTCTCTACCGTTATGGAGGGAACGCGCATTGTGTACGGTCATCGTGAGCGTCACACCGGAGGCCTCGGCGCCGGTGCTCCTCGCCGGTGTGCGTGACGAGTTCGTCACCCGCCCCTGGATGTCCCCCGCACGCCACTGGCCCGCCCATCCCGGACTGATCGGTGGCCGGGACCTGGAGGCCGGCGGCACCTGGCTGGCCGCCGACCCGGCCGTGCCGCGGGTCGCCGCGCTGCTCAACGGGCGGGGCGCCGCGGCGCCGCCGGCCGCCCGCAGGTCTCGCGGCGAGCTCCCGCTGCTGGCCGCCGAAGCCGGTGAGCTCCCGCCCGTGGAACTGCGCCGCTACGATCCGTTCCATCTGCTGATCGGCGGGATCGACGGAGTGCGACTGTGGAGCTGGGACGGTGACCGGCTCACCGAGGACAAGCTGCCCCCGGGGCTGCACATGGTGGTCAACTCCGGATGGGAACGCGGCGACCGCGACCCCAGGGCCGCGTGGTTCCTGCCGAGGTTCGCCGCCGCACCGCGGCCGCGGTGGCGGGAGGGCTGCTCACCGGCGCGTTTCTGGGGCGAGTGGCTGCGCCTGAGCTCGACGGCCGACCTGCCCGGCGACGATCCCCGGGCCCTGCTGGTCCGGCGCACGCTGCCCGACGGCCGGGTCTTCGCGAGCCTGTCGGTCACGCTGGTCGCCCTGGCCGAGCGCGGCCTGCGCTATGATTTCTGCCCGCTGCCCGACGACCTGTCCTCCTGGCATCAGGTGGACACCGGCTGAACGGAATCGGCGGGGGCGCGGATAGGCTTCAGACCATGCGATCGTGGTCTGTCCCGAATGTCCCCAGGTTGCCCGGTTCAGGTCTTCCGCTCCGGCTGTACGACACCGCCGTCCGCGAGATCCGCGAGACCGCTCCATCCGGGGAGGCCCGGATGTACGTCTGCGGCATCACGCCGTACGACGCGACCCATCTCGGGCACGCGAACACCTATCTCGCCTTCGACCTGATCAATCGTGCCTGGCGGGACGCGGGACACGGCGTCCACTACACCCAGAACGCCACCGACGTGGACGATCCCCTGCTGGAACGTGCCGAGGCGACGGGCCGGGACTGGCGGGAGCTCGCCGAGGGCGAGATCGAGCTGTTCCGGTCGGACATGGAGGCGCTGCGCATCCTGCCGCCCCGCGAGTACGTGGGCGTCACCGAGGTCATCGGCCAGATCGCCGACCTGATCGGCCGGCTCGCCGAGCGGGACGCCACCTACGAGCTCGACGGTGACGTCTACTTCCCGGTCTCCGCCGCCCCCAAGTTCGGAGCCGTCTCCGGCCTGCCGGAGGAGACCATGCTGGAGCTGTTCGCCGAGCGTGGCGGGGATCCCGGGCGTGCGGGCAAGCGTCACCCGCTCGACTGGCTGCTGTGGCGGCGCGAACGTCCCGGCGAGCCCTCCTGGCCCTCCTCGTTCGGCCCCGGCCGCCCCGGCTGGCACATCGAGTGCACCGCCATCGCGCTGGGCAACCTCGGCAGCGGCTTCGACGTCGCGGGCGGCGGCTCCGACCTGGTCTTCCCCCACCACGAGATGGGCGCCTGCGAGGGGCACGTCGCCACCGGCGAGTGGCCGTTCGCCCGGGCGTACGTGCACGCCGGGATGGTCGGCCTCGACGGCGAGAAGATGTCGAAGTCCCGCGGCAACCTCGTGTTCGTGTCCCGCCTGCGGGAGACGGCCGACCCCATGGCCATCCGGCTCGCGCTGCTGGCCCGCCACTACCGAGACGACTGGGAGTGGACGCCGGAGCAGCTCGCCGAGGCCGAGGCCAGGCTGGCCCGGTGGCGCGCAGCGGTGGCCCGCCCGGCCGGCCCGGACGGCGCCGCGGTGCTCGCCGGGGTGCGCGAGCGGATCGCCGGTGACCTGGACGCACCGGGGGCGCTCGCGATCATCGACGCGTGGGCGGCGGCCGAGGGGGACGACGCCGCGGCCCCCGGCCTGGTCCGCGATCTGGCCGACGCGCTGCTCGGCCTGGCCCTCTGACCGGGTCGCGCACCGATCCCTCGATCATCCGCAGGTTCAGCCGATCACCAAGTTTTCCACAGCCCCGGCTCAAGATGGGCTGGTTGCATTGAGCCTGCTATAGCGTCGAGCACGGTCGTGCCGGACGCCGGACCGGTGTGGGCCGGACGTCGGGCGCGGGCTTGTTCGGGCAAGGGGGAGCGGTGCGGGTGGGGTTTCGCCGACGGGCCGTCAGGGCCGCCGGGGCACTGATCGCCGGGCTGGTCGTGCTGGCCTGCTCGGGGACGGTGAGCGGGGCGTCGAGTGACGCTCCGGGTAACGCCGCCGCGAGCACCGCCGCCGCGGCGAGCCCGGGTTCGGCGACAGCGGCGGCGGTGCCGGAGGCGGAGGCCGGAAAGGGCTCCTCCTCCGGCTGGCCGGTCGTCGGTTTCACGCATACGCAGTACACGGCGGACTACGGTGACCGAGACGCGATCGCCTCGGTGCACCGGGCGCTGGCGCAGCGACGGCTGCTGCAGAACCAGCACATCATGGGCTTCGGCGCGCTCAACCCGGAGCCGAGCCCCGGCAGATACGAATTCGCCTCGCTCGACGAGAGGATCGACCTGATCCGGGAGACCGGCGGCATTCCGATCATCACGCTGTGCTGCGCCCCCGACTGGATGAAGGGCGGCAAGCCCGGCGAGACCGACTGGCGGCACATCGAACGGGCGCCGGAGCCCGAGCACTACCAGGACTTCGCCGACCTCGCCGCCAAGGTGGCGCAGCGGTACCCCGACGTGACCCACTACATCGTCTGGAACGAGTTGAAGGGCTTCTTCGACGAGTCCAAGCACCGGTGGAACTACGAGGGATACACCGCCATGTACAACAAGGTGTACAAGGCGCTCAAGGCGGTCAATCCGAAGATCAAGGTAGGCGGGCCCTACCCGGTGATGGCCGACTTCGATGCCCCGTCCGAGCTGCACGGGTCCTGGGGGAACGTCGACCAGCGGGTGCTCGACGCGCTGCGCTACTGGAACAGGCACAAGCTTGGGGCCGACTTCGTCGTCGTGGACGGGACGGCCGAGAGCGAGGAGGGCATGCTGCCCGACGACTTCGGCGCGCAGCGCAAGTTCGCGGCGATCGGGCGCTGGCTGCACCACAACATCAAGCTGCCGATCTGGTGGGCCGAGTGGTATCCGGAGCCGATCCGCTCGGGCTGGTCCGACGCCAAACGCCTCGCGGTGAGCGCGGTGTCGCTGATGGAGCTCACCAAGAGCGAAGCCGAGACCGTCCTGTACTGGAACCGTCAGGAGCCGGGCCGGGAGTGCCCGGTCGGCTGCCTGTGGACCGACCCCCGCGTCAAGGGAGGGGGCCGGCCGACGCGGATGCTCGCGCTCCTGCAGGATTTCGCCCGCTGGTTCCCCAAGGGCGCCAAGACGGTCCACGTCCACGCCTCGCCGTCGTCGGTGCGGGTGCTCGCGCAGCGGGCGCGGATGCTGGTCGTCAACACCTCGGGAGAGCGGGTCCGGGCCGAGGTGGACGGCAGGAGACTCGATCTGACCCCGTACGAGGTGCGCTGGATCTCCCGCACCTGACCGGCGGTCTCGCTACGATCTGCTTGCATGAACGAGCGAGTCCCGCCTTCCGTCGCGGCCGTGATCTGCACCCGAGGTGACCGCCCGGAGTTTCTCCGGGAGGCCATCGCCTCGATCGTCGAGCAGGACTATCCCGGTCCTGTCGAAGTGATGGTCGTGTTCGACCGGGCCGAGCCCGACGAGAGCCTGACCGAGCCGGTGGCCGGACGTGAGGGGGCGGCGGGACCGGCGCGCCGGGTCCGCGTCATGCGCAACGATCGTGCTCCCGGGCTGCCGGCCGGCCGCAACGCCGGGATCCTCGCCACCGAGTCCGAGCTGGTGGGCTTCTGCGACGACGACGACCTGTGGCTGCCGGACAAGCTGACCCACCAGGTCGCCGCGCTGCGGGAGCGCCCGCGCGCGCTGTTCGCCTCCTGCGGAGCGGAGACCGTCTACACGGACCGGACCGTCACCTGCCTGTGGCGCAAACCGCAGATCGCCCATGTGGATCTGCTGCACTCGCGGATCAAGGAGGCGTGCGCGGACTCGTTCCTCGTGCGCAGGGAGGCCTTCTTCGGGCCGGTGGGCCTGTTCGCCGAGGACATCCCGGGCGGGTTCGGCGAGGACTACGAGATGCTGCTGCGAGCCGCACGCCACTCGCCCATCGTGTACGTGCCCGTGGTCGGGGTCAGGGTGCGGGTCCACGGCCGGACCTCGCACTTCACCGGACACTGGGCGACGATCGCCACCGCCTGCGAGTGGCTGCTCGCCGGCTACCCGGAGTTCTCCACCGAGCGCCGCGGATTCGCCCGGATCGCCGGGCAGATCGGCATCGCGTGGGGCATGTTCGGGATGCGGCGGAACGCGCTGCGCTGGGCCCGCCGGTCGTTCCTCGCCAGCCCGTTGGAGATCAGGTCATACGTGGTCGCCGCGCTGGCGCTCGGTCTGGTGCCCAGGCCGTGGGTCCAGCGCCGCCTCGATGCCGCGGGCGCGACCAGCTAGAGCTTTCCGGGTGCGGGGCCTCAGAGGGGGGCGTGGTCCGCGAGGCGGGCGATGCCCTCCAGGAGAGGCGGCACGGCCACCATGTGCCCGGCGGTGATGTGGCCGGCCGCGCGGACCGGCCTGATCCGGCGGAGCCGGGTGCGCAGCCACTTCTCGGCCGGCGCCACCCGCAGCCGCAGCGGCCCGTACCGATCCCCGACACAGGATCGGGTGTAGGCGTAGGGGGCGGGCTCCGGATACGGGTCGACGGTGACGCATCCGTAGGCGTACCCGGCGGCCCGCACCGCCCCGAGCACCCGCTCGTCGGCGAAGCCGTACGGATAGCAGATGCCGTCGGCGGGCTGGCCGGTGATCTCCTGGAGGACGGCCCGGCTGGTGACCAGCTCGTGTTCGAGAGCCTCGTCGTCCAATGTGGTCAGCGCGGTGTGGGTGAGCCCGTGAGAGGCGATCTCCATGCCCTCATCGCCGATCTCCCGGAGCTGGTCGGCGGTGAGCAGCGGCTTGCGCGGTCCCGGCTCATCCCAGCTGTTGTATTGGCCGAGCAGCCCGGAGACGATGTAAAGGCTGGCCGTGAAACCGTACCGTCGCAGCACGGGCAGTGCGTGCGGCAGGAAGTCGGCGTATCCGTCGTCGAACGTGAGCGCGACCAGGTCACGAGGGTCGCCGGCGGCCAGCAGCTCCCGGGTGGAAACGCCCCGCTTGCCCTGCTTGTAAAGCCACCTGATCTGGGCCTCGAATTTCTTCGGATTCACCGTCAGCGTATAAGGATCGTACGTGTAATGGTCGATCGAGTGATACATCCAGATCGCAGGCACACCGCGACTCTACAAAATGCCGGGCCGCACCACGATTGCCCGTTACGCCATCGTGACCCGATCGTAGGGTCGCACGTATTCTCGTGCGCCGATAACTCGTGCAATCGATTCGCATCCGGAAAGCGGGTTTATCGGTCGATGGGAGTTTTCTCCGAATCGCCGCGTAGCCTGCCGTAGCCGCGGAGCATCCGGTCGGCGAGGCCGTGCAGCCGGGGGGTGTCGAGGACGTACTGCCGGGCCCGGCGGACCGGTGTGTTGCGCACCCAGTGCAGCGCGGCCCCGGCGGAGCGGCGGCGGGCGCAGCCCTCGGCCACCGGGTGACCCCCCGTGCGCAGCGTCTGCTTGTAGTCGTCGCCCTTGCTGGTGCTCCAGTCCATCTGCCGGATCCCCGCCTCTGCGGCCGCCCTGGCCATGAGCAGGTGCTGGAGCAGGCCGGGGGAGTACTTCCCGTAGTCGGCGTCGTAGGCGGGGAACCACCCGGCCAGCAGGGACGGCGAGCGCAGCCCGATGTGGCCGGCGATCGGCTCCTCGCCCGCGTACAGCATGGTGAGCGCGCCCGAGCAGCCGGGAGCCTGGCCGGCGTGCAGCCGCTCGACCAGCTCGACGACCCACGGCTGCCCGAAGCGGTCGGGCCGGCCGATGCGCCGATATTGGGCGGACTTCCACTTCATGAGCAGGCGCAGCTCCGCGACGCTGGGGGAGTGCAGCTCCACCCGCGGCTCCCCGATCTCGCGGCCGAGCTTGCGCAGCCGGGACATCGCCGTCTTGATCGTGCGGGGCGACCGCGCCTTGATCCGCTCCAGGTAGGCGTCGTAGCCGTCGGCCACGTCGATGAGCACGGACTCGGCGGTGAGCGCCGCGTGCGGGGCGAACCACGGCTGGCCGCCCACCAGGAACTCGAACTCCCAGACGGCCAGGCCGGCGCCCTTCAGCAGCGCGGCCGTGTCGAACTCGGCGCCCGGCGCGTGCACCACGCCCTGGGCGAACGACACCCACCCGGCGATCGGCCTGCCCACGCCCATCGCATGCCGCTCGAAGGGGAAGAACCCGACGTTGCGGCCGCCCTCGGAGATCACCGCGACGAACGCGTCGGGCCGAACCTCCCCGGCCGCGATCGCGAACTCGGGGGCGAGGAACGGGCTGGCCAGCTCCGGCAGGGACCGCTGCATCGCCCGCCACTCGGCGATCTCGCCGGGACCCAGCTCGCCGGGGCGTATGACCGAGATCTGCATGTATTCCTTCTCAGAGACGGAGATCCTCCATCGTAGGTTGTGCCACTCTGGTCAGGTGACCGTCATCGCCGATCTCGACATCGCCGCCATCGATTTCTGGGCGCGGCCGGCGGCCGAACGCGCCGGCGCGTTCGCGCGGCTGCGCGAGCGGGAGCAGCCGGTCTTCTTCGCCCAGCCGAAGGTGCCCCTGGCCCGGTCCGGCAAGGGCTTCTACGCGCTCGTACGGCACGCCGACGTCGTCGAGGCGAGCCGGAACGCCGCCGTGTTCGCCAACAGCCCGGCCGTGAGCAACCCCGAGCCGCCGGGCTGGGTGAAGCACGTCTACGGCAACTCGCTGGAGAACATGGACGCGCCCGAGCACACCCGGCTGCGCCGCATCGTGTCCCGCGCGTTCGCACCGCGCATGATGGCGAGGCTGGAAGACGACATCCGCCGACGGGCCGCCGACGCCGTGTCCGAGCTCGCCCGCGCCGGGGGAGGGGACTTCGTCGAGCTGGTCGCGCAGCGGTTCACCACCCACGTGGTCTGCGACCTGCTCGGCATTCCGGAGCGGTACCGGCCCCGGGTGCTGGGCTGGGTCAGGGACACGGTGGAGTACCAGGCCGTGCGCAGCGACCCGAAGGGCATGCTCCGGCACGCGGTCAAGAACACCCGGGCGACGCTCGGCCTGCGCAACCTCGTGGTCCGGCTCGGCCGGGAGCGGCGCAGACGGCCCGGCGACGACGTCATCTCGGCCCTCGCCGGCGCCGACGTCGACGGCGAGCGGCTGACCGGCATGGAGCTCGGCGCGTTCTTCCTGCTCCTGGTCGTCGCCGGCATCGACACGCCGGGGCACGCGCTGTCCCACGCGGTCACCCTGCTCGCCGAGCACCCGGAGCAGCGCGAGCTGCTGCTGTCGGACTTCGACGGCCGCATCGGCGGCGCCGTCGACGAGATCGTGCGGTACGCCTCACCGATCACCCAGCTGCAGCGGACGGTCGTGGCCGAGCACGAGCTGCGCGGCCTGCGGCTCGTTCCCGGTGACAAGGTCGTGCTCTTCTACAACTCGGCCAACCGCGACGAGCGGGTGTTCACCGATCCCGACGTCTTCGACATCACCCGCACGCCCAACCCCCACGTCGCCTTCGGCGGGCCGGGCGCGCACTACTGCCTGGGCGCCCACCTGGCCAAGCGGGAGCTCACCGTGCTGCTCGGCGAGCTCTACACCCGCCTGCCCGGCCTCCGCCTCGCCGGCCCGCCCGAGCCGATGGTGTCCACCTTCAACAACGCGGTCAGGCGGCTGCCGGTCACCTTCTGACGAGCCTGCCGTACGCCTTGAGCATCCGGTCGGCGGGGTCTCTGAGGTACGGCCTGGCCAGCACGGCGTTGCGCAGGCCGCGCACGGGCACGCGCAGCACCCAGTGCGCCCCGGCCGCCGGGGTCGCCCGCGCGACCCGCCCCTCGGCCACCTGCAGGTCGCGGGTCTTCAGGCTCTCCTTGTAGTCCTTCTCGCCGCGGCCCATGTCGATGTGCCGCAGGCCCATCGCCGCGAAGTCCTCGGCCATCCCGAGATGCTGCAGGAGCCCGGGGGAGTACTTGCCGAAACGTGTGTCGTAGGCGGGGAACCAGGTGCACAGCTGGCTCGCCGTACGCACCCCGAAGTGGCCGGCGACCACCTCGTCGCCCGCGCGCAGCAGGGACAGGCAGCCGGCGAAGCGGTCGGTGCGGATGGCGTGCAGCCGCTCCACCAGCTCGACGATCCACGGGCTGGCGAACCGGTCGGTACGGCCGGTGCGCCGATACTGCAGCGACTTCCACCGCAGCAGCTCGCGCAGGGCCGCCGTGTCGGACGACTCGGCCTCGTGGCGCACCTCGCCGATCTCCCGGCCGAGCCGGTTGCGCTTGTAGCGGGTCATCCGGTGCGTGGTCGGCGAGCGGCGGCGCAGCCCGGCCAGGTAGGCGTCGTACCCCTCGTCGAGGTCGATGACCGGGGAGGGGTGGCGGCCGGAGTGATGCCGGGCGAACATCGGCTGGCCGACGTGCAGATGGTCGAACTCCCAGGCCGCGAGCCCGGTCGCGCGCAGCAGCCGCGCCGCGTCGAGGTCCAGGCCCGTGGCGTACACCATGCCCTGCAGGTCGGTGAGCCCGGCCGCGACCGGTCTGCCGATGCCGAGCCGGTGCCGTTCGTACGGGAAGAAGCCGGCGACGCCGGAGCCGTCCTCGACCACCGCCACCCGCACCTGTGGGCGCAGCTCCGCCACCGTTGTGACGAACTCCGCCGACAGGAACGGGTTGTCCTGCTCGGGGTCGGCGTCCTGGAACTCGCGCCACCGGGCCAGCTCTGATGGGCCGAGTTCGCCGGGACGGATCACCGATATCTGCACGTGCCCCATCTTCTCCTGTCTTCTCCCGTGAGGGGGCCGCTTGCCGGGGAAGCGGCTACGCTTTCCCGGTGGCACCAAGCCGAGGACGCCATGTCAGGCCGCCCGGCGGCCGTCCCCGCCCCCGCTGGCCGATCGCCCTGCTGTCCGCGCTGCTCGCCGTCGGCACCGTGGCGGCGCTGCTGTGGCTGGTCGCGCTCCGGCGCGGCGCCGGACAGACGCCCGTGCCCGGCCGCGACGCGGCCGCCACGGTCGCGCCGCTCGGCCTCACCCGGACGGGCGAGCCCGCCCGCTGGCCGCGCTGGGGGCTGACGCACACGCAGTACACCCCGGAGGAGGACGCTCCGGAGATCGCCGGACCGGCCGAACGGGCACTCGGCGCCCAGAGCCTCGTGCAGAACCAGCACATCATGGGCTTCGGCACCGACAATCCGGAGCCCCGGCCGGGGGCCTTCGACTTCGCCTCGCTGGACGCGCGGGTGAAGCTGATGGCGGAGACGGGCGGCGCGCCGGTCATCACGCTGTGCTGCGCCCCCGACTGGATGAAGGGCGGCCGGCCGGGGAAGACGGACTGGAGTCTGATCGAGGTGGCGCCGCGGCAGCGGCACTTCGACGACTTCGCCGCCCTCGCCGCCGCCGTCGCCCGCCGCTACCCCCACGTCCGCCGGTTCATCGTGTGGAACGAGTTCAAGGGACTGTGGGACAACGGACGCGGCGAGTGGAACGCGATCGCCTACACCGACCTCTACAACCGCGTCTACGACGCGCTGAAGGCCGTGGATCCCGGCATCCAGGTCGGCGGGCCGTACATTCCGGTGGACAGCTACGCGGGGGACTCGCCGAGCCCGTCGGACGTGCGCGGGCCGTGGGGGTCGGTGGACGGCCGGGTGCTGAAGGCCGTCGACTACTGGCTGCGCCACAAGCGTGGCGCGGACTTCGTCGTCGTCGACGGCGGGTCCGTGCCGCGTGACGGCGTCCAGCGGCCCGACGAGTTCGGCGCGCTCGGCAAGTTCGGCGCGATGACGCGGTGGCTGCGCGAGCGGTCGGGCCTGCCCGTCTGGTGGGCGGAGTTCTACCCGCTGCCCTGCGCGTCGATCGAGCCGGGCGGCTCGTGCCCGGCGCTGGAGTGGACCGAGTCGCGGCGGCTGGCGGTGACCGCGGCCGCGCTGATCGAGTTCGCGGAGAGCGGCGCCGACACGGTGCTCTACTGGGACACGTACGCGCCACGCGACCGGCGGGACGACTGCGCGCTGTGCCTGGTCTCGAACACCGATGGTGCCCCGTCGCCGACGCTCGACCTCCTGGGGGAGTTCGCCCGCTGGTTCCCGGCCGGCGCCCGGCTCGATCCGGTGGCGGTGTCGAGCCCGCGGGTGCGCGCCCTCGCCCAGGAGCACCGCCTCGTGCTCGTCAACACCACGGGCGACCGCCAGGACGTACGGGTCGACGGCGGCGACGTCGCGCTGGAGCCGTACGAGGTCCGCTGGATGGACCGCGCTGCCTCGTAGACCCGGTTCTAGGCCCGGCTCACAGGCTCGGCTCATAGGCCCAGTGTGATGAACCGTTCGACGACCACGGCTACGGCGATCACGCCGGCCGCGGCGGCGGTCAGGAACAGGCCGCGGCGCCGGCGGCGGGAGCCGCTCAGGCCGAGTGTCTCGGCGGCGACGAGCACGCCGGAGTACAGCGCGAAGGCGATCAGCCCGAGCGGCGTCCACGGCGTGTCGGCGGGCGGGGCGAGCGTGTAGTCGGCGGCGGGCGGCACCGATCCCGGCGGCTGCTTGCGCAGCGCGTAGACCGCCGCGTCGTCGTCGGTGAACAGGGTGACCAGGTCGGGGGAGTCGGTGAGGGCGGCGCGCAGCCGCTTTCCCCAGCCGACCGGGATGCCCTGGGCGAGCGGGTCGGTCACCTCCAGCATCGTCTCCTGGCTGCGCAGGGTCACCAGGAACGAGCCGGGACCGAGCTCGCGCAGCGCGGAGACGAGGGGCGCGACATCGGTGGGGTCCGCGGGCGGCGTGGTGCCCATCCACTCGACCCGTTCGACGTCCCGCTCCCGCCACGGCACGACGCTGTAGGTGATGTCCGGGCTCACCGTGCCCGGCGCCGCCTCGGTCGGGGTGAGCAGCAGGACGCGGGCGCTCGGCCGGTCGTGGGCGTAGACGTACTCGAGCGCGCGGGCCTCACCCGTGGTGACGCGTTCGAACTGCTCGTTGCCGTACCGCGCGACGAAGAAGCCGCCGGCCAGCGCCAGCACGGTCACGAACGCGGCCGTCATCGGCAGCCGGGCACGGACCAGTTCGAGCACGGACGGCCTGCCGACGACCTGCCGCATGCCCCGCAGGCTGCCGGGCAACTCGGGGAAGAACGCGTAGGCTGCGAGGAGGCATGCCCCCGGCAGCAGGAAGAAGTACACCCGCAGCCCCATCTCGCCGCCGTAGCTCTGCATCGCCATGGCGGACACCGGGGTGATCGTCAGCACCAGCGCGACCCGGTCGACGACCCCGCGGCGGAACCTGCGCACCACCCCGACGGCCGCCAGCAGGGCGAGCACGGC
This sequence comes from Sphaerimonospora mesophila NBRC 14179 = JCM 3151, assembly GCA_001552515.1. Taxonomy (GTDB): domain Bacteria; phylum Actinomycetota; class Actinomycetes; order Streptosporangiales; family Streptosporangiaceae; genus Sphaerimonospora; species Sphaerimonospora mesophila. The sequence continues at coordinate 40,274 of BCRI01000002.1, forward strand.
CGCGAAACCGAGGCGCAGCTTGAGCACGTAGGGGTGGAGGGGGTCGCCGGTGGCGGCCGCGAGCCGTCCCGTGGTGTTCGCTGACAGGTTGCTCAGCAGGGAACCGATGCCGCCGAGCATGTCGCCCAGGTGGCCGCCCCAGTAGGGCGTGGCCAGATAGCTGACCCAGGCCACGGCGAAGCCGCCGACGAGCCAGGGCAGGGTGACCAGGCCGCAGCGCCGGACGAGGACCAGGCCCAGCGCGGCGGCCACCATCATGAACGGAGTGATCTGGTGTGTCGCGGTCGCAGCCGCACCGAGCAGGAGCAGCACGACGTACAGCACCAGGCGGGTGAGGCGGTCGGCGGGCCGGGAGACGAACTCGCCGGGCTCCGGCCGTTTCCCCGACCCCGGTCCGGTGTCCCGGCGGCCGAACCACGTCACCACGATCGCCAGGAACAGCAGATAGAACAGATAGGTGGTGCCCTGGGGCGAGAAGTAGTCCTGGCCGATCCACTGGAGGGTGACGAACAGCACGGCCGCCAGCCACTTGGCCCGGCGGTCGGCCCGCATCCGGCGCAGGATCAGCAGCAGGGGGACCAGGTAGAGGATGTTCGAGGCGACCGGCACCCAGTTGACGAACTCCCGGAAGTCCTCCATGCCCAGCGCGCCGGAGACGAAGGCGAACGCCGCGAAGAACCCCGGCCAGCTGAACCGGGCGTCCAGGCCGGGCAGCGTGCCGCCGGTCCGCGCGATGTACTCGGTGAACCCGACGTGCAGCCACGCGGTGGGGAAGCGGGGCTCCGCCGAGACGAGCGCGGACGCGCCGTGCAGGCAGAACGTGATGGCGAGCAACTGCACGAGCAGCAGCACCGGGCGGTAGCGGCGCTGGGCGAGCGTGACGAAGAACGCGAGGACCAGCAGTGCGAGTCCGGCCAGCGACAGCGGGGGCAGCACCGAGATCAGGCCGAGGCCGTTCATCCGGTCGGGATCGACTCCGGTCAGCGAGGTGCGCGGGGCCAGCAGCGCGACCAGGTAGATCGTGAACCCCTCCGCGGCGAGCAGCGGGAGCAGCCAGTTCGCGGCCCGCTCGGGCCGCCAGGCCGCGGCCGCTCGGGCACTGATCGTCGTCACGAGGACCATCATGCGGTACGGCAGCGCGCGGGCGGCGGCACCGGCCGGGGCCGAGCCGGGCACGACCAGGGAGCGCAGCAGCGCCGGCATGATCGCGACCGCGATGACGAGCTGCGCGACCAGCAGGCCGATCCCCACCCCGTCGATCCCAAACCGGGGGAGCAGCAAGAACGTGGCGGCGAACGCGACGGCGCACATCCCGCCCTGCACGACGGCGAGCGTCCTCGACCGGCTCTTGGCCCGCAGCACGCCGAGGTGGATCTCGATGAGCGCGCGCGGCAGCGTGGCGAGCGCGATGAGCCGCAGCAGCGTGGTGGCGTGCTCGGCGTGCCCCGGGCTGAACACCGCCATCAGGTACGGCGCGAGCACGACCGTGCCGAGGACCGTCGGGCAGAGGATGAGGAGCGTGCGGGTGAGCGCGCGGCGGCCGTTCTCGGCGAGCCTGGCGGTGTCGAAGGCCCCCTCGACGGTCAGCGAGGCGGCCATGTTGACCGCGAGGATCTCGATGATCGCCCCGAGCATGCCCGTGCTGTAGAAGTAGTTGAACGTGGTGGCGTCGACGAAGGCGCCCACGATCACCGGCAGCAGGTAGGTGATCGCGAGGACGAACATGGAGCCCAGGTAGTCGCCGGCGAGGAACCTGCCGACCGTCCTGATCGGCGGCGGGCTGCGGTGCGCGGTCTCCCGCTCGTGCGCGGGGATGAGCCGCCGGAACATGAGCAGATCGACCGGCAGCACCATGATGACCACCGGCACCACCCATGACACCGTGATGCCGTGCTCGGGGAGCGTCCCGGCCAGCACCACCAGCAGGACGATCTTGACCACGCCGTACGCGATGTTCTCGACCGGCACCCAGATCGCCTTGCGCAGGCCGGTGAGCGCCACGTCCTGCAGCGTGAAGATCACCCATGACAGCACGGCGCCGACGAACATCAGGCCGGGGCCGAACCCGCTGAGGCTGCTGTAGTTGTCGCCCCAATAGCGGAGCGTCAGGAGGAAGACGACGGTGACGACGGCCGCCGCGCCGGTCGACGCCAGATAGACGCCGCGGACGAACTTGCCGGTGGCGCGGCCCGTGTCGGCGATGAACCTGGTGAGCGTGCCGACGAAGCCCATCGAGGTGAGCGCGGCCAGCAGCCGCATCGCCCCGATGACGGCCATCGCCCGCCCGCCGTCGTCCGTGTCGTACAGGCGGGCGGCCAGCACCCAGTAGATCAGGCCGAGCACCCCGGAGGCGCCCGCGCTGAACATGAGCGCGTAGGCGTTCTTGAACAGGGGGTCGTCCAGTCCGGGGATGAACCTCCTGCGCGACCGCCGGGGGCCCTCCCCGGGCTCGGCCGCCGCCGGCGTGCGGGGAAGGGTCTCGGTCACGGAGCGGTTTCCGCCCTGGCTTTCGCCCCGGCGCCGGCTCCGGTGCCGGCCGCGGTTTCTGTCCCGGCGCCGGTCCCGACGCCGACGCCGATGCCGGTCCTGACGCCGGCCGCCGTCATGCGGCCCCCCGGTCGGCGATCGGCGATCGGTCGGCGGCCGGCGATCCGGCGACCGGGAGGGCCCGGCCGAGCCGTTCACTGACGATGGTCCTGAGGACCCGCCAGCCGTCGCGGAACGTTCGCAGGTTGCTCGTTCCGTGCAGGCGGTGGCGCTCGTGGCTGGGGATCTCGTGGACGCGCAGCCCGGCCTTGGCGGCGCGGATGTTCATCAGCGTCTCGACCTCGAACCCGGCGCAGTCGGGTGCCAGCGTGTCCAGGTGGCCGGCCCAGAAAGCGTTGTAGCCGTAGCACAGGTCGGTGTAGCGGGTACGGAACAGCAGGTTGACCAGTGAGCTCAGCACGAAGTTGCCGAGCCTGCGTCCGGCCGTGATGTCGTCGCTGCCGCCGCCGTTGAGGAAGCGCGACCCCTTGGCGTAGTCGGCGCCCGCGACGAGCGCGCCGACGAAGCGGACGATCTCCCGCCCGTCGGTCGAGCCGTCCGCGTCGATCATGACGATGATCTCGCCCGTGCACGCGGCGAACCCCTCGGCGAGCGCGTCGCCCTTGCCGCTGCCACGCTGGCGCACCACCCGCAGGCCGGGCCGCAGCCGTTTGGCCACCGCGACCGTGTCGTCGGTGGAGTTGCCGTCGACGAGCACCACCTCGTGGATCCACCGGGGCAGGGTCGCGAAAACGTGGGGCAGATTCTCCGCCTCGTTGAGCGCCGGTACCACGACGCTCACTCGAGGGGCGATCGCCATTAAGGGGGAAATTCGGACAAACCTGTCCATGGAGGCTTGCTGGGAGAGCGGCCCTAAGTGTGGGATGGAGCTGCTGCTCTCGCGGTTCATGGGTATGGATCCTCCGTGGCGGTGCTGGTCGGCGTCGTCGCGCGGTTCATCGGGGGCGGGTGCCGCGGTCGGGGGTTGAAAGCACGCGAAATCGGGCGGGAGACCGTCCGGAATCTCGCGGAGACCCGAGACTATCGTTCCGACCTCACCGCGTGTACGGTGCCCTGCGAACCGGCCGTCAAAGAAGAAATCGCCACCGTGTCCCCACCCCTCGCCGGCGATCGGCGAAATCAGGATCACCCGCTGATCGTTATGCTTATCTGACCAATCGAAGGCCGAACTGTCAACGCGGGCGCCCGATGGCGTGCCGATCGCGTTTTGGGCCCTTCACCGATCGGCCTGCGACTTGTCCTGATCATCCCGTTCCTCCGGCTCGTCCGGCCGTTCTCCGTCAGGCCGGCGGTCGCCCAGCCGGCGGGCCACCCCCGCCCGCAGTTCGGGGAGGTATTCGTACAGGCGGTCGCCGGGGCAGGCGGTCGCGTTGAGGTCGCGGTGGCCGATGATCGCCACCTCGGGGTCGAGCCGGTAGGTCGAGCACAGCCAGGCCAGCAGCGCCGTCAGCGAGTCGAGCTGGGCGGATGGAGGGAGTTCCGTCGTGTAGGTGCCCTCGGTCTCGATCCCCAGCGTGTGCCGGTTGTGGCCGGCCGCCTGCGCGCCCACCACGTTCCCGCCCTGGGCGATCGCCGGCAGCGTCCGGTTGCGGCCCTCCATGATGTGACCGCCCCGGCTGACCGTGAACTGCTCGCCGATGTCCGCCCAGCCGTTGCGCCGCATGTGGTAACGCTGGATCGCGCGGGAGAGCCGGAACGCCGCCTCCAGGCTCACGTCGCGCGTGTTGGCCGTCGCGGTGTGATGGATGACGAGCCGGTCGGGCGGGGTGTCGAGCACGACGGCCTTGCTCTTCGGCGCGGCGGCGTCCCACTCGTCCCTGGTGTGGATGCGGGGACGACTCGGCGGGCCGTCCGTCTTCTCCGCCTTGCCGCCCTTCTTCTCCCTGCTTTCCTTGCTCGCCTTGTTTCCCTTTTTCTCCTTGCTCCCCTTGCCGTCCTTGTCCACTGTGTCGGCCTCGGCCCACGGGCCGCTCAGGACCGCCCAGGCGATTCCGCTCCCGGCCGACAAGAACACCCGGCGTGTGATCGCTGGCAAACGCGCGCCCTCCCACGAGACGTCGTCCGTCGGGAGGTTGCATCGATATTTCCCACGCCCGCCCCGGCTATTCCCACGGGACGTGAAGCGGTCACATGTCAACCGAAATGTCTAGCGAAATGTCCGGGTTGCGCTAGTCCGATGCTGGATCCGTTCCAGAACGGTTTCGTAACGGCTCTGGAGCGGCTCTGGAACGGCGAAAAGCCGCGTACGAGAAAAAACGTATATATCGGGAAAATCACCTGGGAATGGCGGAGTGGAAACGCCGCTGCTCCTCGTCGGGCAGGTGATCGATGAAGAGCACGCCGTCCAGGTGGTCGACCTCGTGCTGGAGGACCCGGGCCAGCATGCCGATCGCCCGCAGCGTCACCGGTTTGCCGTACATGTCCCTGCCCCGGGCCACGGCGGAGAACGACCGCTCCCTGGGCCACCAGACGCCGGGGGCGGACAGGCACGCCTCGTCGGCCACCACGGTCCGCGCGGCGAGCTCCAGGCGCGGGTTCACGAGGTGGCCCGACCTGCCGTCGACGGCGTAGGCGATCACCCGGAGCGGGACCCCGATCTGGGGCGCGGCGAGCCCGGCCCGGCCCTGGCCGGCCCGCAGGGTCGCGGTGAGCGACTTGACGAGCTCACGCAGCGAGCGGTCGAACGCGGTGACCGGTTCCGCCGCGGCCCGCAGAGCGGGATCGTCGAACATCAGGATCTGCCGTACGGCCATGCACGCTCCCCGCGGCGACGACGACACCGACAAGACGATGCCCAATCCGAAGGTAGATCAATCTATCGGAGATCCATACCGCACCGGCCGCCGGCACGAGCAGGGGAAGCCCGCGGTCACACCCGGCGGCTTTTAGCGCATCGGTAACAAGGGGGACTCAGCGGCGAAACCGGCGGCGACCACCATCGGACCCATGCCGATCCCACCTTCATCCGCACGGTCCCCGGCCCCGGCAGGCACGGCGACGCACTGTCCCTACTGCGCGCTGCAGTGCGGCATGCGCGTGACGGACGCCCGCTCCGTCGGAGGGGGGATCCACGTGACGGCCCGCGAGGACGTCCCGGCCAACCAGGGGGGTCTGTGCCAGAAGGGCTGGACCGCCGCCGAGTTGTTGGTCTCACCCGAACGGCTGACCACGCCGCTGCTGCACGGCCGCCCGGTGGGCTGGGACGAGGCGCTCGACTTCGTCGCGGGACGCCTCGCGGCCGTCCAGGCCGAGCACGGCCCCGACGCCGTGGCCGTGTTCGGCGGCGGCGGACTGACCAACGAGAAGGCCTATCAGCTCGGCAAGTTCGCCCGGGTCGCGCTGCGCACCGGCCAGATCGACTACAACGGCCGGTTCTGCATGTCGTCGGCGGCCGCCGCCGTCACCAGGGCCTTCGGCATGGACCGCGGCCTGCCGTTCCCCATCACCGACATCGCCCGGGCCGGGGCTGTCCTGCTCGCCGGATGCAACGTCGCTGAGACGATGCCGCCGTTCGTCCGGCACCTGACGCGGATGCGGGACGGCGGCGGCCGGCTGATCGTCATCGACCCCAGGACCACGCCCACGGCCCGGCTCGCCGACCTGCACCTGCGGGTGACCCCGGGCACCGATCTCGCCCTCGCCCTCGGCCTGCTGCATCTCGTGATCGCGCGTGACCAGGCGGATCTCGGTTACCTGGCCGAGCGCACGGTCGGGTTCGACGAGGTCCGCACGTCGGTCTCGACCTGGTGGCCCGAGCGGGTCGAGCGGGTGACCGGCGTGCCGGTCGCCCTCATGCGCGAGGCCGTACGGATCCTCGGCGCGGCCGACCGGGCGATGATCCTGACCGGCAGGGGCGCCGAGCAGCACGCCAAGGGCACCGAGACCGTGACCGCGTTCATCAACCTGGCCCTCGCCCTCGGCCTGCCCGGACGGGAGGGCTCCGGCTACGGATGCGTCACCGGCCAGGGCAACGGCCAGGGCGGCAGGGAGCACGGGCAGAAGGCCGACCAGTTGCCCGGTTATCGCCGGATCGACGACCCGGCGGCGCGGGCGCACGTGGCGGCCGTGTGGGGAGTCGACCCCGGCGATCTGCCCGGGCCGGGCCGATCCGCGTTCGAGCTGCTCGACGCGCTCGGCACGCCGCCCGGTCCCCGGGCGCTGCTGCTGTTCGGGTCCAACCCGGTGGTCTCCGCGCCGGACGCCGGCCGCGTCGCCCGGCGGCTGGCCGGGCTGGACCTGCTGGTCGTCTCCGACATCGTGCTGTCCGAGACCGCCGCCATGGCCGACGTCGTGCTCCCCACCACCCAGTGGGCCGAGGAGCACGGCACGATCACGAACCTGGAGGGCCGCGTCCTGCTGCGCCGCCGGGCCGTCGATCCGCCCCCGGGCGTGTGGAGCGACCTGGAGATCCTGCGCGGCCTCGCCGACCGGCTCGGCCGCGGCGACGCCTTCCCGGCCGACCCCGGCGAGGTGTTCGACGAACTGCGGGAGGCCTCCCGGGGCGGGATCGCCGACTACTCCGGCATCACCCACGCCCGGCTCGCCGCCGGGACCGGCCTCTTCTGGCCCTGTCCGGCCGAGGACCACCCGGGAACGCCCAGACCCTTCGCCGGCCGGTTCGCCACTCCGGACGGACGCGCCCGCCTCGTCCCGGTGGAGCACCGGCCGCCCGCGGAGGACATCGACGCCGAGTTCCCCCTGTACCTGACCACCGGCCGGGTGCTCGCGCACTACCAGTCGGGAGCCCAGACGCGCCGGATCCCCGCGCTCGACGAGGCGGAGCCGGGGGTCTTCGTGGAGCTCCATCCCGACCTGGCACGGCGGCTGAACGTGGCGCCGGGCGACCGGGTGCGGGTGCGCAGCCGACGTGGTACGGCCGAAGGCGAGGCCAGGGTGAGCACCGCGATCCGGCCCGACACGGTCTTCATGCCGTTCCACTGGGAGGGGGTCAACCGGCTCACCAACGCGGCCCTCGACCCCATCTCGCGGATGCCGGAGTTCAAGGTCTGCGCGGTCGGCGTGGAGCGTGTCACATGAGGCTCGTCGTCGTGGGCAACGGGATGGCCGGGGCCCGGCTCGTCACCGAGGTGCGGCGCCGCGGCCGGGACACTGGGATCGATGTCGAGGTCTCCGTGTTCGAGGCCGAGCCGTGTCAGCCGTACAACCGGGTTCTGCTCTCGAACGTGCTCGCCGGGACCGCCGGGCCCGAGCAGGTCCGGCTGCTGGACCCGGGATGGTACGCCGAGAACGGCGTGCGCACGCACCTGGGGGTCCGGGTGCTGGGGATCGACCGGGCCGCCCGCGTGGTCGTCGCCGAGGACGGCACGCGCGAGCCGTACGACGTGCTGGTGCTGGCGACCGGGAGCGAGCCGGTGGTGCCGCCCATCCCGGGCGCGGAGCGCGCGATGGCCTTCCGGACGCTGGACGACTGCGACCGGATCCGCGCGGCCGCCGGGTCCGCCCGGCACGCGGTGGTGGTCGGCGGCGGCCTGCTCGGCGTCGAAGCGGCCCGGGGCCTGGCCGGCCTGGGCCTGCCGGTGACGCTGCTGCACCGTGCCGGTCACCTGATGGAGCGCCAGCTCGACACGGAGGCCGGGCTGGTGCTCCGCCAGACCCTCGCGATGGTCGGCGTGACGGTGCGCACCGGGGTGACCGTGAGCGCGGTCGACCCCGGACGCGTGCGCCTGACCGACGGCGCCGTGACGGACGCCGACCTGGTGGTGTTCGCGTGCGGGGTGCGGCCCGTCGTGCGGCTCGCCCGTGAGGCCGGTCTGCGGGTCGACCGGGGCGTGGTGGTCGACGACGGGCTGCGAACCGACGATCGATCGATCTTCGCGATCGGGGAGTGCGCCCAGCACGCCGGCACGGTGTACGGACTCGTCGCACCGGCGTGGGAGCAGGCGGCGGTGGTCGCCGACATCGTCACCGGAGCCGACCGCGGCGCGCGCTACCGCGGCTCCCGCGTGGTGACCAGGCTCAAGGCCACCGGCGTCGAGCTGGCGGCGATGGGCGAGACGCACCTCACCGACGACCAGGCGGAGATCGTCCGCTTCACCCATCGGCGCAGCGGCACCTATCGCAAGCTCGTCATCCGCGGCGAACGGCTGGTGGGGGCGATCTTGCTGGGGGAGACGCCCACCGTGGGCTCGCTCACCCAGCTGTTCGACCGGGGCGGCCCGCTGCCCGGCGACCGGATGGGCCTGCTGTCTCCGGAGCCGGCCGCCGCCGGGGCGGCGAGCCCGGCGCTGATGCCGGACTCGGCGCGGGTCTGCCGGTGCAACAACGTGACCAAGGGCCGGATCAGGGCCTGCTGGGAGGCCGGCGCGCGGGACCTGCCCGCCGTCGTCGCCGCGACGGCGGCCACGACCGGGTGCGGCGGGTGCCGCGAAGCGGTGGACGGAATCGTCGGCTGGCTGTGCGAGCAGGAGGGTGTGAGCGTATGAGTTCGCGAATCGTGGTGGCGGGGTTCGGGCCGGCGGCGCACCGGCTGGTCGAGACCCTCATCGCCCGGGGCCTGCGGGGAGACCTCGTCGTCTTCGGGGAGGAGCCGCGCCCCGCGTACGACCGGGTGGCCCTCACCTCCTATCTGAGCGGGCGGAGCGTGGCCGAGCTGACCTTCCCCGTTCCCGACGGCGTCACGCTCCGGCTGGGATGCGGGGTCGTGGCGGTGGACCGCGACCGCCGCGTCGTCGTCGCGGCGGACGGCACGCGTGAGCCGTACGACGTGCTGGTGCTGGCGACCGGATCGGCGCCGTTCGTGCCGCCGGTGCCCGGCCGCGACCTGCCCGGCTGCTTCGTCTACCGGACCATCGAGGACCTCGACGCGATCAGGGCGGCGGCCGGGGACGCGGTCGCCGGCGTGGTGGTCGGCGGGGGCCTGCTCGGGCTGGAGGCGGCCGACGCGCTGCGCCGGCTCGGGCTGCGCACCCACGTCGTCGAGATGGGCGACCGGCTGATGCCGCGCCAGGTCGACGAGGGCGGCGGGGCGGTGCTGCGCCGTCACGTCGAGTCGCTCGGGCTGACCGTGCACGTCGGCGCGGGGGTGGCGGCGGTGGAGGCGGGCGAGGACGGCCGGGTCGCCCGGCTGGTGAAGCCGGACGGCGAGGCGATCGAGGCGCAGATCGTGGTGTTCTCCGCGGGGATCAGACCACGCGACGAGCTCGCCCGCGACTGCGGGCTTCCGGTCGGCGAACGCGGCGGCATCGTGGTCGACGAGGGCATGCGCACCGCCGACGAGCGGGTGTACGCCATCGGTGAGTGCGCGCTCGCGGCGGGGATGGTCCACGGCCTGGTCGGGCCGTGCTTCACCCAGGCGGAGGTGGCCGCCGACCGCATCCTCGGCGGCTCCGCCGCCTTCCGCGGCGCCGACCTGTCCACCAAGCTCAAACTGCTCGGAGTCGAGGTCGCCCAGTTCGGCGAGACCCGATTCGAGGACGCCGCCGGCGCGCTCGACGTCGTCTACATGGACCCGGTCGCCGGCGTCTACAAGCGGCTGTTCGTGAGCGACGACGCCAAGACGCTGCTCGGCGGGGTCTGCGTCGGCGACGCCGGGCCGTACGGCACGCTGCGGCCCTTCGTGGGCAAGACGCTGCCGGCGTCTCCGAGCGACCTGCTGTTCGCCGGAGCGGGAGCCCAGACCGAGCTGCCCGGCGACGCTCAGGTCTGCTCCTGCAACAACGTCACCAAGGACCGGATCGTCGCGGCCATCGTCGAGGAAGGCCTGACCGACGTGCAGGGGATCAAGGACTGCACCCGAGCGGGCACCACCTGCGGAAGCTGCGTGCCGATGCTGAAGCGGATCCTCGTCGAGTCCGGCGTGGACGTCGGCACCGCGCTGTGCGAGCACTTCGCCCACAGCCGGGCCGAGCTGTTCGACATCGTCGCGGTCCGCGGCATCACCACGTTCTCCCGGCTCATCGCCGAGCACGGGACCGGGCGCGGCTGCGACGTCTGCAAGCCCGTGGTGGCCTCCATCCTCGCCTCGCTCGGCAACGGGCACATCCTCGACGGGGAGCAGGCCGCGCTGCAGGACACCAACGACAAGTTCCTGGCCAACATCCAGAAGAACGGCACCTACTCGGTGGTGCCCCGCATCCCGGGCGGGGAGATCACCCCCGAGAAGCTGATCGTGATCGGTGAGGTGGCCCGCGAGTTCGGGCTGTACACGAAGATCACCGGAGGCCAGCGCATCGACCTGCTGGGCGCCCGGGTCGAGCAGCTCCCGCTGATCTGGAAGCGGCTGGTGGACGCCGGATTCGAGTCCGGCCACGCGTACGGCAAGGCCCTGCGCACGGTGAAGTCCTGCGTCGGCGCCACCTGGTGCCGGTACGGCGTGCAGGACTCGGTCGGGCTGGCGATCGCCCTGGAGCTGCGCTACCGGGGGCTGCGCGCGCCACACAAGATCAAAGCGGCGGTCTCCGGTTGCGCCCGCGAGTGCGCCGAGGCCAGGTCGAAGGACTTCGGCATCATCGCGACCGAGCAGGGCTGGAACCTCTACGTGGGCGGCAACGGCGGATTCCGGCCGCGGCACGCGGACCTGCTCGCCGCCGACCTGGCCACCGACGAGCTGGTCCGCACCGTCGACAGGTTCCTGATGTTCTACATCCGCACCGCCGACCGGCTCCAGCGGACCTCGGCCTGGCTGGAGGCGATGGATGGCGGGCTCGACCAGCTGAGGGCGGTGATCACGGAAGACTCCCTGGGGATCTGCGCCGACCTGGACGCGCAGATGGAGCGGCACGTGGCCGGCTACGTGGACGAGTGGCGGGCCACCCTGGAGGATCCGGACAAGCTCCGGCGCTTCGTCAGCTTCGTGAACGCTCCGGGCACCCCGGACCCCTCGATCGAGTTCCGGACGGAGCGCGGTCAGATCAAACCGATACCCGTCACTGTGGAGGTGACCCCATGACCATCCTCGGCCACACGGCTCTTGACCACACAGGCCTCGACCACGCGGCCCTCGATCGGACGTACGCCGACGAGACCGGCGGCGGCGGGCCCGGCTGGACCCCCGTCTGCCCCGACGCCCAGCTCGTCCCGGAGCTCGGCGCGGCAGCCCTCGTCGCGGGCCGCCAGGTGGCGGTGTTCCGCACGTTCGACGGCGGGCTCTACGCGCTCGGGAACCGCGACCCCTTCAGCGGGGCTCAGGTCCTGTCCCGGGGCATCGTCGGCACCAGGAACGGCGAGCCCACGGTCGCCTCGCCCATGCACAAGCAGGTCTTCTCCCTGGTCACCGGGGCCTGCCTGGACGATCCCGGCATCACCGTGCCGACCTACCGGGTCCGCGTCGCCGGCGCCGCCATCGAGGTGAAGGTGGCGTGACCGAGACGGCGGCGATCAGCGATCGGTGCCGCGGTCGCGGCGACGCAGGTAGCGCTCGAACTCGGCCGCGATGGCGTCTCCGCTCGCCTCGGGCAGGTCGGCCGCGTCCTTGCGCTCCTCCAGTTCCCTGACGTAGTCGGCGACCTCGCTGTCCTGCGCGGCGAGCTCGTCGACGCCGTGCTCCCAGGCGCGGGCCTCCTCGGCCAGTTCGCCGTAGGGCATGGGGATGTCGAGCAGGTCCTCGATGCGGCGCAGCAGCGCCAGCGTGGCCTTCGGATTCGGCGGCTGGGCGACGTAGTGGGGGACCGACGCCCACAGGGAGACCGTGCGCAGCCCGGCGTGCCCGAGGGTGTGCTGCAGCACGCCGACGATGCCCGTGGGGCCCTCGTACTTGGTCGGCTCCAGGTTGAGCGAGCGGGCCATCCCCGGATCGCTCACCGAGCCCACGATCGGCACCGGCCGGGTGTGCGGGGAGTCGTTGAGCAGCGCGCCGAGCAGCACGGCGAACTCCACCCCGAGGTCCTGGCACAGGCCGACGATCTCCGCGCAGTACGACCGCCAGCGCATGTTGGGCTCGATGCCGCGCAGCAGCACCACGTCCCGCTCCGCCCCCGGCGGCCGGGCCAGCAGCAGCCGGGTCGTCGGCCAGGTGATGGACCGGGTGACGCCGTCGCCCATCTCCACGATGGGACGGGTCATCTGGAAGTCGTAATAGTCCTCCGGGTCCAGCTCGACGAGCGGTGTCGCCTTCCACTCCGCCTCAAGGTGGGCGAGCACGCCGCTGGACGCCTCGCCGGCGTCGTTCCACCCTTCGAACGCGGCGATCAGCACCGGGTCGACGAGCTCAGGGAGCCCTTCGAGCTCGATCACGCCGCCTCCCTCACTGGCCCACGGCACGTATGGTCGAGTCCAAGACTATTCGCTGAGGGGAGCGGGGAGGCACATTCGGCTCCATCCGGGGTGGCCCGGGCGCCGCGCCGGGGTGCCGCACGCCCGCGTCGACGCGCCGGGCCGACGGCGGGCGGGCCGATAGTCTTTCCCCCATGAACAGCGGCAGACCGTCCTTCCGAGAAGTGCTGTCCGAGCGAGTCCTGGTCGCTGACGGGGCAATGGGGACGATGCTGCAGTCCTACGACCCGACGCTCGACGATTTCCAGGGCCACGAGGGCTGCAACGACGTGCTCAACGTCAGCCGTCCCGACATCGTGCGGGCCGTCCACGACGCCTACCTCGAGGTGGGCGTCGACTGCGTCGAGACCAACACCTTCAACTCCAACCGCGCGGCCCTCGGCGAGTACGGCATCGCCGACCGGATCTACGAATACTCCGAGGCCGGCGCACGGCTCGCCCGGGAGCGGGCCGACTCCTGGTCCACTCCCGATCACCCCCGTTTCGTGCTCGGCTCGATGGGCCCGGGCACCAAACTCCCCACGCTGGGGCATCTGCCGTACGCGACCCTGCGCGACGCCTACCGTGACAACGCCGCCGGACTGATCGCGGGCGGGGCCGACGCGCTGATCATCGAGACCTGCCAGGACCTGCTGCAGGTCAAGGCCGCGATCGTGGGCGCGAAGCGGGCGATCGAGGCCGCCGGGCGCGACGTGCCGGTCATCGCGCAGGTGACGATCGAGACCAACGGCGCGATGCTGCTCGGCTCGGAGATCGGCGCGGCGCTGACCTCGATCGAGCCGCTGGGCGCCGATCTGATCGGCCTCAACTGCGCCACCGGGCCGACCGAGATGAGCGAGCACCTGCGCTACCTGGCCAAGCACTCGCGCCTGCCGCTGTCGTGCATGCCGAACGCCGGGCTGCCGCAGCTCACCGCCGACGGCGCCTACTACCCGCTCACTCCCGACGAGCTCGCCGAAGCCCACGACGCGTTCCTGCGCGACTACGGGCTCGGGCTGGTCGGCGGCTGCTGCGGCACCACCCCCGAGCACATGCGCCGGGTCGTGGAGCGCGTGGCGGGCCGGGCCCGTGCCGTACGGCGTCCGCGTCCCGAGGCGGGGGCCGCCTCCCTTTACCAGAGCGTGCCGTTCCGGCAGGACACCTCTTATCTGGCGATCGGTGAGCGCACCAACGCCAACGGGTCCAGGGCGTTCCGCGAGGCGATGCTGGCCGGCGACTACGAGGAGTGCGTCGAGATCGCCCGGGCGCAGGCCCGCGACGGCGCGCACATGCTGGACCTGTGCGTCGACTACGTCGGCAGGGACGGCGTCGCCGACATGAAGGAGCTGGCCTTCCGCTTCGCCACCGCCTCGACGCTGCCGATCGTGATCGACTCGACCGAGCCGGCGGTGATCGAGGCAGGACTGGAGATGATCGGCGGGCGGGCGGTCGTCAACTCGGTGAACTACGAGGACGGCGACGGACCCGGCTCGCGCTTCACGAGGATCATGCGGCTGGTCCGGGAGCACGGCGCCGCCGTGGTCGCGCTGACCATCGACGAGGAGGGCCAGGCGCGTACGGCCGAGGCGAAGGTACGGATCGCCTCCCGCCTCGTCGACGACCTCGTGGGGAACTGGGGCATGCGGGTCGAGGACATCGTGGTCGACTGCCTGACCTTCCCGATCGCCACCGGCCAGGAGGAGACCCGCCGCGACGGCCTGGAGACGATCGAGGCGATCCGCGAGCTCAAGCGCCGCTATCCGGGCGTGCAGACCACGCTGGGCGTCTCCAACGTGTCGTTCGGCCTCAACCCCGCCGCGCGCATGGTGCTGAACTCCGTCTTCCTGAACGAGTGCGTCGACGCCGGGCTCGACTCGGCCATCGTGCACGCGTCCAAGATCCTCCCCATGGCCCGGATCCCCGACGAGCAGCGCCGGGTGGCGCTCGACCTGGTCTACGACCGGCGCCGGGACGGCTACGATCCGCTGCAGCGGTTCATGGAGCTGTTCGAGGGCGTCGACGCCGCGTCGATGCGGGCGGGCAAGGCGGCCGAGCTGGCCGCGCTGCCGCTGTGGGAGCGGCTCAAGCGGCGGATCATCGACGGGGAGCGCAAGGGCCTCGAGGCCGACCTCGACGAGGCGCTCGCCCAGCGGCCCGCTTTGGAGATCATCAACGAGGTGCTGCTCGACGGCATGAAGACCGTCGGCGAGCTGTTCGGCTCCGGCCAGATGCAGCTCCCGTTCGTGCTGCAGTCGGCCGAGGTCATGAAGGCGGCCGTGGCGTACCTGGAGCCGTACATGGACCGGGTCGAGGGCGCGACGAAGGGCCGGATCGTGCTGGCCACGGTCAAGGGCGACGTCCACGACATCGGCAAGAACCTCGTCGACATCATCCTGTCCAACAACGGCTACGAGGTGGTGAACCTCGGCATCAAGCAGCCGGTGACGGCGATCCTGGAGGCGGCCGAGGAGAAGAAGGCCGACGTGATCGGCATGTCCGGGCTGCTGGTGAAGTCGACGGTCGTCATGAAGGAGAACCTCGAGGAGATGAACTCCCGGGGGGTCGCCGACAGGTTCCCCGTGCTGCTCGGCGGCGCGGCACTGACCCGGGCCTACGTCGAGCAGGACCTGGCCGACCTCTTCCGGGGCGAGGTGCGCTACGCCAGGGACGCCTTCGAGGGGCTGCGCCTGATGGACGCGTTCATGGCGGTCAAACGCGGCGAGGAGGGGGCCGCGCTGCCCCCGCTGCGGGAGCGCCGGGTGAAGACCGGCGCGACGCTCACCCGCACCCCGGTCGAGGAGCTGCCGTCGCGCTCCGACGTGGCGGACGACAACCCGGTGCCCGTGCCGCCCTTCTTCGGCGACCGGGTGATCAAGGGCATCCCGCTCGCCGACTACGCCGCCTTCCTCGACGAGCGGGCCACGTTCATGGGCCAGTGGGGGCTGAAGGGCGCCAGGGGCGGCGGCGGGCCGACGTACGAGGAACTCGTCGAGACCGAGGGCCGGCCGCGGCTGCGCATGTGGCTGGACCGGATGCAGACGGAGAGCCTGCTGGAGGCGGCCGTCGTCTACGGCTACTTCCCCTGCGTGAGCGAGGGCGACAGCCTGATCATCCTGGACGAGGCCGGGAACGAGCGCACCCGCTTCACGTTCCCGCGTCAGCGCCGCGACCGGCACCTGTGCCTGGCCGACTTCTTCCGGCGCCGCGAGTCCGGCGAGGTCGACGTCGTCGCCTTCCAGGTCGTCACGATGGGCCACCGGATCAGCCAGGCCACGGCCGAGCTGTTCGCGAAGGACGCCTACCGCGACTACCTGGAGCTCCATGGCCTGTCCGTCCAGCTCACCGAGGCGCTGGCGGAGTACTGGCACGCCAGGGTGCGTTCGGAGCTGGGCATCGGGGGCGACGAGTCGCTGAGCGACATGCTCAAGGTCAACATCACCGGCTGCCGCTACTCGTTCGGCTATCCCGCCTGTCCGCATCTGGAGGACCAGGTCCAGCTCATGGGGCTGCTCGACCCGGCGCGGATCGGCGTCGAGCTGTCGGAGGGGTTCCAGCTCCATCCCGAGCAGGCCACCTCGGCGCTGGTCGTCCATCATCCTGAGGCGAAGTACTTCAACGTGTAAGGCCTGAAAGAACCGGGGGAAAGGGGCTACGTGGACGCGGTGCTGTTCGACATGGACGGTCTGCTCGTCGACACCGAGCGGGTGTGGTTCGAGGTCGAGTGCGAGGTGGCCACCCGGCTCGGCGGGACGTGGGGGCCCGAGCACCAACGGCACCTCGTCGGCGGCTCCTGGGAGCGGACGATCGCCTATCTGCTCGAGCTGACCCGGGCCGACGTGGAACCGGTCGTCGTCGGATCGTGGCTCATGGAGGGCATGGAGCGGCGCCTGTCCGCGGGCGTCGCCCCCATGCCGGGGGCGGTCGAGCTGCTGCACGAGCTGGCCGATCACGGGGTCCGCACCGGCCTGGTCACCTCGTCCCTGCGGGTGATCGCCGACGCCGTGCTCAAGTTCGTCGGCCGCGAGCACTTCGAGGTGATCGTGACGGCGGACGACGTCACCCGCACCAAACCCCACCCCGAGCCCTATCTGACCGCCACCCGCCTGCTGGCGGCCGAACCCGGGCGCTGCGTCGTGCTGGAGGACTCGCCGAACGGGGTCGCCGCCGCGACGGCGGCGGGCTGCCGGGTGGTGGCCGTCCCGAGCGTCCTGCCGATCGCGCAGGCGCCCGGACGCCTCGTCATGCCGTCGCTGCGGCACGTGGACGTGGGCCTGCTCCGCTCGCTCATCGGCTGACCCGTCCCGCGGCCCGCCGTACGGCCGCTTCGCGTGCCGGACGGCGGGGCTCAGGCGGCGGGCCGTACGGCAGGATGAAAGAAGGCTGTACGACACGAGGGGTTCGTCATGACATACGCCGACATCGCCTGGCTGCCGCTGTGCGGCGGGCTGACAGCCGTCGGGATCGTCCTCAGCTTCCTGGTCTTCCGCCGCAGGGGGGCGGCCGCGGGCCTGCGCGCCACCGCGTGGTCACTGCTGCCGCTGGCCGCCTATCTGACCGGGGCGCACCGGACGTTGTGGGACATCGGCACCGCCGCCGTCCGCTTCGTGTCCGGGCTGGTCCTGTCGCCCACGGTCTGGGCGGGGGTCGTGCTGGCCGGGCTGTCCGCTGTGCTGTTCGTCGTCTCCGGCGCCCTGCGCGGCCGGACCCTCTCGCGGGCCCGTACGGCCGGCGGGCCGGAGAAGAGCGAGCCGCGTCAGGCCGAGCGGCCGGCGAGCGCGGGATCGTCGAAGACCGCGAGCATCGGCTCCGCCCAGCCGGGGCCGGACAAATCGGGGGCGGCCAAGTCCGGAGCGGCCGATGATTTCGCCGACATCGAGGAGATCCTGAAGCGGCGCGGCATCAGCTGACCGCATGCTGAGATTCTGTTACAAATCACGTGCAATGTCACGGTTCTGCGACACAACCGAGACAGGGCGCGGATAGTCCCACCAAGATCGATACGAATGAGTTTCGCGTACATCACAGTTGAGCCACAGGGAGCCCCGGGGGGCTGGTCATCCCAGTTCAGGCCATAGATTCTGCGTCCGGGGGTCCGCATACCCAGTGGATCTCCTTGGACAACGTCGTCTGGGATCCAGGGGGCTGACAGCACATGAGCGCACCGCTCGACGTCTCCGGTGATGAGCTACGGGCCGCACCGGAGGTCGTCTCCCCGGGCGCGGACGCCAAGGTCATCCAGGGCCGTTCGCTCGGCCGGATCGCATGGACGCGCCTCAAGCGAGACAAGATCGCTATGGGCGGCGGCTTTGTGATCATCTTCCTGGTTCTGGTGGCGATCTTCGCGCCGGTCCTCGTCGGCTGGTTCGGGCATCCGCCGAACGAGTTCCACCAGGAGATGATCGACACCCTGACCATGCAGCCCAAGGGCGGCACCGGCATCAGCGCGGACTTCCTGTTCGGCGTCGAGCCGGTCAACGGGCGCGACCTGTTCAGCCGGGTCTTGTACGGGGCGCGGATCTCGCTGCTCGTGGCCTTCTTCGCCACGCTACTGTCGGTCGTCATCGGGACGATCATGGGGGTCACCGCGGGTTACTTCGGCGGCTGGGTGGACGCTCTGATCAGCCGTCTGATGGACATCTTCCTCGCCTTCCCGCTGCTGGTCTTCGCGCTCGCACTGGTCGGCGTGCTCGCGCAGTTCGAGACCCAGCTCGCGGTGAAGGGCGACACGCTCCGCATCCTCCTGCTGATCTTCGTGATCGGCTTCTTCAACTGGTCCTATATCGCGCGCATCATCCGGGGCCAGACGCTCTCCCTGCGCGAGCGGGAGTTCGTGGACGCCGCCCGCAGTCTCGGCGCACGCGGGCCGTACATCCTGTTCCGGGAGATCCTGCCCAACCTGATCGCGCCGATCCTCATCTACGCGACACTGCTGATCCCGGCCAACGTGCTGTTCGAGGCGGCGCTGTCGTTCCTCGGGGTGGGCATCCAGCCGCCCACCGCCACGTGGGGCGGGATGCTGTCGGCGGCGGTCCGTTACTACACGGTTCCGCACTTCATGTTCTTCCCGGGCATGGCGATCTTCATCACCGTGCTGGCCTTCAACCTCTTCGGTGATGGCCTGCGCGACGCGCTCGATCCCAAGTCGTCCCGTTGATGCCCGGCCCGGTCGACCCGCAGCCGATCTCCACGGCTGATTCTGGACAGTTGATCTGCTCAATTCCCCAGCAACTCCCATCCACAAGGGGTGTCAAACCAAATGAGAAAGAGATACGCCTCGACGGCCCTCCTGGCCGCCGCCGTCGCGATGAGCCTTGGTCTGTCGGCCTGTGGCGGCGGCAGCGAGAAGAGCTCCGGCACAGGTGACGCCGGCAACGCGGCGAGCCAGGGCCCGCAGCCCGAGTTCAACGCCGCGCTGGAGAACGTGGTGAACCCCTCCGACAAGAAGGGGGGCACGCTGAAGATGGCGGTCAGCGAGGCATGGGACTCCATCGACCCGGGTGACACCTACTACGCCATGTCCTGGAACCTTCTGCGCATCTACAGCCGGACGCTGGTCACCTACACCCTCGCCCCCGGCGGGAAGGCCCGTGAGCTCGTCCCCGATCTGGCGGAGAGCCTCGGCGAGCCGTCCGATGACGGCAAGACCTGGACCTACAAGCTGCGCACCGGCCTCAAGTTCGAGGACGGCACCCCCATCACGTCCAAGGACGTGAAGTACGCCGTGCTGCGCCAGCTCGACAAGGACACGTTCGTCAACGGCCCGACCTACTTCAACGACTACCTGGACCTGCCGAAGGACTTCAAGAGCGTCTACAAGACGCCGGACGTCAACACCGACTCCGCGATCGAGACGCCGGACGACCAGACGATCGTCTTCCACCTGAAGAAGCCGTTCGGTGCCTTCGACCAGTTCGCCGCGCTCCCCTCGACGGTCCCGGTGCCGAAGGACAAGGACACCGGCATCAAGTACCGTCAGCACCCGATCGCCTCCGGACCGTACATGTTCGAGAAGGTCGAGGAGGGCAAGCAGTACACGCTGGTGCGCAACCCCAACTGGGACCCGGCGACCGACCCGGTACGCAAGGCGCTGCCGGAACGCTACGAGATCCAGCTCGGCGTCGAGGCGAACGACCTGGACAACCGGATCATCGCCGGCGACCTGCACGTCGACATCGCGGGTACGGGCGTCCAGTCGGCGGCCCTCGGGACGATCATGGCCGACCCCGCGCTCAAGGCCCGGGCGGACAACCCGACCTCCCCGCGCACCTGGTACATCTCGATCCTGGACGATAACCCGCCGCTGGACAACGTCGAGTGCCGTAAGGCCGTGATCTACGCCGCCGACCGGGTGGGCCTGCAGAACGCCTACGGCGGTGAGCTCGCCGGCGAGATCGCCACGGGCCTCATGCCGCCGTCGATCGGCGGCTGGCAGAAGCTCGACCTCTACCCGACCGGCACCGGCGACGTGGAGAAGGCCAAGGCGGCTCTCGCGGCATGCGGGCAGCCCGACGGGTTCGAGACGACGATGACCTTCCGCTCCGACCGTCCCAAGGAGCAGGCGGCCGCCGAGTCGATGCAGCAGGCGCTCGCCAAGGTCGGCATCAAGCTCACCCTGAAGGGCTTCCCCACCAGCTCGTACTTCAGTGAGTACGCCGGTAAGCCCGCCTACACGAAGAAGAACAACGTCGGCCTGGCCACCCACGGCTGGCAGGCCGACTGGAACGACGGCTTCGGCTTCCTGTCGCAGATCGTGGACAGCCGGACCATCCGCGAGTCCGGCAACTACAACCTCAGCATCAAGAGCCCCGAGATCGACGCGCTGATCGACCAGGCCAGCGCCGAGACCGATGTCGCCAAGCGCGAAGCCATCTGGGGGGAGATCGACCGCAAGGTCATGGAGAACGCCTACGTGCTGCCCGCGGTCTGGGCCAAGGCCCTGACCATCCGGGGCCAGGGCTTGACCAACGTCTACGTCACCGGCGCCTTCGACATGTACGACTTCCCGGCCCTGGGCGTCGAGTAACCGAAGCGGGCAACCGACAGGCAAGGCGTAAGGGGGCCGGCCCGACCGGCCGGCCCCCGGAGCCGGGGGAACAGTGGTCACTTACATCATCCGGCGGCTGATCGCCGCGGTGCTCATGCTGGTCGTGGTGAGCATCGTCACCTTCTCGATCTTTTTCGTGATCCCGCGGCTCGCCGGGGTCACCGCCACCGACTTCGCCAACCGCTACGTCGGGAGCAAGGGCGCCACCGCGGAGACCGTGGCGCACCTCGCGGAGAAGCTCGGCTTCAACGATCCGCTGACCGTGCAGTACGGCAGATGGGTCAAGGGGATCGTCGCCGGTTCCGAGTTCGACACCGGAGTCTCGATCGAGCACTGCCCGGCACCATGCCTCGGCTACTCCTTCATCACCAAGACGCCGGTGTGGCCGGAGCTGCTGGACCGGCTGCCGGTCACGGTGTCGCTCGCGCTCGGCGCCTCGGTCATCTGGCTCGTCGCGGGCGTGGCCACCGGCGTGCTGTCCGCGCTGCGCCGGGGCAGCTTCTTCGACCGGGCCGCGATGGGCGTCGCGCTCGCCGGCGTCTCCCTGCCGATCTTCTTCACCGGCATGATCTCCCTGGTCTACTTCAGCTACAAGTTCGGCATCACCGTGCCGGGCGGCACCTTCGTGTCCTTCACCGAGAGCCCGGTGCAGTGGGCGTACAGCCTGATCCTTCCGTGGATCACGCTGGCCTTCCTGTACGCGGCCAGCTATGCGCGGCTGACCCGCGCGGGGATGCTGGAGACCATGGGCGAGGACTACATACGCACCGCCCGGGCGAAGGGCCTGCCGGAGTCCAGAGTGATCACCAAGCACGGCCTGCGCGCCGCGCTCACCCCGATCGTCACGATCTTCGGTATGGACGTCGGGCTGCTGCTGGGCGGCGCCATCCTGACCGAGACCACGTTCTCGCTGCCCGGGGTCGGCAGGTACGCGGTGCAGGCGATCAGCGCCAACGACCTTCCGAAGATCATGGGAGTGGTCATGCTCACCGCGTGCTTCGTGGTCGTCGCGAACCTGATCGTCGACCTGTTGTACGCGGTGGTGGACCCGAGGGTGAGGCTGGGATGACTTTCCTCGAACTGAAGGATCTGCGGATCCACTTTCCCACCGACGACGGACTGGTCAAGTCGGTCGACGGGCTGTCCTTCACGCTGGAACGCGGAAAGACGCTCGGCATCGTCGGCGAGTCCGGCTCGGGCAAGAGCGTCACCAGCCTGGGCGTCCTCGGCCTGCACAAGGGCGGCCGGGCGAAGATCTCCGGGGAGATCTGGCTGGACGGCGAGGAGCTCGTCGGCGCGAGCGCCGAGCATGTGCGGAAGCTGCGCGGCAAGAAGATGGCGATGATCTTCCAGGATCCGCTGTCCGCGATGCACCCGTACTACACGGTCGGCAACCAGATCATCGAGGCGTACCGGATCCACCACGACGTCAGCAAGAAGGTCGCACGCAAGCACGCGATCGACATGCTCGCCCGGGTCGGCATCCCGCAGCCCGACCGGCGGGTCGACTCCTACCCGCACGAGTTCTCCGGCGGTATGCGGCAGCGCGCGATGATCGCCATGGCGCTGTGCTGTGACCCCGAGTTGCTGATCGCCGACGAGCCGACCACGGCGCTCGACGTGACCGTGCAGGCGCAGATTCTCGACCTCATGCGCGACCTGCAGCGCGACTTCAACGCGGCGCTGATCATCATCACCCACGACCTCGGCGTGGTCGCCGAGCTGTCCGACGACATCCTCGTGATGTACGGCGGGAAATGCATCGAGTACGGCTCGGCCGAGGACATCTTCGAGCGGCCCGAGCACCCCTACACCTGGGGGCTGCTGGGCTCGATGCCCCGCCTTGACCGGGAGCCGACCGAGCGGCTGCTCCCGATCAAGGGGTCGCCGCCGTCGCTGATCAACGTGCCGTCCGGGTGCGCGTTCCACCCGCGCTGCCCCTATGCCGAACGTACGGCCGGCCGCTCCGAGACCGAGGTGCCCGAACTGCTGGAGACGGCGGGCGGTCACCGGGTGCGCTGCCATCTGCCGGGCGAGCGCCGGCGCGCCATCTGGGAGAAAGAGGTCATGCCGAACCTGGAGGGAACCTCATGAGCCGGGCAAGCGAGCCGCTGCTGTCGGTCCAGGGACTGGAGAAGCACTTCCCCGTGACGAAGGGGCTGCTCAAGCGGCAGGTGGGCGCGGTCAGGGCGGTGGACGGCATCGGCTTCGACGTCGTCAAGGGCGAGACGCTGGGCCTGGTGGGAGAGTCGGGGTGCGGCAAGACCACCACCGGCCGTCTGATCACCCGGCTGATCGAGCCGACCGGGGGGAAGATCGTCTTCGACGGGCGGGACATCACGCACATGTCGCAGGGGCGGCTGCGCCCGCTCCGCCGCGACATGCAGATGATCTTCCAGGACCCCTACAGCTCGCTGAATCCCCGGCACACGGTCGGCGCCATCGTCGGCGCGCCGTACCGCATCCAGGGGATCAAGACCGAGCACGGCGTCAAACGGGCCGTCCAGGAGATCCTGGAGCTGGTCGGCCTCAACCCCGAGCACTACAACCGCTATCCGCACGAGTTCTCCGGCGGTCAGCGGCAGCGCATCGGCATCGCCAGGACGCTCGCGCTCAAGCCGAAGCTGATCATCGCGGACGAGCCGGTCTCCGCGCTCGACGTGTCGATCCAGGCCCAGGTCGTCAACCTCCTGGAGGACCTGCAGAGCGAGCTCGACCTCACCTACGTGGTGATCGCGCACGACCTGTCGGTGGTCCGGCACATCAGCGATCGCGTCGCGGTCATGTACCTCGGCAAGATCGTCGAGATGGCCGACCGTACGGACCTCTACGGGTCACCGATGCATCCGTACACGAACGCGCTGCTGTCGGCGGTCCCGATCCCCGATGTCCGGCGCCGGAGCGAGCGGGAGCGCATCCGCCTGCAGGGCGATGTGCCGTCGCCGCTCAACCCGCCGCCGGCCTGCCGCTTCCACACACGGTGCTGGAAGGCGCAGGAGATCTGCCGGAAGGTCGAGCCGCCGCTGACGGCGCTCGCCCCCGGCCACCAGGTGGCCTGCCACTTCCCGGAGAACCTCTCGGGGGACGCGCCGCCGGCGCCGGCGGCCGGTCAGGAGAAGGAACCGGGCACGATCAGCCCGGTCTCGTAGGCCAGGACGACCGCCTGGACCCGGTCGCGCAGCCCCAGCTTGGTGAGCACGTTGCCGACATGGGTCTTCACGGTCGTCTCACTGACCACCAGCCCCGCGGCGATCTCGGCGTTCGACATACCCTTGGCGATCAGGCGGAGCACCTCCAGCTCGCGCTCGGTCAGCCGGTCGAGCCGCGGCGGGGTGGCCTGTCCGTGCGCCGAGGGCAGCCGGGTCGCGAACCTGTCCAGCAGCCGCCGTGTCACGCTCGGCGCGACGATCGCGTCGCCGGCGGCCACCACCCGGATGGCCTGCACCAGGTCGTCCGGTGGCACGTCCTTCAACAGGAACCCGCTCGCGCCGGCGCGCAGCGCCTCCACGATGTACTCGTCCAGATCGAACGTGGTCAGCACGAGCACCTTCGGCACGTGCGCTCTCGGCGCCGCCTCCCTGACGATGCGCCGGGTCGCCTCGATGCCGTCCGTGCCCGGCATGCGCACGTCCATCAGCACGACATCGGGCAGCAGGGCCCGGGACTGGTCCATCGCGGTCGCGCCGTCGCCGGCCTCGCCGACGACGGTGATGTCGCGCTCCGCCTCCAGGATGAACCGGAAGCCGGTGCGCAGCAGCGGCTGGTCGTCAACCAGTAGCACCCTGATCGTCATGCCGTTTCCTTGAGGGGGCCGCCCTTGAGCGGGCCGTGTTGTCTGAGGGGGCTGTGTTGTTTTAAGGGGAACTGAGCGTGGACCTCGAATCCACCCCCGCTCCGGGGACCGATCCGCAGGACACCACCATAGAGCGCGACGCGCTCCCGAATGCCCACCAGGCCGTGGCCGGTCCCGCCGGGACGTTCTGGATCGGCCGCGGCGCCGCGCCCGTCGTCCTCGACGTGGACCGTCAACTCGTCCGGCCCGTGCCGTACGGTGACCCAGGCGCCGGCGGCCGGCCCCGCGTGGCGCAGGCTGTTGGTGAGGGCCTCCTGCACCAGGCGGTAGGCGGCCAGGTCGATGCCCGGCGGCAGCGTGCCCTCCTCGCCCTCCACCAGCAACCGGATGCGCAGGCCCGCCTCGCGCATCTGCTCGACCAGCGTTCGCAGATCCCCCATGCCCGGCTGGGGCGCTCGCTCGGCGGGGCCGTCCGTACGCAGCACGCCCACGATGTTGCGCATCTCTGCCATCGCGGTGCGGCCCATCTCCTCGATCGCGGTCAGCGCGTCGCGTGCGACGGCCGGCCTGCTGTCCAGCACCTTGCGCGCGGCGGCGGCCTGGACGGTCATCACGCTGACGTGGTGCGCCACCACGTCGTGCAGCTCGCGGGCGATCCGGGAACGCTCCTCGGCCCGCGCCGCCCGGGTGTCGGCCTCGCGGGCGCGCTCCAGCCGGTCGGCCCGCTGCACCAGTTCCGCGAGGTAGGCGCGGCGCAGCCGGACCGTCCGGCCGCTCACCCAGCAGAGCAGGATGACCACGATGATCACCGCGTGCTCCGGCCACGACAGCGTCAGCGGCGAGAGGCCGGCCCCGACGGCGTAACCGATCACGGTGACGGCGAGGCCGGCCAGGCTCAGCGCGAGCCCCCGGTGGGCGGCCACCGTGTAGAGCAGGATCAGACCGGCGATCTCGCTGAGCCCGGTGTTGTAGCCGAGGGAGTTGAGCGTGCACTCCGGGAGCGTGGTCAGCGTCAGCAGCACGAACGGCCGGCTCCGTCGCAACGCCACGGGCAGCGTGCACAGCACCGCCAGGATCATGTTCAGCGCGTCGGGCGGGCGGATCTCGACGCCCGTGGCGCCCTGCAACCGCGCCACCTCCTCCGCGCCGATCAAAGTGATCACGACGAGCGTGCCCGCCGTCAGTACCACCGCGAGGAGCGAGTCGCCGAACAGGGGATGAGACCTGAGCCAGGACCGGAGACCGGCGGAGGTGAAGCGCACGTACCAAATCTAGGCCGTCCTTCCGGCCGGCCACCCTGCTCAAGGGGGATGGCCGTCTCCTCCCAACGGAGGAGACGGACGCCGGGCCGCGCCCGGGTCAGATCTCGTCGGTCGCGGCCCGCCTGCTCACCCGCGCGGACAGGCGGGGCTCGCGGTCGGGGACCGGCGGCGGCGTGCCGCCGAACTCCGGGCACAGCGCCTGATGATCGCACCAGTCGCACAGCCGGGAGGGCCGGGCCCGCCACTCGCGGGTGCGGACCGCCCGCTCGATCGCCGTCCACAGCGCCTCGACCTTGCGCTCGGTGGCCCGCAGGTCGGCCTCGTCGGGCACGTAGCGGAGGATCTCCCCGTTGCCCAGGTACATGAGCTGGAGCATCCGCGGCACGGCGCCCCCGCTGCGCCACAGCGCCAGCGCGTAGAACCTCATCTGGAACAGCGCCTTGGCCTCGAAGTCGCGCCCCGGCGCCGCGCCGGTCTTGTAGTCGACGATCCGCGTCTCCCCGGTGGGCGCGACGTCGAGGCGGTCGATGTAGCCGCGCAGCAGCAACCCGCTGTCGAGCACCGCCTCCACATACATCTCCCGCTGCGCCGGCTCCAGCCGCTGCGGATCCTCCAGCGTGAAGTAGCGCTCCACCATGCCCCTGGCCTGGGTCAGCCAGGCGTCCCGCTCCCCGTCGTCGGAGAAGAGCCCGCCGTATTCCGGCTCCTCCTCCAGCAGCCGGTTCCACTCCGGCTCCAGCAGGTCGAGGGCCGCCGCGACCGTACGGCCCTGCGCGGGCAGGTCGTACAACCGCTCCAGCACCGCGTGGACGAGCGTGCCGCGCACCGCCGCCGGAGAGGGCCGCTCGGGAAGCTGGTCGATCACTCTGAAGCGGTAGAGCAGGGGGCAGGTCATGAAGTCGCCGGCACGGGAGGGGGACAGCGCGCCGATGATCGAGCGCTCTTCGGCGAGGGTCATGCCCTGCACTGTAAGGCACCTGGCCGACAGAACGCCTCCCGGCCTCATACGCTGATCCCACCCGCGGCACGTAGCATCGGGGTCAAGGGAGGGAAGGCGGCGAGTTATGAGCACACCTGTCAACGGGTCGTCCCAGGGGCTGCGGATGGGGCGCCCGTTCGGTATTCCGGTGTACGTCTCACCGACATGGCTCATCGTGGCGGCGTTCATCACGATCACTTTTCAGCCGCACATCGCCGCCATGCTGCCCGGCTACGGCGAGTTCGGGACCTACGCCGTGGCGCTGGCCTTCGCCGTACTGCTATATCTGTCGGTCCTGCTGCACGAGCTCGCCCACTGCGTCGTGGCCAAGCACTACGGCCTGCCGGTGCGCCGCATCACGCTGTACATGCTCGGCGGCGTCTCGGAGATCGAGCGCGAGCCGGAGACCGCGGGCCGCGAGTTCAACGTCGCCTTCGCCGGGCCGCTGCTGTCGCTGGGGCTCGCCGGGATCGGCTACCTGTTCTACGCCTTCGTGGTCCCCCCGACGGGCGTCATCACCGTGCTGGTCTGGCAACTGTGGTGGTCGAACCTGATCGTCGGCGTGTTCAACCTGCTGCCCGGGCTGCCGCTCGACGGCGGCAGGATGCTGCGCGCCGCCGTCTGGAAGGTCACCAGCAGGTCCGGCACCGGCACGCTCGCCGCCGCCTGGGTGGGCCGCGGCGTGGCCGTCGCGGTCGTCGCCGTGCCGCTGCTGCTGAACCTGATGGCCGGCCAGGAGCCGGGACTCGGCGAGATGCTGTGGTCGGTCGTGCTCGCCTCGTTCATCTGGATCGGTGCGTCCCAGTCGCTGCGGATCGCCCGGGTCCGGGCACGCCTGCCGCAGTTGCGGGCCCGGCTGCTGGCCCGGCGGGCGATCCCGGTCACCGCGGGCACGCCGCTGGCCGAGGCGCTGCGCCGCGCCGTCGAGGCGGGAGCCGGCGCGATGGTCCTGGTCGACCACGACGGGCGGCCGGTCGGGATCGTCAACGAGGCCGCCGTCAACGCCACCCCGGAACAGCGCAGGCCGTGGGTCGACGTCGGATCCGTGACGCGTAGCCTGGAGCCGTCGCTCGTGCTCGGCGCCGACCTGGAGGGGGAGTCTCTGCTCGACGCCATGCGCGAGACCCCGGCGGGGGAGTACCTGTTGGTCGAGCGTGGCGGCGAGATCTTCGGCGTGCTGGCCACGGCCGACGTCAACCGCGTGTTCAGCGGGGTCTGACCGGCCGCTGAGCGGCGCCTGAGCGATCCGATCGAGACCAATCCCCCGAGACCGGGTGGTGTCACTTTTTGCTACGTTCTGGGGGTCGAACGGTATCGACCGCGGCGCGGTTCATCCGGTGGCGTTTCCGGGAGGGAGAGTTCTGTGACGGAACAGGGCGTGGGGGTGGTCCGCCCGCTGCCGGGGGAGGGCGTGGTCGCTCATCTGAACGGCTTACTGCTGGTGTGCGCGACCGGCCAGCCGGTCGAGGAGTTGCTGGGAGCCCTGCACGAGACGGCCGTGGCCGGCGGGGACGGCCGCGCCCTGGCCCGCAGGGTCGCCCACGTCCTCGCCCGGGCCATGGACGGACAGATCACGGGTGAGCCGGTGGCCTGCGCCGTCGCCGGCCCGGTCGCCGGCGGGGTGGCCGTGTTGGTCAGCGGTGACGCGTTCGCGACCGTCTCGGGCGGCCCTGACGGCGACGTCCACCTGGCCGGGCGTGAGGCGCTCACCTGGATGGACCGGCTCGTGGCCGGCCCCGTCGCCAAGATCGAGCTGCGGCTGCCGGGGGCGGGCCCGGCCGTCCCGTACGGCAGGCTCGACGGCGGCGTGGTCACCGGAGCCGGCCTCGAATGCGACTTCACCCAGGCCGGTGAGCGCGCCTTCCCCCCGCCGCCCGTGCCGCAGCACCGGCCTCAGCAGGTGCGGCCGGCCCCTCCCGGCCCGCCCGAGCCGATCGCCGCTCAGGAGCCGGTGGTGCCGTCGCCCGTCGCGCCCGGACCGATCGCGCCGCCTGCGCCGCCCGTGCCTCCGGGCCCGCCCACGCCGCCGTTGCCCGCTCCGCCGCTGCCGCCGCTTTCCGCTCCGCCGACCTCCCAGCCGCAGGCCGAGCCCGCGCCCATATCGGGCCCGCACTCCGGCACCGGTCCGAATTCCGGGCCGATCTTCGGGCCGGCCTCCGAGCCGATTCCACCGCCCGTCCCAGGGCCGGTCTCCGGGCCCATCTCCGTACCCGTTCCCGGGCCGATGCCGGGACCGATCCCGGGGCAGGGGGACCACGCGCCGTCGGGGGAGGAGGCGCAGCCGGAGAGCCTGCCGCCGGACGTTCCCGCCGCCGAGGAGGAGCCGGGGGAGATCACCCGGCTCGACACTCCCCCAGACTCCGACGGGCTGCTCATGGTCTACGGCGTCGACTGCAGGAACGACCACTTCAACGACCCGCGCGCGCCCTATTGCGCCGTCTGCGGCGTCGGCATCGACCAGCGGGCCGTCGTGCCGTACAAGGGGCCCCGGCCGCAGCTCGGCGTGCTCCTGCTCGACGACGGGGTGGCGCTGTCGCTCGACGGCGACTACGTGCTCGGGCGCGACCCCGAGCGCGCGCCCGAGGTCCAGTCGGGCGAGGCCCGGCCGGTCCGGGTGACAAGCCCGGACGGCTCGGTCTCCCGGCGGCACCTGCGGATCGCCCTGAACAACTGGGACGTCAACCTGATCGATCTCGGCTCGGTCAACGGGACGCAGATCCAGCCGCCGGGCGACCCCAACTTCTACGACATCCCGCCGAGCGAGCCGGTCCCGATCCTGCCCGGCACGACCGTGCGGGTCGGCGTCTCCCGGACGATGCGCTACGAGGCCCGGCGCGGCGGGTGACCCTCAGGGGCGCAGGCGCACCCACTGGAGGTCGTCGACGCGGGTGCCGTCCGGGCCGGGCAGCAGGCCCTTCGCGAGGTGCTCGCGGGTGAAACCGGCCCGTTCGAGCACGCGGTGCGAGGCCGTGTTGCCCGGGTCGGTGCCGGCGACGATCCTGCCGAGCGAGGTGTCGGCGAAGGCCCACTCCACGAGCAGGCGCACGGCGCGGGTGACCAGGCCGCGTCCGCGGAAGCCGGGGTGCAGGCTGTAGCCGACCATGGCCTGGCCCAGCGGCGGGATGATGTTGGCGAGCTGGATGTCCCCGGCGAAGGCGCCCGTCTCCGCGTCTCTGATCACCATGTCGGCCTGCTGCCCGGCCAGCCATCGGTGGCCCGCGTACCGGCAGCGTTCCCGGGCCTCGGCGCGTTCGATCGGCTGCGGCGGCACGCGGTAGCGGACGACGTCCGGGACGTTCGTCAGCGCGTGCCAGTCGTCGGCGTCGGCCGCCGCGAGCGGCGTGAGCCGTACGACCCCGTCGGTGAGCGCGCCGCCGGGATGGCCGCCGGGGAGGAACGGCAGCAGCGGCGTGATCGGCTCGCCGGAGTCCGTGGCCAGCCGGGCGTACGCCGCCAGGTCGGCGCGGGAGCCGTCCCGCCTGGCCTGTGCCCCGCGCTGCACGCCTTCGAGGGCGAACCCGGCGCGGCGGGCGACCAACTGGCTCGCGACGTTCTCGACGTCGGCCCGCAGCGTCATGCGCGACAGCCCGTGGGCGAACGCCCAGTCGGCGAGCGCGCGCAGCGCGGTCGTGGCGGCCCCGCGGCCGCGTGCCCGGGGCGCGAGCCAGTAGCCGACCTCGCCGTTGCCGTACCGGTCCGCCGGCTGCAGGCCGATCACGCCCAGCATCTCGCCGGTCACCCGGTCGGCGATCACGAAGTTGGCCCCGCCCGCCTTCCAGGTGTCGGGGGTGACCACGGTGATCCACTCCAGCGCGTCGTTCCGGGTGTACGGCGAAGGGACCAACGGGATGAATCGAGCTATCGCCGGATCGGAGCAGGCCCGGGTCACGGCGTCGGCGTCCGCTTCGACGGGGAGCCGCAGGACGACCGGTCCGGCGGAGATGACCTCTTGGGGAAACATGCTCGATTGTTACCGGTCGCTTCGCCGATCCGCGACGGATTTCCCGCCCGGCAGAACAGCGGTGGAGGGCACCGGTGCCCCTCCCGCCGACCTTTGCCCCGGGCAAACCTCGGCGGTCGCGGCACTAGTGTTTTCAGCATGGGCTTTCGCAGGCACGGGCCGTTCCAGGCCGGAGATCAGGTTCAGCTCACCGACCCGAAGAACAAGCGGCATACGGTGACGCTGAAGGAGGGCGGGGTCTTCCACACGCACAAGGGATCGATCCCGCACGATGACCTGATCGGGCAGCCGGAGGGCTCGGTCGTCCGTTCCTCCGGCGGCACCGCGTATCTGGCGTTCCGGCACCTGCTGCCCGACTACGTGCTGTCCATGCCGCGCGGCGCGGCGGTCATCTACCCCAAGGACGCCGCCCAGATCGTCGCGATGGCCGATGTCTTCCCCGGCGCCCGGGTGGTCGAGGCCGGGGTGGGGTCGGGCGCGCTCACGTGCTTCCTGCTGCGCGCGGTCGGTCCCGAGGGATCGGTGACCTCCTACGAGAGGCGGGCGGACTTCGCCGAGGTGGCCACCAAGAACGTGCAGAAGTTCTTCGGTGGTCCGATGGACCAGTGGCGGCTGGTGGTCGGCGACTTCGTGGCGGCGCTCGACGAGACGGACGTCGACCGGGTGATCCTCGACATGCTCGCGCCGTGGGAGTGCGTCGACGCCGCGGCCAAGGCCCTCACTCCGGGTGGGGTTATCTGCTGCTATGTCGCCACAACCACCCAGATGTCCAGAACGGTGGAAACCCTGCGCGAGCACGGGAGTTTCACCGAGCCTCACGCGTGGGAGACCTTGATTCGCGACTGGCATGTCGAGGGCTTGGCCGTACGACCAGATCATCGGATGGTCGGTCACACCGGCTTTCTCGTCACGGCCCGTCGCATGGCGGAGGGGGTCACCCCGCCGCCGAGGAGAAGACGCCCGGCAAAGGGGGCGTACGGAGAAGGGGCCGAACTAGTGTGACGATTCAGCCACGAACCGGCAAAACCGCGTGACACGGGAACATAAGGGTGTGTTCCTAATGCTGAGCCGATTAAACGGTCCATTAGGCATCAAACGCCGAACACCCAACGTAACTACACGAACACTGCCCGGCCAGGTTACGTACAGCGCCAAGATAGGTAGGGTCTTGAGTAGTCGTTCTCGACGGGGAAGGAGGTGACGGGGCGTGGCAGCTCGCGACGACGCCGAGGCTCGAGCCGCGCAGCGCGAACGGGAGGTCGCGGATCTCACAACACAGGTCTCCTTCCTGCAGGAGGAGATCACCGCGCTGCGGCGGAAGCTGGCCGAGTCTCCCCGGCAGGCCAGGATCATCGAAGAACGTCTCCATGAGGCGCAGGCGCAGGTGGCCGCCCTCACCAGCCAGAACGAGCGGCTGGTTTCCACCCTCAAGGAGGCCAGGGACCAGATAGTCGCCCTCAAGGAGGAGGTCGACCGGCTGGCGCAGCCGCCGTCAGGCTTCGGTGTGTTCCTCGAGGCCAGGGAAGACGGCACGGTGGAGGTGTTCACCGGCGGCCGCAAACTCCGGGTGAACGTCAGCCCGGCCGTGGACGTCGAGTCGCTCAAGCGTGGCCAGGAGGTCATGCTGAACGAGGCGCTCAACGTCGTGGAGGCCCTCGGCTTCGAGGAGGTCGGCGAGATCGTCATGCTCAAGGAGCTCCTTGAGGACGGCGACCGCGCCCTCGTCATCTCGCACGCGGACGAGGAACGGGTGGTCAAGCTCGCGCACTCGCTGCTGGACCAGCCGCTGCGCGCCGGCGACTCACTCCTGCTCGAACCCCGGTCGAACTACGTGTACGAGCGGATCCCGAAGGCCGAGGTCGAGGAACTCGTGCTGGAAGAGGTCCCGGACATCTCCTACGAGGAGATCGGCGGGCTCAACCGGCAGATCGAGCAGATCAGGGACGCCATCGAGCTGCCCTACCTGCACGCCGACCTGTTCCGGGAGCACCAGCTCCGTCCGCCGAAGGGCGTGCTGCTGTACGGGCCGCCCGGTTGCGGCAAGACGCTCATCGCCAAGGCCGTGGCCAACTCCCTGGCCAAGCAGGTCGCGGAGAAGACCGGCCAGTCCGGCAAGAGCTTCTTCCTCAACATCAAGGGCCCCGAGCTGCTGAACAAGTACGTCGGCGAGACCGAGCGGCACATCCGCCTGGTCTTCCAGCGGGCCCGGGAGAAGGCCTCCGAGGGCACCCCGGTGATCGTGTTCTTCGACGAGATGGACTCGATCTTCCGGACCCGGGGGTCCGGCGTCTCCTCCGACGTGGAGAACACCATCGTCCCTCAGCTCCTGTCGGAGATCGACGGCGTCGAGGGCCTGGAGAACGTCATCGTCATAGGCGCGTCCAACCGCGAAGACATGATCGACCCCGCGATCCTGCGGCCCGGCCGCCTGGACGTGAAGATCAAGATCGAACGGCCGGACGCCGAGGCCGCCAAGGACATCTTCTCGAAGTACCTGGTCAGCGAGCTGCCGCTGCACGCGGACGATCTGACCGAGCACGGTGGCAGCCGTGAGAGCACGATCCTGGAGATGATCCAGCGGGTCGTCGAGCGGATGTACGCCGAGAGCGAGGAGAACCGCTTCCTGGAGGTGACCTACGCCAACGGCGACAAGGAGGTCCTCTACTTTAAGGACTTCAACTCCGGAGCGATGATCCAGAACATCGTGGACCGCGGCAAGAAGATGGCCATCAAGGAGTTCCTCGACACCGGGCAGAAAGGCCTGCGGATCTCGCACCTGCTGGCCGCCTGCGTCGACGAGTTCTCCGAGAACGAGGATCTGCCCAACACCACCAACCCCGACGACTGGGCCAGGATCTCCGGCAAGAAGGGCGAGCGGATCGTCTACATCCGCACGCTCGTGCAGGGCAAGCAGGGCACCGAGGCCGGCCGGTCGATCGACACGGTCGCCAACACCGGTCAGTACCTGTAATTCGATACCGCGAAGTGGAGGGGGCGCGAGCGATCGCGCCCCCTCTCTCGTTCTGCCCTCTCCCTTGTTTCGCGTGCCCTGTCGACGCCGCCTCGTCGAGCGTGGAGTCTCGGCCGCATATCGGCCAGGTCTCCGAGTGGGCAAGATCCGAGAACCGGGGAACCGGCTCGTACGCGATCACGTCAAAGGTGAGTGATCTACCTAGGTGTTGCCGAGGACAAGGCCGCGGGGGGTCGGGCCACCGGAGACAGGGACGCCGGGGGTAGGGCCGGCGGGGGCGGCGGCACTCAGGCGGGGAAGGGTCGCCGCCTCGTCGAGTTGGACGCCCTCAGGTTCGTCGCGGCGTTCGCCGTCATGTCCTTCCACTACCTGGCGGCCAGCCGATCTCTGTGGAACGAGCACCCGACCACCCTGTTCTCCGAGGTCAACCGCCTGACGACGCTCGGCATCCTCGGCGTGGAGCTGTTCTTCCTCATCAGCGGATTCGTCATCCTGATGAGCGTGTGGGGCCGCACCATCGGTCAGTTCGCGATCTCCCGGGTGGCCCGGCTGTATCCGGCGTACTGGTTCGCCGTTCTCGTGATCTTCATCCTCTACCGCTTCAGCGGTGTCTCCGGCTTCGATCCGAAGCTCGACGACGGCGAGTACCTGCTCAACCTGACCATGCTGCAGGGCGCGTTCGGGGTGGGCCACGCTGGCAGCGTCTTCTGGTCGCTGTGGGTGGAGCTGCGCTTCTACGTCCTCGTCGCCGTGTTCTCGCTGTTCGGGGTCACCGTACGGCGCTGCCTGGTCTTCATGGGGACCTGGCTCGCGCTCGCCCTGGCCGCCGAGTTCACCCAGAACGACGTGCTGGTCTTCGTCTTCCTGCCCCGGCAGGCGTCGTACTTCATCGGCGGGATGGCCTTCTACCTGATCTACCGGTTCGGCGCGCGTGCCTGGGGGCCGTGGCTGTTCGTGGCCGCCTCCTTCGCGATGTCCCTGTACGTCGCCCAGCTGCGCGTGGGGTCACGGGTGGACATGATCGGCCTCAAGCACTTCCCCGCGCCGCCGGAGGGGGTGATCGTCGCGATTACGCTGATCTACCTGCTGATGGCCGCCGTCGCGCTCGGCTGGCTGCGCTGGCTGAACTGGCGGCCCCTGATCACCGTGGGCGCCCTGACCTACCCCCTGTACCTGCTGCACCAGAACGTCTCGGCCGTCCTCATCCCGGCCTACCGCGACGAGTTCGACCCCTGGGTGCTCGCCGCGATCACGATGGGCGTCTCCATCGCACTGGCCTATCTGGTTTACCGGATCGTCGACAAGCCGGGCCAGCGGCTGCTGAAGACCGTCCTGGAGGCGCTGCGCGCCCGTGTGCGCCCGGCCAGAGGCTCCAGGCGAAGTCATCGGGCATCCGTGCCGTAAGTGTCTGGCAACAGGGCATAGAGAAAGGGCCAGGGAGTGTTGACGCGGCCCGGGTCCGGCAGGGCATGGTTTGTGAAACATGACCTAGGCTCGGGGATATAACTGACGACGGCCTGAGCGGCGGGGTGCGAATGACGGTACGGCGGGTGATGGGCATCGAGACCGAGTACGGCATCGCCGTACCCGGGCAGCCCGGGGCGAACGCGATGGTGACCTCCTCACAGGTCGTCAACGCCTATCTCGCGGCATCGGCGGCGCGGGCACGCCGCGCAAGGTGGGACTTCGAGGAGGAGAACCCGCTCCGCGACGCCCGGGGCTTCGACCTGGCCCGTGAGGTGGCCGACCAGAGCCAGCTCACCGACGAGGACCTCGGCCTGGCCAACGTGATCCTCACCAACGGCGCGCGATTGTACGTCGACCACGCTCATCCGGAGTACTCCACACCCGAGTGCACCAACCCACGCGCAGCGGTGATCTGGGACAAGGCCGGGGAGCGGGTGATGTACGACGCGGCGGTCCGCGCCTCGGCGATGCCCGGCAACGCCCCCATCCAGCTCTACAAGAACAACACCGACGCCAAGGGCGCCTCCTACGGCTGTCACGAGAACTACCTGATGCGGCGGGCCACGCCGTTCGCCGACATCGTGCGGCACCTGACACCGTTCTTCGTGTCGCGCCAGGTCGTCTGCGGCGCCGGCAAGGTCGGCATCGGGCAGGACTCGCGCGGCGACGGCTTCCAGATCAGCCAGCGGGCCGACTTCTTCGAGGTCGAGGTCGGTCTGGAGACCACGCTCAAGCGGCCGATCATCAACACCCGGGACGAACCGCACGCCGACCCCGAGAAGTACCGCCGCCTGCATGTGATCATCGGCGACGCCAACATGTCGGAGATCTCGACGTACCTGAAGCTGGGCACCACGGCGCTGGTCCTCGCGATGATCGAGGAGGGGTTCCTCACCGCCGACCTCACCCCCGAGTCGCCGGTCGCGGCGCTGCGGGCGGTGTCGCACGACCCCACCTGCCGGTACGAGATCGCCCTGCGCAACGGACGGAAGATGACCGCCGTCCAACTGCAGATGGAGTATCTGGAGCAGGCGCGCAAGTACGTCGAGGACCGCTTCGGCGCCGGCGCCGACGAGATGACCAAGGACGTGCTGGCCCGCTGGGAGTCCGTGCTCACCCGGCTCGCCGAGGATCCCATGCAGTTGTCCAGGGAGCTCGACTGGGTGGCCAAGCTGGAGATCCTGGAGGGCTACCGGACCAGGGACGGCCTGCCCTGGTCCCATCCGCGCCTGCAGCTCGTGGACCTGCAGTACTCCGACATCCGCCCCGACCGCGGCCTCTACAACCGCCTCGTGGCGCGCGGCCGGATGCAGCGGCTGGTGAGCGACGAGGAGGTCGACCGCGCCGTCGAGCTGCCGCCCACCGACACCCGCGCCTACTTCCGCGGCCGGTGCCTGCGCCAGTACAGCGACACGGTGGCCGCGGCCTCCTGGGACTCGGTGATCTTCGACATTCCCGGCCGGGAGTCGCTGCAGCGCGTGCCGACCCTGGAGCCGCTGCGGGGGACCAAGGCGCACGTCGGCGACCTGCTCGACCGGTGCCGCACCGCCGCCGACCTCGTCGCCGCGCTCACCGGGGAGAGCTGACCGCCCGCGTCCCAGGGAGAAGCCGTGCTCAGCGCGCCGAGGTGCGGGGCACGGGATCAAGGGCCCGGCGGCCGGGCGGCGCCGCCGGGATGCCCCGCCGCCGCAGGAACTCGACCAGTACGGCGGCCGCCTGCTCGGCCGTGGGCCGTTCGCGCGGGTCGCGGCGCAGCAGCGCCGTCAGCAGCCCCGTGAGCGGCCCGGCCGACGGCGGCGGGACGGACCCGCCGGCCGCGACGGGAGGCACGCCCTCGATGCCGAAGTAGAGCGTGGCGCCGAACGACCACAGGTCGGCCGCGACCGACGGCGGCGCCCCGTGCAGCCGCTCGGGTGCGAGGTAGACCCCGGTGCGCACGATCGGGACCGTGGCCGACGACGAGGAGTCGCGGTCGTAGGCCGCGATCCCGAAATCCGTGAGGACCACCCGGTCCTCGGTCAGCAGGACGGTGTCCGGACGGATGTCACCGTGCAGCACGCCCATCGCGTGCGCGTGCCGTACGCCGGCCAGGAGCTGGAACCCCACCCAACCGGCCCAGTGCACCGGCAGGCGCCCCAGGTGCCGCAGGGTGTCGCCGAGTGTGAGGCCCTGCAGCAGTTCGGTGACGATCCAGAGCCGGCCACGGTCCTCCAGCAGGTCGTGCACCGTGATGATCGCGGGATGGCTCAGGCGGGCGGCTGAGCGCGCCTCGCGCAGGGCCTGTCGTCGCGCCGCCGGGAGGTCCACCGCATCCGCCCGGTACGGCGGCTGCACCTCCTTGATCGCCACATCCCGCTTGAGGCGTAGATCGTGCGCGTGCCACATGATCCCCGCGCCGTCCCGGCGCAGTGGTGACAGCAGCCGGTAGCGCTTCGCCAGCAGTCGCCGTTCCCCGGTCTCCATCAGCCACCCGTCGTCCCATGATCCCGTAGGTCACATTCTCCCTGGGAACGGTCCCAACGGTGACCACAGGGGACGTACGGGAGCCCGACCTCGATAACGATCCGGTCTACCGGCGCCGGGCGGTGAAGACCGCGAGACCTTTCGCGCGCATTGTCGTCCGGTTCGGGGAAGATAGGGAGAGAGGGGTCCCCCGAGCACCGGAGGTGGGAGATATGGCGACCAAGGAGACCGGCGGCCAGAAGCAGACGGGCCGCCAGGATCACGAGGTCGAGGAGGTCGAGGCGCAGGCGTCCCCGGACGTGCAGGAGCGCAACGAGAAACTCACCGACGACGTCGACGCGATCCTCGACGAGATCGACGAGGTCCTTGAGGAGAACGCGGAGGAGTTCGTCCGCAGCTACGTGCAGAAGGGTGGTCAGTAGGGGGCCGGGCCGGCGAGGCCGACCGGTCGCGATCACGACGGGACGGAGCGCGGGCCGTACGAATTCTCCGAGACTTCCAGCGGGGCGGTGCAGGAGCCGAGCACGCCCCGCTGTCTCGTTCCCGGGCCGCCCAGAGGGCTCGCTCAAGTGATCGTCAGCCGGGGTGCGGGGAGCGAAGCGGGAGGGAACGAGGACCGCATGCCGGGATCCGCTCGCCGGGACCCGGCGGCGGACCGGAGCTTCCTCCCGGTGCGGCGACCGGAGCGATCAGGGACTTCCTCAGCGGTGTCCGTTCACTCGACCGATGCCCCAGCGGTCAGGGGCCGCCGGTGCCCTCCCCGGCCTCCTCCGCGCATTCGCCGCCCAGCTGCGTCCCGGTGGAGCCGGCGTACGCACGGATGATCCGCTGGGCCGCGACGATGTCCCGTAGCGCCCCGCCGAGCCCGGTGAGCGGCGGCTCGTCCTGGGTGACGAACCGGTGGAAGGCGACGAGCTGCCGCTCGAAGGCCTCGGCGACGTCCAGGAAGACCATCGTCCGTTCGGTGGTTCCCACCCGCGATCTGACGGAGAGCCGGGTCGGCGCGTTGAGCAGGTAGGGGGAGGGGAAGAGCAGCTCCAGCGAGCCGTGCTCGTGGTGCAGCGTCACCGACTCGTGGTAGGCGGGGTAGCTCGGCAGGTAGTGCCAGCGCAGGCCGTACCTGCCGCGTCCGGCGGCGGCCGGCGTCCCGGGCAGGGCCCCGGTCACCTCGATCGACGGTGGGAAGGCGTCCGGCGGCCAGACGGCCACGTGGTCCACGGTCGGCGGGATCCGGGAGTCCTGCCCCCGATGCGGCCGCGCAGACCCCTGAAACGGCCCCTGAAACGGCCGCTGGGGTGACCATGGGGACGGCCCGGGGGACGGCTCGGCGAACAGCCGCATGAGCGCCAGTTCGTGGCTCACGCTCCCCAGCAGGACCTCGGAGTAGAGGCGGCGCAGCCGTTCCGGCGCGGTGCCGACGGCGGCGGTGACCGACCGCTCCGCTGCCTCCAGGTAGGGGGCGATCCGCTCGGGGCGGGGGGAGCCGGACGCCCGCGCGCGGGCGAACAGGCGCTGGGACTCCCCGGAGGGATGCAGCACGGTGACGTCCAGGTGGCGCACGCACTCCGGGCCGCCGACCTCGTGGAGGCACTCCAGCAGCCGCTGGACCGCGGGGTCGTACTGCTTCATGTAGCCGACCATCAGCCGGGCCTCGCCCGCCGCCGCCAGGTCGCGCACCTCGGCACGGCTGTAGGCCAGGGGCTTCTCGCACAGCACCCAGTGGCCGCGCTCCAGCGCGGCCCGCACGAGAGCGCCGTGACAGCCGGGGGTGAGCACGAGCACCGCATCGACGCCGCCCGCGTCCAGCATCTCGGCCGGGTCGCCGTACGCCCGTGCGCCCAGCCCGCGGCCGACCTCCTCGGCGTGGTCGCGGTCCAGGTCGCACACGGCGGCCACCTGGAACATGTCCCACCGCCGGGCCAGCAGCGGCAGGTAGACGACCTGCGCGACCACGCCCAGCCCCACGACGCCCACTCTCAACGCGTCCATGGCCCCCCGCCCCCGCGTCACCTTTTCACGGCATCACCGTCCCCAGGCCGGAACTCCTGGAAACCGTACGGCTCGGGCACCGGTTCGCGTTCAGCTGATCGGGAAGAGTGCAACGAGTGGGGAGACATGAGTAGGGTCGGGCGTAACAACGCAAGCTTGGAGGGAGTCGCGTGGCATCTCAGCAGGCCTGGATGAACCACCTCTTCACGAACACGGGGTCGTCGTCGTTCACCGAGTTCCTCGGGGCCTACGCCCCGAATCTGCTGCCCACCCGGGAACGGGCGCTGGCGGC
Organism: Sphaerimonospora mesophila NBRC 14179 = JCM 3151; assembly: GCA_001552515.1. Lineage (GTDB taxonomy): Bacteria > Actinomycetota > Actinomycetes > Streptosporangiales > Streptosporangiaceae > Sphaerimonospora > Sphaerimonospora mesophila. The sequence continues at coordinate 80,251 of BCRI01000002.1, forward strand.
GCCGGTAGGCGACCAGATCCCGCACGCGACCACGATCGTCGCCGTGACCTGCGCAGGCGGAGTCGTCATGGCAGGTGACCGGCGCGCGACCTCCGGAAACATCATCTCGCAGCGGGACATCGAGAAGGTCTTCCGCACCGACGACCATTCCTGCATGGGCATCGCGGGCACCGCGAGCATGGGTCTGGAGGTGGCCCGGCTCTTCCGTGTGGAGCTGGAGCACTACGAGAAGACGGAGGGCAGGTCGCTGTCCACCGAGGGCAAGGCCCAGCGCCTGGCCACCATGATCCGTGGAAATCTGGGCATGGCCATGCAGGGCCTGGCGGTCGTCCCGCTGTTCGCGGCGTACGACGAGAACGCGGGCAAGGGCCGCATCTTCAGCTACGACGTGGGCGGCGGGCCGTACGAACAGCATGACCACCACTCGATCGGCTCGGGTTCGATCTTCGCCAGGGGTTCGCTGAAGAAGCTGTACCGGCCGGAGTCCACCCCCCGGGACGCGGTGCTGGCGTGCCTGCACGCGCTCTACGACGCGGCCGACGACGACTCGGCGACCGGCGGGCCCGACGTCACGAGGAAGATCTGGCCGGTGGTCGCCGTGATCACCGAGGACGGCTTCCGCCGACTGCCGGACGAGGAGGTCGCCGAGCTCGTCCAGTCCATGCTGGAGGGGCGGATGACCGATCCAGAAGGCCCGACCGCGCCGCTGCGCTGACGTAGAGAGGATCACCCCCGGTGTCCATGCCCTTTGGATATGCCTCACCCGAGCAGATCATGCGGGACAGGGCGGAGTATGCGCGTAAGGGCATCGCGCGTGGCCGCAGCGTGGTCGTCATGCAGTACGCGGACGGCATCCTGTTCGTGGCCCCCAACCCGTCCAAGGCCCTCCACAAGATCAGCGAGATCTACGACCGGATAGGCTTCGCCGCGGTCGGGCGGTACAACGAGTTCGAGTCGCTCCGCCTGGCCGGCATCCGCTATGCGGACATCAACGGATACACCTTCAACCGCAACGACGTGACCGGCAGGGGACTCGCCAACCTCTACGCCCAGCAGCTCGGAATGATCTTCACGGAGTCGATCAAGTCGCTGGAGGTGGAGATCGTCGTGGCGGAGGTCGGGGAGACCCCGAACGACGATCAGATCTACCGGCTCACCTTCGACGGATCGGTCTTCGACGAGCAGGGAATGGCCGTCATAGGCGGTCAGTCCGACGCGGTGGCCGGACGGCTCAAGGAGCGCTACCGGGACGGGCTGCCGCTGCCGCGCGCGCTCGACGCGGCCCTGGCCGCGCTGACCGAGCCGGGCGGCGAACGGCCGCCGTCCACCCAGCTGGAGGTGGCGGTCCTCGACCGGAGCAGGGAGCACCGCAAGTTCCTCCGGCTCACCGGCGCACGCCTGGAGCGGCTGCTGGCCGAGGCGGCGGCCGCCGCCGAGCAGGAGGCCGAGGAGGCCCCCGAGAGCCCGGAGAGCGGCGAAGAGGGTACGGCCCCGGCCGGCGACCGGACGCCGCCGACCGCGCCGGAGGGCGACATCGACACGGGCTCGCCCGAATAGGCGGAAGCCGGGCCGGAGCCGCCGGACCGCCGGGAGGCGATGATCGAGATGGTCACAACCAGATCGGGAGTTCGCTAGTCTCATCCGGTTATGACGACATTTGACCTTTTCCGGCGGGCGGCGGTTCCGGCCGCGGCCGCCGTCGCACTCCTCTCCCTGTCCGCCTGCTCCGGCGAGGCCGGCTCCCCCGTGGCCGCCACCGCGACGGTCACGGTGACGGCGACGCCGGCCGAGCCGTCCGCCGAGGCTCCGTCGGAGGAGCCGGAGGGCTCGGCGAGCCCCTCGGCCGAGCCGGTCGCCCAGCCGGCAGAAGAAGACGAGGAGCGGCAGCCGATCTCGGACAAGACCCCGGCGGTGTTCGGCGAGGTCTTCCAGTCCGATCCCGGCCACGACTTCACCAAGGGCATCAGCCCGAGCCGGGACGGCGTTCTGCGCGGCGAGATGCGCGCGATGAACGACGCGAACGTGGCCGAGTACGTTCCGGTTCGCTGGGTGCCGGAGTACGGCGGTTCGACCTCGGGCCGCTTCGAGGGACCGCCCGAGGGCGACGTGACCGCCTTCGCCGCGCCGATCGCCCAGAACGTCGTCTTCCTCAGCGCCGTCGGCTGCGACGGTAAGGACCAGACGATCAACAGCAGCTATGTGGGAACCCAGCGCTGCTCCCGGGACAGGCTGATCTCCCGCGCCGACAAGGGCGGGCTGTACGCGCTGATCACGGTCAAGAATCGCCAGATCGTGAAGGTCGTCGAGATCTACACGTCCTGATCACTGTTCGATCGCCCGTTTCGGGGAATAGGGTTAGGTGATGGATCGACGCATCTTCGGGCTGGAGAACGAGTACGGCGTCACCTGCACGTTTCGCGGACAGCGGAGGCTGTCACCGGACGAGGTGGCGCGGTACCTGTTCCGGCGAGTGGTGTCCTGGGGCCGATCGAGCAACGTCTTCCTGCGCAACGGTGCGCGTCTCTACCTCGACGTGGGCAGCCATCCGGAGTACGCCACCCCGGAGTGCGACAACGTCGTGGAACTGGTGACCCACGACAAGGCGGGTGAGCGCATCCTGGAAGGTCTCCTCGTGGACGCCGAGAAGCGGCTCCGCGAGGAGGGCATCGCGGGAGACATCTACCTGTTCAAGAACAACACGGACTCGGCCGGCAACTCCTACGGTTGCCACGAGAACTATCTGGTCGGCAGGCATGGTGAGTTCGGCCGGCTGGCCGACGTCCTCATCCCCTACCTGGTGACCCGGCAGATCATCTGCGGCGCCGGAAAGGTGCTGCAGACCCCGCGCGGGGCGGTCTACTGCGTCTCCCAGCGGGCCGAGCACATCTGGGAGGGGGTCTCCTCGGCGACCACCCGATCCCGGCCGATCATCAACACCAGGGACGAGCCGCACGCCGACGCCGAGCGGTTCCGCCGGCTCCACGTGATCGTCGGCGACTCGAACATGAGCGAGACCACCATGCTGCTCAAGGTCGGCGCGACCGACCTGGTGCTGCGCATGATCGAGGCCGGCGTGGTGATGCGGGACCTGTCCCTGGAGAACCCGATCCGGGCCATCCGCGAGGTCTCCCACGACATGACCGGACGGCGACGGGTCCGGCTGGCAAACGGGCGGGAGGCCTCGTCGCTGGAGATCCAGCAGGAGTACCTCACCAAGGCGAGCGACTTCGTCGAGCGGCGCGGTGGCGACGAGATCAGCAAGCGGGTTCTCGAGCTGTGGGAGCGCACGCTCCGGGCGGTGGAGACCGGTGATCTCGACCTCGTCTCCCGGGAGATCGACTGGGTCACCAAGTACCAGATGATTGAACGTTACAGGCAGAAGTACGACCTGCCGCTGTCGTCGCCACGGGTCGCACAGCTCGATCTGGCCTACCACGACGTGCACCGCAAGCGCGGGCTCTTCTACCTCCTGCAGAAGCGCGGGGCGGTCGAGCGCGTGGCGAGCGACGTCAAGATCTTCGAGGCGAAATCGGTTCCGCCGCAGACCACGCGGGCCAAGCTGCGCGGAGAGTTCATCCGCAGGGCCCAGGAGAAGCGGCGCGACTTCACGGTCGACTGGGTGCACCTGAAGCTCAACGATCAGGCCCAGCGCACCGTGCTGTGCAAGGATCCGTTCCGCAGCGTGGACGAGCGGGTCGAGAAGCTGATCGCCGGAATGTGATCCTTTACATCCGGCAGACAGTGGGTTCGGGTAGTGTTTCCCGGACCCACTTGTCTTCCTGAGGAAACCCCACATGCGCCGCCGTACGGCAATCGCCGCCGCCACCATTCCCCTGTTGTTCGCCGCGGCCTGCGGCACCGCCCAGCGGACCACCGCCACCGGTGCCAGTGCCTCCGCCGGTGCGTCCGCCGGCGCGTCCGGGCCCGTGGTCTCCGCTGACGACATCAAGGTGGAGGGGCAGGTCGGTTCGAAGCCCAACGTCACCTTCCCGGCCGGGACCCCCGCGCTGACCTCGGTCTCCCGCACGATCATCGAGGGTGAGGGCGCGCCGGCCAAGGACGGGGACGTGCTCACCGCGAACGTCACCGTCTACACCTGGGACGGCAAGGAGAACAAGTCCGGGGGCTCGGCCTACGACCAGGGCAGGGCGGAGTTCGTCAGCGTCAGCCCGCAGTTGCCCAAGCCGCTGCACGAGGCCCTGCTCGGCGCGAAGCCGGGCAGCCGCAAGCTGGCGGTCATCGCGAAGGACAGCCTGGAATCCGGGCAGGTCGAGGAGGCCAAGAATCAGGGGGTCGACTTCGGCGCCAGCAACCAGGTGATGGTGATCGACGTGATGGGGGCCGTGGCGAAGTCCGTGGAGGGCCCCGCCGTCGATCCCGGCATCAAGGGCGTCAAGCTGGAGAACCCGGGTGGGGACAAGGCGCCCACGCTGACCACCAAGACCGACGCCAAGCCGTCCGACAAGCTCGTCGTCAAGACGGTGATCAAGGGCACCGGTCCCGAGGTCAAGGCCGGCCAGCAGATCATGGCCCACTACGTGGGCAAGATCTGGGGCAGCGACAAGCAGTTCGACTCGAGCTGGGAGCGTGGCGAGCCTGCGTCCTTCGCCCTCGACCAGGTCGTGAAGGGCTGGTCCGAGGGCCTCACCGGCGTCCCGGTCGGCAGCCGCGTGCTCCTCACGATCCCGCCGGACCTCGGGTACGGCAAGGACGGCAACGAGCAGGCCGGGATCAAGGGCACCGACACCCTGGTCTTCGTCGTCGACGTCCTCGGCGCCGCCTGACGCGTTCACCGGGCCGCTCGCTGTGGAAATCGAAGCCCACGACGACGACCTCGATGCCGTCGGCGCTCTGGGTGACCCGGTGCGGCGTGCGCTCTATCGCTTCGTCGTCGGGCAGGGGCGCGACGTGGGCCGCGAGGAGGCGGCGACAGCGGCCGGCATCGGTCGCACACTGGCCGCGTTCCATCTGGACAAGCTGGTCGAGGCCGGGCTGCTGGAACAGGGGTTCCGGCGGCTGACCGGCCGCACCGGGCCGGGCAGCGGCCGCCCGGCGAAGGTCTACCGCAGAGGGGCCGGCGAGCGCGCGGTGAGCCTGCCGCCCCGGGACTACCGCACGATGGCCCTCATCCTCGCCGAGGCCGTCGAGACGCTGGGCGGCGAGGAGCAGGCCGAGGCGGCCGCCCGGCGCGCGGGGGAGCGCCTGGCCGCCGATGCCGTACCCGACGCCGACCTGTCCGCTCTGCTCGCCCGGCGCGGCTATGAGCCGTACGAGGAGGATGGGCGGATCCGGCTGCGCAACTGTCCCTTCCACGTGCTGGCCGATGATCGCCCGCTGCTCGTCTGCTCGATGAACCTCGCCCTCTGCCAGGGGCTGCTCAGCGCGTCGGGCACGGGGGAGAGAGCGGTGCTCGACCCGCGCCCCGGAGAGTGCTGCGTCGTGTTCTCCCCGGGCCCTTCCGGGGGTGGTGCATCCAATGGGGACGGTGCTTTCCACGAGGGTGACGCTTCTAAAAGCAATGAAAATTGACTTAGACTTGGGGCATGCATCTGGCTCAGTTGAACGTCGCCCAGCTGATCGCTCCCCTCGACGCCCCTCAGTTGGCCGACTTCGTCGCCGCCCTTGAGCCGATCAACGCGATCGCCGACACCGCGCCCGGGTTCGTCTGGCGCCTCAAGGGGGGTGATCAGCCGACCGACACGGTGAAGCACGACTACGGCGATCACCTGTTGGTCAACTTCTCGGTGTGGGAGTCTCGCGAGGCGTTGTGGAACTTCGTCTACCGCAGCCCCCATCTGCCCGTGCTCCGCCGCCGGAGGGAGTGGTTCCATCGGGTGGCCGAGCCGTACACGGTGATGTGGTGGGTCCCCCGGGGGTACACGCCGTCGCTGGAGGAGGGCATGGCCCGCCTCGACCTGCTCCGATCTCAGGGACCGACGTCTGAGGCGTTCACCTTCCAGGACTTCTACGACTTCTCCGGCACCTAGTGCCGCGACCGCCAATCTTTGCCCCGTCGCGTCGTCCAGGGCGGCACCTCGCGGCGTTGGAGTCGTCGCTCGTAGCTCCGCTACTCAGCTCCTCCTCCGCCTTGCGATGCACCACCCCGGCCGCCGCTCCTTCCGGGCAAACCTTGGCGGTCGCGGCACTAGAATGATCCGATGCGCCAGGCCGACTCAGCGCCCTACTGGAACACCAACGTCGCCAGACACCCGGGGATCCTCCGCGCCGTCCCCGAGGGCTGTGGCGACGCGCTGGACGTCGGCTGCGGGGACGGCCTGCTCGCGCGGAGGCTGACCGGGCGGGCGAAGCGCGCCACCGGCATCGACAACTCCCCGGCGATGATCGCCCGCGCCCGCGAGCTCGCCGCCGGACACCCGCGCCTCGACTTCATCGAGGGCGATTTCCTCACCGCCGACCTCCCCATCGGCGGCTACGACTTCGTCTGCTCGGTGTCCACGATCCACCACATGGATTTCGCCGCGGCCCTCACCCGTATGCGCGACCTGCTGCGCCCCGGCGGCACGCTGGTGGTGGTCGGCCTGGCCCGCGAGACGACCCCGGCGGAGTGGGCGGCGACGATGGCGGCCGCCCCGGTCGTACGGATCACCAAGGTGCTGCGTCGCGCCCGCGGCCCCGAGGGAATGCCGGTGGCCGACCCGTGCATGAGCTACGGGCAGGTGCGATCCACGGCGCGGCTGCTGCTGCCCGGCGTGCGTTACCGCCGTCACGTGCTCCGCCGATACTCCCTGACCTGGCATAAACCCGCCCGCTAGAGCACACGGCGCGTTACGCGGTTCGCCGTGAAAGCATTCGGCGCCTGACCAGATCCTGCGCCTCGCCTGTCATGAGGCGAGCAGGTCGGCGGCGTGGCGGCCGGCGGTGGCGGAGGCCAGGAAGTAGGCGAGGTCCTCGTCGAGGCCGCGGCCCATCGTGGACAGCCGGACCGGTGCGGCCTTGAGCGCGTCGAGCAGCCCGTCGACGGGCACGCTGACGAGGTCGTGCCGTACGGCCAGGGGCGCGGCCTGCTCGCGCACCCGATCGCCCAGCTCACCGGGCAGCTCGGGCAGCACGACCCGGGCCGGGGCCAGCGCCACCCGGCCATAGGCGGTGAGCGAGTGATGGGACACCCCGATGTGGCGGTCGCGCCGGTCGCCCTCGCTGATCCGCAGGGCGGCGACCGGCCGGCCCGACAGCACGGCGGCGGCGTTCACCGCCTCCCCGGCGCACACGCCGGAGAACCCCCAGCGGGTGCCGGTGCCGAGGTTGCCGGGGCCCTGCGCGACCACGGCGACGTCGGCGTCCAGCACGTGGCGGGCGGCGAGCAGCCCGGTGTGCAGGGTGACGGCCTCCAGATCGCCGCCGAACGCCTGCCCGACCGTGATCACCCCGCACAGCCACTCACGCGCCTTCAACTCCGCGCACGACATCGAGAACCACGCAGGAAGCGCCCCGCCGTCCTGCATCACGTACGCCACCCGGGGCCGGTCGCGGTCGCCTCCGGAGGCGTACGGTCCCGAGGCGTACAGTCCGCACAGGATCGCGGGCAGCGCCGAGTGCAGGTCGGCGATCACGACCGGCATGCCGTCGAGGGAGTCGGCGTCCCTGAGCGTCTCGTGGTGCGGCGAGCCCTGCTCGTCCGCACCCGCCACCGTCGCCTGCAGCGGCGTGTAGCGGGCCTTCACCAGATGTCCGGGCCCCGTGGGGTCCGGCGGCAGCCGGTCGGGCACCGCGACCACCATCGCGTACCCGCCCGTGCCGAGGCCCATGGCGAGCGCGGTCGTGTTGAGCAGCACGGTGTCGCCCGGCTCCGGCCGTCCCACCAGCGCGGGATAGGCCAGCGCCCGGCACGGTCCGTCCTCGGTGGCGGCCTCCAGCTCCACCGCCCCCGGCCACTCGCGCCGGACCCGCGTCACCTCGCCTTTGCGCCATCGGATCACCAGGAAAGGGTAGCGTTCTCCTCGAAGGGAGGCCCCATGTCGCGGCGGAAGACCGAGCGGTTGCTCAATCTGGTGATCTGCCTGCTCGCCACGCACCGGCCGTTGAGCGCCGAGCAGATCAGGCACGCGGTCCCGGGTTACGACCCGGACAACGACGAGGCCTTCCAGCGCATGTTCGAGCGCGACAAGAACGAGCTGCGCGAGATCGGCATCCCGATCGAGGTGCACAAGGACCCGTGGGAGGACGATCCGGGCTATCGGATCCCGCGCGAGGCCTACGAGCTGCCCGAGATCACCCTGGAACCGGACGAGGCCGCCGTGCTCGGCCTGGCCGCCCAGGTCTGGCAGCGGGCCAGCCTCGCCGACGCGGCCGGCGGCGCGCTGCTCAAGCTCAGGGCCGGGGGAGTGCGGACCGATCTCGCGGAAGGCCCGCTGGAGCTGCGGCTGCACACCCGCGATCCGGCCTTCCCCACCCTGTGGGAGGCGGTGCGCGACCGCCGGGTGGTGACCTTCGACTACCGCTCGGCGGGCAGCGAGGCCGTGCTCACCCGGGTCGTCGAGCCGTGGGGCGTGGTGAGCCGCTACGGGAGGTGGTACGTCGTGGGACACGACCGCGATCGGGACGCCTCCCGCGTCTTCCGGCTGGGCCGCATCACCGGCCGCGTGTCGCCGGTCGGCCGCCCGGGGGCGTTCACCGTGCCGGAGGGCGTCGATCTGCGGGCGATGGTCGGCTACCCGGAGCAGCCGGTCGAGCGGGTCGCGCTGGTTCTGGTACGGCAGGACACCTGCCAGGGCCTGCGGCACCTCGCCCGGGCCGTACGCACCGGGTCCGACGGGTGGGACGAGGCCGAGGTGGTGTTCACCGACCCGGAACGGCTGGCGGGGTGGATCGCCAGCCTCGGCCCGCACGCGAAGGTCGTCGATCCGCCGGACGCGCGGGAGGCAGTGATCCGCCGGCTGAAGGGGGCGCAGAAGAAGGAGGCGCTGCGATGAGCTCCGACCGGCTGCCGAGGCTGCTGGCGCTCGTGCCGTACCTGATGTCGCATCCCGGGGCCGAGGTCGCCGAGGTGGCGCGGCTGTTCGGCCTGTCGGAGAAGCAGCTCATCGACGACCTGCAACTCGTCTGGATGTGCGGCCTGCCCGGGCACACCCCGGGTGACCTGATCGACGTGTCCTGGGACGGCGGCGAGATCCTCATCGACAACGCCGACACGATCGCCCGGCCGCTGAAGCTGGGCGTGGACGAGGCGAGCGCGCTGCTGGTGGCGCTGCGCATGCTCGACGAGCTGCCGGAGTTCCAGGGCCGCGACGTGCTCGGCCGGGTGATCGCCAAGCTGGAGCAGGCGGCGGCCGAGGGCACGGCCACGATCAGCAGCCAGGTGCACGTGGAGCTCGGCGCCGCACCCGACGCCCACGCCGTGATCACCGACGCGACCCGGCGGCGCCGGCGGCTGTCCCTGCGCTACTACGTGCCGGGACGCGACGAGATCACCCCGCGCGAGGTCGACCCGCTGCGGGTGGTGCTCGTGGACGGGCGGCACTATCTGGAGGGGTGGTGCTATCGCGCCGAGGCGATGCGGATGTTCCGCATCGACCGGATCGTCGAGGTCGAGGTCCTGGACGTGCCGGTCGATCCGCCCGCCGAGGCAGAGCCGATGGACGTCGCCGAGGGCGTCTTCCGGCCGTCCGACCGCGACGAGCTCGTCGAGCTGGAGCTCACCCCGGCCGGGCGCTGGGTCGCCGAGTACTACCCGTGCGAGGAGGTCACGGAGCTGGGCGAGGGCCGCCTGCGGGTGACGCTGCGCGCCCGCGACCAGTCCTGGGTGGTACGGCTCGCGCTGCGGCTGGGCGACAGCGGGCAGGTGGTGTCCCCCGCTTCCCTGGCCGATCAGGTCGCCGCGACGGCCGAGGAGGCCCTGGCCAACTACGCGGCCGCGGGCTGACCCGTAGCATGACGGGCATGACGTGGATCTTCGTGGGCGCCGCCCTGGCGGTCGCCGGGCTCGCCGTCCTGGCGGTCCTGACCGTACGGATGATCTCCGCGGCGCGTGACCTGGGCGCGGAGTTGGCCAGGGCGAGGCGCATGCTGCCGGGGGAGGGGGACGAACCGCCCGGGTTGCGCGTACGATCGGGGGAGACAGCATGGCCCTCGCTTTAAGGACATGACATGCCCACTCTTGGTCCGATGGAATGGATTCTGATCCTTCTGGTTCTGATCCTCCTGTTCGGCGCGAAGAAGCTCCCCGACACCGCGAAGGCTCTGGGACAGTCGCTGCGCATGTTCAAGAAGGAGACCAGCAAGCTCAGCGAAGACGAGTCCGGCGAGGTCGTGCAGGCCAAGGCGGAGCCCGCGGCGCCGCCGGCGCAGCTCCCGTCGGGCGGACAGTCGGTCGAGGAGCGGCTGCGCGCGCTCGAGGAGGAGAACCGGCGGCTCAAGGACGCCCAGACCGTGGCCAACACCCAGGCTCCCGTCAACGCGCAGGCGCAGAACGAGCGCAACCCCGGCTGAGACCCGCCACCGCGTTTCGCCGGCCTCCCACCCGTCTCCTGACATAGGACTAGCGTGATGGCTCTGCTGAAGCGGTCGACTCCCTCCGTGCCGGATGACGGGCGGATGACTCTCATGGAGCACATCCGCGAGCTCCGCAACCGATTGGTCAAGGCGATCTTGGCCGTCGTGGCGGGCACCGTCGTCGGGTTCATCTTCTTCGAACCCATCTGGAAGTTCCTGAAACAGCCGTACTGCCGGCTCCCGCAGGCGCACCAGCTGGACAAGGACAAGTGCCTGCTGTTCGTCAACGGGGTGTTCGACTCGTTCTTCGTGAATCTCAAGGTCGCGCTGATGTTCGGCCTTGTGGTGTCGGCCGTGTTCTGGCTGTATCAGTTGTGGGCGTTCGTCACCCCCGGGCTCTACCAGAACGAGCGGCGCTACACCATCGCGTTCCTCGGGCTCGCCGTGCCGCTGTTCACCGCCGGGGCGGCGCTGGCCTACTTCATCATGGACAAGGGGCTGGGGCTGCTTCTCGGCTTCGCTCCCGAGGACACGCTGAACATCCTCACCATCAACGAATACCTGAACTTCACGCTGGCGATGCTGGCGATCTTCGGTGTCTCGTTCCTGATGCCACTGCTGATGGTGTTCCTGAACGTCGTCGGCGTGCTGCGCTTCGCCACCGTGGCCAAGCACCAGCGGATGGTCGTCTTCCTGCTGTTCGTCTTCTCGGCGGTGGCCACGCCCAGCCAGGACCCGATCAGCATGCTGATGCTGGCCCTGCCGATGATCGGGCTGTTCTACATCGCCCAGGTGATCATGTTCTTCCGGGACAAGCGACACGACGCCGCCGAAGCGGCACACGCCCGCGCCATCGAGGAGGAGCTCGACGGCCCCGCCACCACCTCCGACTCCGAGTCGCAGTAGGTGAGATCCGGTCGGGCGGACGGCCCGGAATCCGGTTATCGGTAGGGTTGGCGATATGAGTACGCCTGCGGAACGCTACGCCGCATTCCGTCAGCAGCAGGTCGAATCCGGGCCCGCTCTCACCTCGTTCCGTGGTCTGTACGACTTCGAGCTCGACGAGTTCCAGCTCGACGCCTGCCGGGCACTTGAGGCGGGCGACGGTGTGCTGGTGGCGGCGCCGACGGGATCGGGCAAGACCGTCGTCGGGGAGTTCGCCGTCCACCTCGCCGTCCAGCGCGGCAGCAAGTGCTTCTACACCACGCCGATCAAGGCGCTTTCCAACCAGAAGTACAACGACCTGGTCCGCCGGTACGGCGCCGCCAGGGTGGGCCTGCTGACCGGCGACAACAGCGTCAACGGCGAGGCGCCGATCGTGGTCATGACCACCGAGGTGCTGCGCAACATGCTGTACGCGGGGTCGCCCACGCTGGCCGGGCTCGCGTACGTCGTGATGGACGAAGTGCACTACCTGGCCGACCGGTTCCGCGGGGCCGTCTGGGAAGAGGTGATCATCCACCTGCCCGAGTCGGTCCGCGTGGTCGCCCTGTCCGCGACGGTGAGCAACGCCGAGGAGTTCGGCGAGTGGCTCGGCGAGGTACGCGGCGACACCACCGTGATCGTCGACGAGCACCGGCCGGTCCCGCTGTGGCAGCACATGCTGGTCGGCAAGCGGCTGTACGACCTGTTCGTCTACGAGGGCGACGACACCCAGCGGGTCAACCCGGCGCTGATGCGGATCACCAGGGACGAGGCCCGGCTGGCGCAGACACGCGGCAGGCGGGGCTACTCGAGGCCGGGGCGGGCGATCACGCCCAACCGGGTGGACGTGATCGAGAAGCTCGACGCCGAGGGGCTGCTGCCCGCGATCACCTTCATCTTCTCCCGCGCGGGCTGCGACGCGGCGGTGATGCAGTGCAACTACGCCGGGCTGCGCCTGACCACCGACCGGGAGCGGATGGAGATCCGCCACGTCGTCGACGAGCGCACCGCGCACCTGCCCGACGAGGACCTCGCCGTCCTCGGCTACCTGGAGTGGCGCGACTGCCTGGAGCGCGGCCTGGCGGCCCATCACGCGGGCATGCTCCCGGCCTTCAAGGAGGTCGTGGAGGAGCTGTTCACCAGGGGCCTGGTCAAGGCGGTGTTCGCCACCGAGACGCTGGCGCTCGGCATCAACATGCCGGCCAGGTCGGTCGTGATCGAGAAGCTCGACAAGTGGAACGGCGAGACCCACGCCGACCTCACCCCGGGGGAGTACACCCAGCTCACCGGCCGAGCCGGGCGGCGTGGCATCGACGTCGAGGGCCATGCCGTGGTGATCTGGCAACCGGGCATGGATCCGCTCAGCGTCGCCGGCCTCGCCGGCACCCGGACCTATCCGCTGCGCTCGAGCTTCCAGCCGTCGTACAACATGGCCGTCAACCTGGTCGGCCAGGTCGGCCGCGACCGCGCCAGGACGCTGCTGGAGGACTCCTTCGCCCAGTTCCAGGCCGACCGGGCCGTCGTCGGGCTGGCCCGGCAACTGCGCAAAGCCGAGGAGGCGCTCGAGGGCTACGCCGAGGCCATGACCTGCCACCTGGGGGACTTCCAGGAGTACGCGGCGATGCGCCGGCGGCTGTCGGACCGGGAGGCCGAGCTGTCGCGCCAGCGCGGGGCGGCCCGCCGGGCCCAGGCCGTACGGTCCCTGGAGGTGCTGCGGCCGGGCGACGTCATCCGCGTGCCCGGCGGCCGCCGCGCGGGCCTGGCGGTCGTGCTCGACCCGGGGGTGAACCCGGCGAACGGGCGCGGCGACGGCCCCTCGCCGCTCGTCCTGACCATCGGCAAGCAGGTCAAGCGGCTGTCGGCGGCGGACTTCCCGGTGCCGGTCGAGCCCCTGGAGAAGATCAGGATCCCGAAGGGCTTCAACGCGCGCTCACCGAAGGAGCGGGCCGATCTCGTCTCCACCATGCACGCCAAGATCGGCGACCGTGATCTCGGCAAGCCGGAACGGGCACGCGACCACGCCGTGGAGGACGAGGAGGTGACCCGGCTGCGGCGGGAGCTGCGCCGGCATCCCTGCCACGGCTGCGACGAGCGCGAGGACCACGCCCGCTGGGCCGAGCGCTACCACAAGCTGCTCCGGGAGACCGAGGGGCTGCGCCGCCGGGTCGACAGCCGCTCACATGTGATCGCCCGGACCTTCGACCGGGTCTGCGGCGTGCTCGACCAGCTCGGCTATCTGGACGGCGAGACGGTCACCGCGCATGGCCGGCGCCTGGCCAAGATCTACACCGAGCTCGACCTGCTCACCTCGGAATGCCTGCGCGCGGGTGTGTGGGAGGGGCTCGACCCGGCCGAGCTGGCCGCGTGCGTGTCGTCGCTGGTGTACGAGTCACGGCAGTCGGACGACACGCGCAGCCCGAAGATCCCCGGCGGGGCGGCACGTGAGGCGCTCGCCGAGATGGTCCGGCTCTGGGGCGAGCTGGAGGAGATCGAGCGAGATCACGGTCTGTCGTTCGTCCGCGAGCCCGATCTCGGATTCGCCTGGGCGGCCTTCCGCTGGGCCAGGGGCCACAGCCTGGACGCCGTGCTCACCGACTGCGATCTCGCGGCGGGCGACTTCGTGCGCTGGGTCAAGCAGCTGCTCGACCTGCTCGGCCAGCTCAAGGACGCCGCGCCCCGCGGGGCCAAGGTGGGGGACAACGCGGCCAAGGCGATCGAGGCCATGCGCCGGGGCGTCGTCGCCTACTCCTCGGTGGCCTGAGCCCGCCGTTCGAGCAGGGCCGCCGGTCCGGGCGACCGGTTCAGCGGCCGGACCCAACGGCACGGCTCAGCGGCCGCCAACGGCAGAGCTCAACCGCCGGGTTCAGCGGTCCGGTTCAACGGCAGAGGGCTCCGACGGCAGGGGTTCCGACGGCACGGGGTTTCAACGGCAGAGGGTTTCAACGGCAGAGGGTTTCAACGGCAGAGGGTTTCAACGGCACGGGGTTCCGACGGCACGGTTCAACCCAGGACGGCGAGCAGGCGGTTCAGCGGGCTGTCGAGGCCGTACCGCTCGGACAGGGCGATCAGGCGTTCCGGATCGCGCGGCTTGGCCGGGCGGGTCAGGTCCAGCTCGGGGAGCGGGGCGTCCCGCGCCACCCAGACCACGGTCGGGGCGACCTCCAGATAGTCGCGGGCCGCCGCGAGCTTGTTGCGTGCGCCGCCGGTGAAGCCGTCGGTGGCGCCGGCGTCGAGCGCGGCCAGCATGGCGGCCAGCGAGCCGAACCGGGTGATCAGGGCCGCGGCCGTCTTCTCGCCGATCCCGGCCACCCCGGGCAGGCCGTCGCTCGTGTCGCCGCGCAGGGTGGCGAAGTCCGCATACGCCCGGCCCGGAATTCCGTACTTCTGGCTGATAAATGCCTCATCAACCACCTGAAGGTTACGAATGCCCCTTACTGTGTAAAGGGCTCGGCAGGGTTTCGCGTCGTCGACGAGTTGGAACAGGTCCCGATCGCCGGTGACGATGTCCACGGCGCCGGTCGCCCGGGCCGCCAGCGTGCCGATCACGTCGTCGGCCTCGTAGCCGGGAACGCCGACACGGGCGATGCCGAGGGCGTCCAGGACCTGCTCGATCACGGGCACCTGCGGGGCGAGGGCGTCGGGCACGGTCTCCGCGCCGTCGTCGGTCGCCACCCGGTGGGCCTTGTACGACGGGATCGCGGCCACCCGGAACGCGGGTCGCCAGTCGGCGTCCATGCACGCCGCGAGCCGCGTGGGGGAGTGGTCCCGGAGCAGCGTTGCGATCATGTCGATGAGCCCCCGCACCGCGTTCACCGGCATGCCGTCCGGAGCGGTCACCGACTCGGGCACGCCGTAGAACGCGCGGAAGTAGAGCGACGGGGTGTCGAGTAGAAGACACTTCTCGGGGCGGGTCATGGGTCCATCATGGCTGACCCGTACGACAACAGGGGACTTGTCCTTGGTCTCTCGGCGCCGCGAGCCGCTTCCGTCGGTCTTTCAGACCTCGTGCGAGCAGGCCCCTGTGGCGGCTCTGGCCATGGGGGAAGGAAGAGACCGACCGTACCGCTGCGGCACCCTTCCGGGCACGCCGCCGCAGCCCGCCCGACTGTACGCATTTTCTTGCGAGATTTCCGACTTCTACTGCACGGGACGTGTGGCGTCCGATTCGTCACATGGCTATTGGATCAGGCTCTTCGCGGAAAGAACTCGGTCGTTCATGACGTTGAAACCGTGCTTCTCGTAGAAACCTCTGACCTCGTCAGAGGCAACCAACAGAAGGGTGCGCCCATACCCTGACGTCGTCAGTGATCGGCGAAGGCGATCCAGCAGCCGACTTCCTATACCTGCGCCTTGGTAATGTGGATGGATCATGAGGTCCTGCACATAGGCATACATCACACCGTCGCCTATGATCCTCCCGGCTCCGACGATCTCCCCATCCTTGGTGGCGTATACACCGAGCAAACTCGCTGCGAGAGCTTGCTCGGCGACATGAAAGCCGCATGTGCTCCAGCCGACCGCCTCGCGGAGCCGAAGGTAATCCTCAACGGGAGGCAAGCCATCGAGGATCTCAATCCGTGAACGCGTCATGGCCGTTCCACCTCGGGCCGCGCCGGGCCAGAGGAAAGCTCGTGTACATCTAGTCCTCGCACCAGCCCATTCTGACCTGCTCGCCCGGCGATCCGCGCCGGTTCACGTGTGGGCCGGAGCCCTCACCCCGTCACCCGTACCGCCAGCAGGCACACGTCGTCCTCGGGATCGGGTCCGCCGATCGAGGCGACGAACCGGTCGAGCCGCGCGTCGAAGTCCGCGCCGGATTCCGCAGCTGTGGCCGTTTCCCGGTCGGCGCCGGAGCGTTCGGCGCCGGTGATCTCCTCGCCGGTGATCTCCTCCGCGCCGCGCAGGGCGAGCGACACCCCTTCGCCGATGTCACGGTCCCGCCGCTCCACCAGGCCGTCGGTGAACATCAGCAGCAGGTCGCCGGGCGCGAGCCGGACCTCCGCCATGCCGTACGGCGGGTTCGCCGTCGCGCCGAGCACGACCCCGGCCGGGGCCGCGAGCTGCCGGGCGGAACCCCGCCGCACCAGGATGGGGGCGGGGTGGCCGGCCTGCGCCCAGGAGAGCAGCCGGGTGGCCGGGTCGAAGTGGCCGCAGACCACGGTGGCCGTCGTGTCGGCGAAGCCGTCGAGGACGAGGGTGTTGAGCCGGGCGAGCAGCAGGCCGGGGGAGGCCCCGGACATGCTCAGCCCGAGCAGTGCGCGCCGCAGCCGGGTCATCTTGTCGATCGCGGGCTCGCCGTGGCCGGACACGTCGCCGACGGCCAGGAACAGCCGGCCGTCCGGCAGCCGGACCGCCTCGTACCAGTCGCCCCCGAGGCCGGTCGCCTCGCCGGCCGGGACCGAGCGGGCCGGGACCGAGCGGGCCGCGATGCTCGCGTAGGGGAGGTCGTTCGAGCCCACCGGTCCCGGCAGGATCGAGTCGCGCAGGCCCGCCGCCGTGTGGGCCCACTCCGCTGCCCGTGCTCGGACACTCTGCAGTTGCCGTGACGACTCCTGCTCGGGGTCGTCGGTGGGGGGGAGGGACGGCTGTGCGCCGTCCACTAGGCCGACCATGAAACTCGCTCTCAGCATGCTCGCGGATACGGGGACCGGGCAGAACGAAACGTGATCGTTCTAGCGCGGAGCGTAGCAGTAGAGGGTGCCGCCGGGATGGGATTTCTTCTATGGGGTGGAATAAACCCCAGCCCGCCGACGCCGCCGCGTGTCGCCCGACGGCGGCGAGCGCAGGGGCGGAGATCGGCGGGAGGGGCACTACATTGGGCCTTGTGACAACGACGTCCTCTGAGCTTTATCCGGTGACCCGCCTCGCCGAGGTCCGTGCGGCCACCGACCGGGCCGGCCTCAGCGCCCTGCTGCTGACTCCGGGACCCGATCTGCGCTATGTGACCGGCTACGACGCGATGCCCCTGGAGCGGCTGACCTGCCTCGCCGTGCCCGCCGCCGGGGAGCCGTTCCTGATGGTCCCGCGTCTGGAGCTGCCGGCCGCCGAGCACTCGCCGGCCGCGCGGCTCGGCATCGAGTTCGTGGCCTGGGACGAGACAGACGATCCGTACGAAGCGGTCGCCCGCCGGCTGGGCGCCGTCGAGCGGGTCGGCCTCGCCGACCGCATGTGGGCGATGCAGTCGCTGCGGTTCCGCGCCGTCATGCCGGGGGCGGAGCAGGTGCTCGCCGGGAGCGTGCTGCGCGAGCTGCGCATGCGCAAGACCCCGGCGGAGAAGGCCGCGCTGGCGGAGGCGGGGGCGGCCATCGACGCGGTCCACGGCCTGGTCCCGGGCCTGCTGAAGGCCGGCAGGACCGAGCGCGAGGTGGGCCGGGACATCGCCGAGGCGATCATCGACGCGGGGCACGCCCGGGTCGACTTCGTGATCGTCGGCTCCGGACCGAACGGCGCGAGCCCGCACCACGAACTGTCCGACCGGGTGATCCAGCCCGGCGAGCCCGTCGTGGTCGACATCGGCGGGACCATGCCGAGCGGCTACTGCTCCGACTCCACCCGGGTCTACTGCATCGGCGAGCCCCCCGCGGAGTTCGCGGCCTACTACGAGGTGCTCAAGAACGCCCAGGAGGCGGCCTGTGCGCACGTACGGCCCGGGGTGACCTGCGAGTCGGTGGACGCCGCCGCCCGCGAGGTGATCGCCGAGGCGGGGTACGGCGACCGCTTCGTGCACCGCACCGGCCACGGCATCGGTCTGGAGACCCACGAGGAGCCGTACATCGTCAGCGGCAACACCGAGCCGATGGAGCCGGGCTTCGCGTTCTCCGTCGAGCCGGGCATCTACCTGCCGGGCGAGCACGGAGCCCGGATCGAGGACATCCTCATCTGCGGCGAGACCGCCGGCGAGCGGCTGAACAACACCACCCGCGACCTCGTCGTCGTCTAGATCGGTCCCGGAAGACGATTCGGCGGCCCGGCCGCGCCCGATGGGGTGCCGGCCGGGCCGCCGGACGTTCAGGCGTTGGCGGCCTCGCCGGTGCCCGCGCCGCGCCTGCGGGGCCGTACGAGATCGTGGTGGGCGTCCCCGTGTCCCTCGTGCGGATCGTCGGGTGCCGCGCCCTCGACGACGAAGCCCGCGTCGCGGATCAGCTGGAGGTCGTCCTGGCCCGGCTGCCCCTCGCTGGTGAGGTAGTCGCCCAGGAAGATCGAGTTCGCCACGTGGAGCGCCAGCGACTGCATGCTCCGCAGATGGATCTCCCGTCCGCCGCCGATCCTGATCTCGGCGTCCGGGCAGACGAAGCGGACCATGGCGAGGATCCGCAGGCAACGCTGCGGAGTCAGATGCCACTCCCCGCCCAGCGGCGTGCCCTCGAACGGGATGAGGAAGTTCACGGGGATCGAGTCGGGCGCCAGCTCACGCAGTGCGAACGCGACGTCGACCAGGTCCTGGTCGCTCTCCCCCATGCCCGCGATGAGGCCGGAGCAGGGGGACAGCCCCGCCTTCTTGGCCAGGTCCACGGTCTCCACCCGATCGGCGTACGTATGCGTGCTGCAGATGTCGGCGTAGGTGGCGTCGGAGGTGTTGAGGTTGTGGTTGTAGGCGTCGGCGCCGGCGTCGCACAGCCGGTCCGCCTGGCCGTCGGAGAGCAGCCCCAGGCAGGCGCACACCTCGACATCGGGGTGATCGGCCTTGATCGCGGAGATGCTCCGGGCGACCCTGTCGACGTCCCGGTCGGTCGGGCCGCGGCCGCTGGCGACCAGGCAGACCCGCCTGGCGCCGCCCGCGATGCCGGTGGCGGCGCTCGCGACCGCCTCGTCGGTGCTCAGCCAGGTGTACTTGAGCACGTCGGCCTTGGAACCGAGCCGCTGGGAGCAGTAGGAGCAGTCCTCCGGGCAGAGCCCGCTCTTCAGGTTGACCAGGTAGTTGAGCTTGACCCGCCGGCCGAAGAAGTGGCGGCGCACCCGGAAGGCGGCGGCGACCACGTCCAGGATGTCGTCGTCCGGCGTGGCCAGCACGGCACGCGCCTCGTCGCGGGTGGGCGGCTCCAGGCGGATCGCCTTCTCCGCCAGGGCCTCGAGTGAAATCATGCGCTTCTCTCCATTCGCGTGGTCGGCCGATCGGCGATCAAGCAACAGCACACAGCATCGCATCCCGGCCCCGAAGAGGGGAGCGCGCCGGTTACGTCAGGCGGCCACGGGTAGGCGGAGGTTTGACCGACACCTGACTACGCCGCTGGGGGACGACATGACGAGCAGCGAGTTCTGGCCGTACGGTTTCAGCCCGTTGGACGAGTTGATCACCCGGTTCTTCGGGGGGCAGCCCGGTGGAACCCCCGGACCCGGTCGGCCGGTCGACATCGGGCGATTGCTCAGTGAGGACGCGATCGAGCTGCTCCGGGTCGCGGCGGCCAAGGCCGCTGAGTGGGGTGCGGCCTATCTCGACACGGAGCACCTGCTGTGGGCCGCCACCCGGGTCGACTCGACACGGCGGCTGCTGGAACAGGCCGGGGCCGATCCGGAGGAACTGGCCGGCAACGTGGCCGAGCTGGCCGAGCGGCACGAGTCGCGGCAGGGGCCGATGCCGCTGGCCCCGGCGGCGAAGCGGGCGCTGCTGGACGCGCGGCGGATCGCCAGGGCCACCGGGCACTCCTACATCGGCCCCGACCACATCGTCTTGGCGCTGTCGGCCAACCCCGACTCCATAGCCGGGCGGCTGCTGCGGCGGATCTCGCCGCAGGCGCTGGGCACCGACGCTGCGGCCGGCCCGGCGGAGGCGGCACCGATCCGGCGGTCGCCCAGCACCACCCCGACGCTCGACCAGTACGGCAGGGACCTGACCGAGCTGGCCAGGGAGGGCAGGATGGACCCGGTGATCGGCCGGGACGACGAGATCGCCCAGACGATCGAGGTGCTGTCGCGGCGTACCAAGAACAACCCGGTGCTGCTGGGCGAGCCCGGCGTCGGCAAGACCGCGGTCGTCGAGGGGCTGGCGCAGCGGGTGGTCGGCGGGGAGGTGCCGGAGACGCTGCGCGGCAAGCGGGTGGTGCAGATCGACCTCGCCGGGATGGTCGCCGGCACCAAGTTCCGCGGCGAGTTCGAGGAGCGGCTGAAGAAGGTCATCGACGAGATCCGCGACCACGGCGACGAGCTGATCGTGTTCCTCGACGAGATGCACACGGTCGTCGGCGCGGGCGGCGCCGAGGGCGCGATCGACGCCTCGAACATGCTCAAACCGGCGCTGGCCCGGGGCGAGCTGCACGTGGTGGGCGCCACCACGCTGGACGAGTACCGGCGCTACGTCGAGAAGGACGCGGCGCTGGAGCGGCGCTTCCAGCCGGTCCTCGTGCCGGAGCCGAGCGTCGCGGACACGATCGAGATCCTGCGCGGGCTGCGCGACCGGTACGAGGCGCATCACCAGGTGCGGTTCGGCGACGAGGCGCTCATCGCGGCGGCCGAGCTGTCCGACCGCTACCTGACGGGGCGGTTCCTGCCCGACAAGGCGATCGACCTGATGGACCAGGCGGGGGCGCGTGTCGCGCTGCGGACCAGGACCACCCCGTCCGACACCCGCGAGCTGGAGGAGCGGCTGGAACAGCGGCGGCGCGACAAGGAGCAGGCCGTCGCCTCCGAGGACTACGAGCGCGCCACCGAGCTGCGGGACGAGATCGCCGAGCTCGGACGGCGGATCGAGGAGACCAGGGGCGGCCGTCGCGGCGTGCCGGAGGTGACGGCGGCCGACATCGCCGAGATCGTCTCACGGGCGACCGGTATTCCCGTCGCGCAGCTCACCCAGGAGGAGAAGGACCGCCTGCTCGCCCTGGAGGAGCACCTGCACCAGCGGGTCATCGGCCAGGACGAGGCGGTCGAGGCGGTGGCGGAGGCGGTGCGGCGGTCGCGCGCCGGCCTCGGCGACCCCAACCGGCCGATCGGCTCGTTCCTCTTCCTCGGCCCGACCGGCGTCGGCAAGACGGAACTGGCCCGAGCGCTGGCCGAGGCGCTGTTCGGCGACCAGGACCGGATGATCCGGTTCGACATGAGCGAGTTCCAGGAGCGGCACACCGTCTCCCGGCTCGTCGGCGCGCCGCCCGGCTACGTGGGCTACGAGGAGGCGGGCCAGCTCACCGAGGCGGTACGGCGGCGGCCGTACTCGGTGGTCCTCCTCGACGAGATCGAGAAGGCGCACCCCGACGTGTTCAACCTGCTGCTGCAGGTGATGGACGACGGCCGGCTCACCGACGCGCAGGGCCGTACGGTCGACTTCAAGAACACCGTGCTGATCATGACGTCGAACCTCGGCGCCGAGCTGATCATGGCGCATCCCGGGGAGGCGGCGGCCGGGCTGCGCGGCCAGCTCATGCGGCTGCTGCAGCGGGCGTTCCGGCCCGAGTTCCTCAACCGGATCGACGAGACGATCGTCTTCCACGGCATCGACGCCGAGCAGCTCAGGCAGATCACGGGGCTGCTGCTGGAGGAGAGCAGGCGGCGGCTGCACGCCCAGGACGTCGTCCTCGACGTGGACGGCGCCGCGGTCGACTGGCTGGCGCGGCAGGGATACCAGCCGGAGTTCGGGGCGCGGCCGCTGCGCCGTACGCTCCAGCGAAAGATCGACAACACGCTCTCCCGGCTGCTTCTCGACGGCACGCTCAAGCCCGGGCAGCGGGTCCACGTCGGAGTGCGGGACGGCGACCTGGCGTTCACGGTGTCGGAGGAGGAGGAAGGCGCCCCGGCGCCCGGCGTCGAGCCGCACGCGCTGGTCGCCCCGGAACGGGAGGAAGGCCGGCCGGAGGAGCGGGTGCAGTCTCCCGGTCACTACCTCTGAACCGTCTCATTCTGAGGACATCACGCACACGGGCACACCGGGACGGCGCTACCGTTTCAGACGTGGAGGAGATCGATCGCCGAATCGTGACATTGCTGGCAAGGGACGGCCGGATGAGTTTCACCGACCTGGCCAAGGAGACCGGACTGTCGGTGTCGGCCGTCCACCAGCGGGTGCGCAGGCTGGAGAAACGCGGGGTCATCCGCGGATACGCGGCGCTGGTGGACCACGACGAGATCGGCCTGCCGCTGACCGCGTTCGTCTCGATCAAACCGATCGACCCGGCCGCGCCCGACGACGCCCCCGAGCGGCTGAGCCATCTCACCGCCATCGAGGCGTGTCACAGCGTGGCCGGGGACGAGAGCTACATCCTGAAGGTCCGCGTCGCCTCGCCGTTCGCGTTGGAGGAGCTGCTCCAGCAGATCCGCGCTTCCGCCAACGTCAGCACGCGGACCACGGTCGTGCTGAGCACCCCGTACGAGCACCGCACCCCGATGGGCGGACCCGATCCCGCATCCGAGGCCGCCCACGACCGCGAACCCTGACGAGCGGGCCGATCGGAATGTCGGCGGGGTCTGGTAGGACAGTGCGCGTCAGGTTCCCCAGCCGAGGATGTCCGCCATGTTCCCCTACACCCCGGTCCCGTACGACAGGTTCCACGGGTACAAGCACTCCTACAGCGACCGCTACGCCGGGCTGCCCGTGGGCCGTGGGCCGTTCGAGGAGGACGAGGAGCTTCCCGAGCCGGGTGCGGCGGCGTGGTATCTCAGTGCCAGCGAGTTCGGCGACGATCACGAGAGCTTCGCCGAGGCCTTCGGTGAGCTGCTGGAACGCGTCGACGTCGGCCGTGTCAGGGCGCTGGTGATCGGCGAGTGGGAGGAATGCTACGAAACCTCCTCGGCGCACATCGTCGAAACGCTCGCCGACCACGCGGAGAGGTTCCCCGAGCTGCGCTCGCTCTTCTTCGGCGCGATCACCGCGGAGCAGGCGGAGATCTCCTGGATCCAGCAGTCGGACATCACCCCGCTGCTCGAGGCGTTCCCCCGGTTGGAGCGTCTCGAGGTGCGGGGCGGCACGGGTCTCGCGCTGCGCCCCGTACGGCACGAGTCGCTGCGGGTGCTGCGCATCGAGACCGGTGGCCTTCCGGGCGCCGTGGTACGCGCGGTGGGCGGCTGCGACTTCCCGGTGCTGGAGCACCTGGAGCTGTGGCTGGGGGTCGGGAACTACGGCGGTGACGCCACCGTCGCCGACCTCGAGCCGATCCTGACCGGTGAGCGCCTGCCCGCGCTGCGCCATCTGGGCCTGCAGGACAGTGAGATCCAGGACGAGATCGCCGCGGCCGTCGCCGCCGCGCCGGTCGTCGCCCGGCTGGAGTCCCTCAGCCTGTCCATGGGGGTGCTCACCGACGTCGGGGCCGAGGCGCTGCTCGGGGGTCAGCCCCTGACGCACCTGCGCCGGCTCGACCTGCACCACCACTTCCTGAGCGACGCGATGGCGGCTCGGGTGGCGGCGGCCCTCCGTGGTGTCGAGGTCGACCTGTCCGATCAGGAGAAGGCCGACGGGGACTGGCGGTACGTGGCGGTGAGCGAGTGATGACCGGAGCCGGACACGACGGGCCGGGGAAAGACCAGATGGACGCGCCCGATCCCGGCATGACCTTCGTCAACGAGGACACCTACCTCTACAACGACGTCTGGAACGATCAGCAGTATTTCGACGGCAGGCCGGTGGTGGAGCTCAGCGAGAGCGTGAACGTGAGCGATCCCGCCGGGGTCGCGTGGCTCCTGTACGGCCGGGCGGGGTCCGACGCCGGGTCGGACGCGACGACGTTCGAGGAGGAGCTCACCGCGCTGCTCGACACCGTCGGCGAGGAGCGGGTCGAGTCGATCGTCTGCGCCGGAGACGGGGTCGACGCGGAGGGCCTCGTGGCCAACGCCCACCGGCTGCCCCGCCTCCGGTCGGTCTTCCTGGGATCCATCAGCCTGGAGGGGTACGAGATCTCCTGGATCCGGCAGACGGACGTCACCCCGCTGCTCGAGGCGTTCCCCCGGCTGGAGCGGCTGGACCTCCGCGGCTCCGATGGGCTGGCCCTGCGGCCCGTACGGCACGAGCACCTGCGGGTGCTGCGGTTCGAGTGCGGCGGGCTGCCCGGTGCGGTGGTGCGGGGCGTCGGGGCCTGCGATCTTCCGGCTCTGGAGCATCTGGAGCTGTGGCTCGGCGTCGAGGACTACGGCGGTGACGCCACCGTGGCCGATCTGGAGCCGATCCTGTCGGGCGACCGGCTGCCGGCGCTCAGGCGGCTCGGTCTGCGCGACAGCCCGGCACAGGACGAGATCGCCGCGGCCGTCGCCGCCGCGCCCGTGGTGGCGCGGCTGGAGGAGCTCAGTCTGGCCATGGGCGAGCTGACCGACGCCGGGGCCGAGTCCCTGCTCACCGGGCAGCCGCTCACCCACCTGCGCCGGCTCGACCTGCACCACCATTACCTCGGCGAGCCGGTGATGGAGCGGATCGCGGCCGCCCTTCCGGACGTGGACGTGGACCTGTCCGACCGGCAGCCCCTCAATGAGAGGTATGTGGCGGTGAGCGAGTGACGCCGCCGCGCCTGGCCGTCGTCGGAGTGCCCGGCGATCGGCGCGTCGGGCTGTTCCGCGACGCCGTGGTCGCCCGCGGGCTGGCCGAACCGCAGGTGATCTCCTGGCGCGACGTGCTGACCGGCGGCGAGGTGAGCGCGCCGGCGGGAACGCTCCTGCGGATCGAGTCGCCGGGTGAGGACGCGGAGATCGACGCGCTGCTGCGCGGACCCGGAGACCCCACCCGGGTCGCCGGGGGAGCCGCCTGGTACGCCGCGTTCGTGGCGGGCCTGCGCCGGGTGGCCGCCGTTCCCGGCGTCCGGTCGCTGGGGGACGTCGAGGAGATCGCGGTGATGTTCGACAAGCGGCGCTGCCACGCCCGGCTCGCCGCGGCCGGGCTGCCGGTGCCGCCCGCCTTCCGGGCCGGGTCGTACGGCGAACTGCGCGAGCGGATGGCCGAGCGGGGCTGGGCCAGGGTGTTCGTCAAGCCCGCCCACGGCTCGTCGGCGGCCGGGGTGATCGCCTTCCAGTCGAACGGGGAGCGGGTCAAGGCGGTGACGTCGGCGGCCTGGTTCGACGGGGTGCTGTGCAACTCGCTGCGGGTCCGCTCCTACGAGGACGAGTGCGACGTGAAGGCGCTGGTCGAGACGCTCGCCCCGGACGGGCTGCACGTCGAGCGGTGGTTCCCCAAGGCCTCGCTGGGCGGCCGGACGTTCGACCTGCGGGTCGTCGCCGTCGCCGGGACCCCCACCCACGCGGTCGTCCGCACCAGCCGGACGCCGATCACGAACCTGCACCTCGGGGGCGCCCGAGGCGATCTCGACGCCGTCCGTTCCCGGCCCGGCCTGTGGCGGCGGGTGCTCGACACGGCCGAGGCGGCCGCCGCGTGCTTTCCGGGAAGCCTGAGCGTCGGCGTCGACGTCATGGTGGGCGCCGACCGGCGGTCGGTGGCCGTGGCCGAGGTGAACGCGTTCGGCGATCTCCTGCCGAACCTGGGCGATCTCGCGGGAGGAGGCAGGGACACCTATGCCGAACAGGTCGAAGCGATCCTCGATCGACATGAACGACGTCGTGGGCACCCATGACATCCTCCTGATCACGCTCGACACCCTCCGGTACGACATCGCGGCCGAACTGGCCGACGCCGGGCGGCTGCCGGGCCTGCTGCCCGACGGCAGGAGGTGGGAGAGACGGCACAGCCCCGGAAGCTTCACCTACGCCGCCCATGCGGCGATGTTCGCCGGATTCCTCCCCACACCGGTCACGCCGGGGCCGCATCCGCGGCTGTTCGCCGCGACGTTCCCCGGCAGCGAGACGACCGCACCCGGCACGTGGGTGTTCGACGCGCCCGACCTGCCGACCGGGCTCGCCCGGGCGGGCTACCACACGGTCTGCATCGGCGGGGTGGGGTTCTTCAACAAGCTGACCCCGCTGGGCTCGGCCCTGCCCGCTCTGTTCGCCGAGAGCCACTGGGCACCGGAGTTCGGTGTGACGAATCCCGGCTCCCTTGAGCGGCAGATCGACCGCGCCGAGGCCGTGCTGGCCGGACGGGAGCGGGACCGGCCGGTCTTCCTGTTCGTCAACGTGTCGGCGCTGCACCAGCCCAACCACTTCTACCTGCCGGGAGCCGCAGAGGACGGATCGCACACCCATGCCGCCGCGCTCGAGTACGTCGATCGGCACATCGGCAGGTTGTACGCGCTGATGCGCCGGCCCTGTCTCGTCATCGTCTGCTCCGACCACGGCACCGCGTACGGAGAGGACGGGCATGTCGGCCATCGGATCGGCCACGAGGTCGTCTGGACGGTGCCCTACGCCGAGTTCATCCTGGAGCAGCATGCAGGCCTATGAGAGCCCCTACGGGGGCTACGTCTACGCCTACCCGCACAAGACGGCCTACCGCCCGCTCGATCCGCGTCCCGCCCTGCGTGACGTCTGGGCCGGGGAGCACGCCGCCGCGTTGTACGTCCACATCCCGTTCTGCGAGATGCGCTGCGGGTTCTGCAACCTGTTCACCCGCACGGGGGCGCCGCAGGATCTGGTCGGCGCCTACCTCGACGCGGTGGAACGGCAGGCGCGAGCCGTACGGGACGCCCTGGATGAGCGGAGTGCGACCGGGCCGCGTTTCACCACGGCGGCCTTCGGCGGCGGCACCCCCACCTACCTGGACGCCCGCGAGCTGACCCGCCTGTTCGACCTGACCGAGCGCGCGATGGGCGTGGACCTGGGCGCCGTCCCGCTCTCCGTGGAGACCTCCCCGGCCACCGCCACCCGCGACCGCCTCGCCGTGCTGGCGGAACGGGGCGTGAGCCGGGTCTCGATCGGCGTGCAGAGCTTCGTCGACGCCGAGGCACGCGCGGCCGTGCGACCGCAGAAGCGCGCCGAGGTCGACGCGGCCCTCGACGCGATCCGCGCCGCGGGCATCCCGACGCTCAACATCGACCTGATCTACGGGATCGACGGGCAGACGCCTGACTCGTGGCGTTTCTCCCTGGACACCGCCCTGATGTGGAATCCGGAGGAGGTGTACCTCTACCCGCTGTACGTCCGGCCGCTCACCGGTCTGGGCAAGCGGGGCCGCGCCTGGGACGACCAGCGCATGGAGCTCTACCGCCAGGGCCGCGACCACCTGCTCGGCTCGGGATACGAACAGGTCTCCATGCGGATGTTCCGGCTGCCCGGCTCCGGCGCGACCACCGACTACTGCTGCCAGACCGACGGCATGGTCGGTCTCGGCTGCGGGGCCAGGTCCTACACGAGCACGCTGCACTACTCCTTCGAATACGCGGTCGGCGTCCGCCACGTCAGGGGGATCATCGACGACTATGTGCGGCGGGACGACTTCGACGTCGCCCACGTGGGCTTCGCCCTGAACCTCGAGGAGCGCAAGCGGCGGCATCTCATCCAGTCGCTGCTGCAGGCCGACGGGCTGGCCCGCGACCTCTACCGCGCCCGCTTCGGCGTCGACGTGCTCGAGGACTTCGCCCTGGACCGTTTCGGCGACCGGCTCACGGTGGACGACCAGAGGCTGCGGCTGACCGCGGACGGGCTGGCCAACTCCGACGCGATCGGGCCGGCGCTGTTCTCCGCCGAGGTCAGGCGGCTGATGGACGGATACGCGGCATGCTGACGATCCTCTACCGCGGGCCGCTGGCGAGCTGCGACTACGACTGCGGCTACTGCCCGTTCGCCAAGCGCAGGGACACCCCGGAGCAGCTGCGCGCCGACCGGGCCGCCCTCGAACGGTTCACCTCCTGGGTCATGGCCCAGGACACCGAGATCTCGGTGCTGTTCACCCCCTGGGGAGAAGGGCTGGTGCGGTCCTGGTACCGAGAGGCGCTGGTGCGGCTGTCCTGGTCCGGCAACGTCCGGAGGGTCGCCATCCAGACGAACCTGAGCTGCCGCACCGGCTGGCTCGCCGACGCCTCAGACCGGGCCGCGCTGTGGGTGACCTACCATCCCACCCAGGTTCCCTACGAGCGGTTTCTCGCCAGGGTCCGTTCCCTGCCCGTACGGCACAGCGTCGGCATCGTCGGCGATCCGGCCCACCTGGCGCACGCGCGCAGGCTGCGCGACGACCTGCCGGCCGAGACCTATCTGTGGGTCAACGCGCAGGAGGGCCGGATCTACAGCGACGCCGAGGCGGCCGAATGGACCGCCATCGACCCGCTGTTCGGTTACAGCCGCCTCCCGCATCGCAGCGCCGGGCTGCCGTGCCGCACGGGCGAGACCGTGATCTCGGTGGACGGCGACGGCGAGGTCAGGCGCTGCCATTTCATCCCGCGGGTGCTGGGCAATCTCTACGACGGGTCGTACCGGCGGTCGCTGCGGCCGCGCCCCTGTCCTGCGGCCGCCTGCGACTGTCACATCGGATACGTCCATCTGGAACCGCTCGGCCTGTACGACGTCTTCGCGGGAGGCGTGCTGGAACGCGTTCCCGCCGCCTGGCCTCAGGTCTCCCGCTCCGGCCGGTAGTCGTCCTCGGTCACCCCGAAGGTCCACGCGGCCCCTTCGCGTGCCCTGGACACCCACGGCGGCACGCGCAGGAAGTAGGTGCGCCGTGTGCCGTCGGGCTCGGGCGTCGAGTTGACCATCTCCACCATCACGATCGGTTCGTCGCCGGGCAGGTCGATCCGCCACAGCACGCCGGTCTCGTCGGAATGCCGCGGCCGGGCCCCGGACCCGGCGAGATAGCGTTCGAAACCGAAATGCTCCAGCATGACCCGTCGCAGCTCGGCGTTGTCCTCCGCGCGGATCCGCTCGGGGGTGAGCGCGGCCATGGCCGTGCCGAATCCGGCGGGGACGGGCATGCCCCGCCACGCGTGCAGGGCGAAGCCGTCCGCGTAGGACATCGCCGGGCCGTCGGCCCGATGCAGCCGCCCGAGCCCGTCCACGTGCAGCTCCACGGGACGGTCGGTCATGATCGCGACACGCTCGAAGGGCCACCACCAGCCCGCGTTCCGCGCGACCAGCTTGAGCCCGGCCATGCCGTCGAACGCCGACAGCCAGGGGGCGTCGTGCTGGCCGAGCACCGCGTCCAGCGTCGCCCGGCGCGGCACCTCACCACCGAGATCGGCGATGGCCCGTCGCACGTCGCCGACCAGGCGGTCCACCGGCCGCCACAACCTGCCGCCCGTCTCCGCCCAGTGCCGTGCCCAGCCCGCGGGGCCGAGGGCCGCGCTCGCCTCGGCCCGGGCCCGCTCCCAGGGCAGGGTCCGGACCTCGTGCCTGACCGACCGTCCCGGCTCAAGACCGTCGATGCCGTCGAGCGCGCCGAGTCGCCCGAAACCGATGTCCTTCACGGCCGCGCGGGCCTCGGCGGTGCCCGTGAGCCGTACCACCGCGATCGCACCGGCGGCGGGTGAGGCCAGCCAGACGATCACCTCGGGCTCGGGCAGCCCCGCGTCGCGGTAGGCCAGCCGCACCCCCGCCTCGGCCTCGCCGCGATGTCCGGTGAGATCCCGCTCACCGCCCGTGCCCATGACCGAGGTGTCCGGCCCGTGGGTCGCGAAGGCCACGTCCCGCCAGGTCAGCGTCTCCATCAGTCGGCCACCATCCGGAACGCGCCGGGCACGTACTCCCGCTGGCGGATCACCCGGAACCACCCCTTGGGCAGCGAGATCGCGTCGTGCTCCTCGTGGACGAGCCGGCCGCCCTCGGGCAGGTGAAGGAAACCGGGGAACAGCGTCCCCGGACCGGGAATCGCGTGGCAGTGTCCCGTCGCCTCGCCCTCCGCCAGCACCAGCCGCCCCCGCGCGTCGCGCTGCTCGGGGCGCAACCCGCGTGGCACGGACTCCTCGGCAACGGGCACGATCAGAACGTCGCCCTGTCGGTACATCGGCCAACCTCCGTCTAGGCAATGATCGAAAGCTAGCCGTCCCGACCGACATTTTTCGGGCCGCGATTTCGCGCCCGTGCCCGAGCCGACGGGGACGGGCCGGGCGGCCGTACCCATCGGCTCACGTGGCGGCCCACGTCTCCTTCCCGGCGTCCTTCCCGGCGTGAGGGGCGCCGCCGTCGAGGAAGTGCGCCCGCACCCGCTCGGCCGCCTCGGGTGACGCCCCGAGCCGGTCCAGGCCGAGCAGGGCGGCACCCACGATCGGCGGCACGTCGGCGATCACCAGCTTGGCGAGCGGGGCCTGCTCCGTGTAGGCCCGTGCGATCAGTGACATCAGCAGCGGGTCGCGGGCGGTGAGCACGCCGCCGCCGAGCACGACCTCGCAGGGTTCGCCGAGGAGATCGGTGCGCCGCATCGCCACGATCCCGAGCACGGTGATCTCCTCGGCCAGCCGTCTCACAATCGACCCGGCCACGGCGTCGCCGTCACCCGCGGCGGCGAGCAGCGGCGGCACCAGATCGTGCAGGCGGTCCAGGGACGCCTCCCCGAGATGCAGCCGGATGACCGCCTCCTCGACGGTGGCCGTGCCGAAGCAGGCGCGTACGGCATCGGCCAGGGCCGTGGCAGGGCCCCGGCCGTCCTCGGCCCGCACGGCGTGCCACAGCGCCTCCTCGCCCAGGTGGTGCCCGCCGCCCCAGTCGCCGCTGATCCGGCCGAGGGCGGGGAAGCGGGCGATCCGCCCGGAAGGGGCGACGCCGACCGCGTTGATGCCGGCGCCGCACACGACGGCGACGCCCCAGGGCGCGCTCGCCCCCGCGCGCAGCAGCGCGAACGTGTCGTTGCCCACGGTCGCGGTGCGGCCGTAGCCGCGGGTCAGCAGCTCGTCGCGGAGCCGCTCCTCCTCGATCGGCAGATCGGCGCCCGCGACGTAGGCCGCGACGTGATCGGCGTACGGAGGCCCGGCCGGCGGCCTGTACGACGGCCCGGTCGGCGCGGCGGGGGAGCCGCCGTCCCCGCCGAGGGCCCGCCGCACGGTCCGGCCGATCACGTCGATGGCCGCGGCGACCCCCGCGCTCTGCGGCAGGAACGCCGGCCCGCGCGCGGTCGCCAGAACGGTCCCGTCCTCGCGCACCAGGGCGACGTCGGTCTTGCTGTTCCCGCCGTCCACCGCCAGCACGGTGCGGCCCCCGTCGTCCCCGGCCGATGCGGTACGGCCCGTGCGGGCAGCGGTCAACGGGACACCGCCCACGGCAGGTGCGCCAGGTTGGCCGCGACCAGCCGGTCGGCGAGATCGTCGGCGAGCGCCGCCTGCCCGACCAGCGGATGGGCCAGCAGCGCGGCCCTGACCCGGTCGGTGCCGCCGTCGCGTGCCGCGTCGAGGGCGAGCGTCTCGTAGGCGGAGACGTGGGCGATCAGCCCGCGGTAGAGCGGCTCGACGGGGTCGACGGGGACCGGCGCCGCTCCGTGCGCGCCGATCACCGCGGGGACCTCGATGACCGCGTCGTCGTCGAGGAACGGCAGCGTCCCCCCGTTGCGGGTGTTCACCACCTGGACGTCGCCCCGATCGCCGATCAGCGAGGCGATCAGCGCCACGGCGGCCTCGGAGTAGAACGCGCCCCCGCGCTTCTCCAGCAGCTCGGGCTTGACGTCCACGCTCGGGTCGGCGTACATCTCCAGCAGCTCGGCCTCGATGGCGGCGACCCGCGCCGCCCGGGACGGGCCGGCCTTCTGCTCCTCGACCACCTGATCGTGCTGGTAGTAGTAGCGCAGGTAGTACGACGGCACCGCGCCGAGGCGGCGGATCAGCTCCACCGGCAGGCCGGCCGCCTCGGCGAGTTCCTCGCCGTGGCCGTCGAGCGCCGCGGGGAGCACGTCCTCGCCGTCGAGCCGTACGGCACGCACCCACGTGAGGTGGTTGAGCCCGACGTGGTCCAGGGAGATCCGGTCCGGGGTGACGCCCAGCGCGGCCGCGGCACGACGCTGGAACCCGATCGCCACGTTGCACAGCCCGATCGCGCGATGGCCCGCGTCGAGCAGCGCCCTGGTGACGATGCCGACGGGGTTGGTGAAGTCCACGATCCACGCGTCCGGGGCGTACGCGCGCACCCGATCGGCGATGCCCAGCACCACCGGGACCGTGCGCAGCGCCTTGGCGAGCCCGCCCGCGCCCGTGGTCTCCTGCCCGACGCAGCCGCACTCGAGGGGCAGGGTCTCGTCGACGTCGCGGGCGGCCTGACCGCCCACGCGCAACTGGATCAGCACGGCGGCGGCGCCCGCGACGCCGCGGTCCACCGTGGTGGAGGTGGTCACCCGGGCCGGGTGGCCGGCGCGGGCGAGCATCCGGGCCGCCATGGCGGCCACGAGGCCGAGGCGGTGTTCGTCCGGGTCGACGAGCACGATCTCCGAGATCGGCAGCTCGTCGCGCAGCCGGGCGAAACCGTCGATCAGTTCCGGCGTGTACGTGGAGCCGCCCCCGACAACGGCCAGTTTCATGTGATGTCAACGTCCCTTCGTTCGCCTCATTGACGTTCGTCTCATTGACGTTCGCCTCATTTGACGCCGGTCAGCTTGACGCCCTCGATGAAGACCCTCTGCGCGAAGAAGAACACGATGATCACCGGGGCTATCACGAGAAGGGTGGCGGCCATCGTGAGGTTCCACTGGACGCGGTGGACCGACCGGAACGCGGCCAGGCCGAGCGACAGCGTCCAGTGGTCCAGGTCGGTCCGGGCGTAGAGCAGCGGCCCGTAGTAGTCGTTCCAGCAGTAGAAGAAGTTGAACAGGGCCACGGCGGCGATCGCCGGGCGGGCCATCGGCAGGATCACCCGCACCAGCGTCCGGACCTCCCCGCATCCGTCGACCTTGGCGGCGTCGGAGTACTCGCGCGGGATCGTGATCAGGAACTGCCGGAGCAGGAAGATCGAGAACGCGTCGCCCAGCAGCATCGGAATGATGAGCGGCCAGAGGGTGCCGGTGAGCTGGAGCCTCGCCCAGATGAGATAGACGGGCACGGCCACGACCTGCGGCGGCAGCATCATCATGGTGATGACCAGCAGGAACGCGAGCTTCCTGCCGCGGAAGCGGAACCGCGCCAGCGCGTACGCCACCGGGACCGACGACAGCAGCATGAACACGGTGGCCAGGCCCGAGTACATGATTGTGTTGCCGATCCAGGTGAGCAGCGGCGCCTTCTCGAAGATCTCGGCGAAGTTGTCCCAGTTCCACGTCCTCGGCCACAGCTGCGAGGTGAGCGCCTGGTCGTCGTCCATCAGCGCCGTCAGCGTGATGAACACCAGCGGCCCGAGGAACATGATCGACAGGGCGATCGCCAGCGAGTGGTGGGCGATCCACAGGAGCGCCTGCCGCCACCTGACCGACGCGGCGGTGGCGGTCCCGGCGGTGGGGGGCGTCCTGGCCGGGACGCGGGAGGGCGAGGCGGTGGTCGTCATGCCTCCTCCTCGGCGAAGCCGCGGAACTGCCGCAGCAGGACGAGCGTGAACATCATCGAGACGGCGAACAGCACCAGCGCCAGCACGCACGCGTAGCCCATCGCGAAGTCGCGGAAGCCCTGGTGGTAGAGCCATTCCGGGAACGTCAGCGTCGACTGGTCGGGGTAGCCCGGGGTGAACACCGACCCGGCCGAGTCGGTGGACCCCGAGGCGACCCGTGCCGCGATCATGGCCTGGGTGAAGTACTGCAGGGCCTGGATGACCCCGGTCACCGCGGCGAACATCACCACCGGCCGGATCACCGGCAGCGTGATCCGGTAGAACCGCTGCCAGGCCCCGGCGCCGTCGATCGCGGCGGCCTCGTAGAGCTGCTTGGGCACGTCCAGCAGGGCGGCCAAGAAGATCACCATGAGGTCGCCGACCGACCAGAGGGCGAGCATGGTCAGCCCCCACTTCGACCAGGCCGGATCGCCGAACCAGTCGGGGGACGGGATGCCCACGGCGGACAGGATGGCCTGCACCGGGCCGGTGCCCGGGTTCAGCAGGTACACGAACCCGAGCGTCCCGGCGACCACCGGCACCAGCGACGGCAGATAGAAGATCGTACGGAACACGCCCACGCCGGCCTTCAACCTGGTGACCAGCTGGGCCACGCCGAGGCCGAACAGCACCCGCAGCGGCACCATGATCACGACGAGCCACAGCGTGTTCCTGATCGCCCGCCAGGCCGCCTCGTCCTCCATGAAGTACCGGTAGTTCAGCAGGCCCACCGGCTCCAGCGTGAACATGTCGTACCGCTGGAAGGAGAAGTAGACGGTGGCGAGCAGCGGGTACAGGAAGAAGACGGCGAACCCGACGATCCACGGGGAGAGCCAGAGCAGCGCGCGGAGGTCGTCGCGCCGGCCTCGGCCACGACCTCGGCCAGAGCCTCGATCGCGGACTCGACCGGCGAGCGGGCCGGGCAGGTCGGAGACGTGGGCCATCGATCAGCCGCCCGAGGTCAGCTTCAGCTTGTCGTCGATGGTCTTGTCCACCTCGGCGAGCAGTGCGTCCAGGTCCTTGGCCCGGCCGGACTCCCACTTGATGTGCGCCTCCTGCAGCGTCTGCTGGTTGAAGGCCGAGTTGATGTGGGCGGGCAGCGTGGTGCTGTTCGGGTCGGCGAAGATGTCGAGGAAGGTCTGGAAGCGCTCGTCCTTCTTCAGGTCGGGCGAGGCCAGCGCCGGCAGCGTGCTCGGCACGTTGCGTATCGCGTTCGACAGCGTGACCAGGGCGTCGGTGTCGGTGCTCAGATACTTGACCAGCTCCCAGCCGGCCTCGGCGTGCTTGGCGCCGCGCGGGATGCCGATGACGGTGCCGGTGATGTAGCCGGCGCCGTAACGCTCGGCCTGGTCGTCGCCGACGGGGAGCGGCGCGGTGCCGTAATCGAGGTCGGGGGCGCCGTCGGCGAGCATGGCGACCCGCCACTCGCCGTCGATGGCCATCGCGACCTTGCCCTTGTGGAAGGGGTTGTCGGCCGACCACTCGTCGCCGAAGCTCTTGCGGAACTTCTCGAGCTTGTCGTAGCCGAACCAGTCGGTCAGCTCCTTCTGCCAGGTCATCAGCTTCTTCCACTGCGGATCGGAGCCGATGGCCGAGGTGCCGTCCGGGTTGGTCCACTTCGCGCCGACCATGACCCCGGTGTGGATCGGGGCGTTCTCGTACATCTGGCTGATCGGCATGAACCCGGCGACCTCGATGTCGCCCTTGTCGTTCTTGACCGTGAGTTTCTTGGCGAGGTCGGCCAGCTCGCTCAGCGTCTTGGGCGGCTGGTTGCCCTGCATGAGCTTCTTGTTGTAGTAGAGCCCGTAGGCGTCGGCGAGCATGGGCAGCACGCACCGCTTGCCGTCGTACTGCGTGTACTCGTCGATCACCTTCGGGAACAGGGTCGCCGCGTCGATCTCGCTCGCCGTCAGGTACGGATTCAGATCCTGGAAGATGCCGGTCTTGCAGAACTGCGCGACGCTGTCGGTGGTGAACGACAGGGCGACGTCGGGCGGGTTGCCGCCGCGGACCGACTGGATGATCTGGTCGTCCTGGATGGCCTTGGTGGCCTTCACCGTGATCCAGGGGAACTTCTGCTTGAAGCCGGCGAGCGTGTCCTCGAACGCCTTGAGCTCGCTGTCGGCACTGAAACCGTGCCAGAACTCGATGGTGACGGGGGTCTGATCGGCGGGGCTCGCCCCGACCTTCGGCGGGCCGGCGGACTCGGTGCCGGCCGTGCAGGCGGTGAGCAGGGCGAGACCGGCGGCGGCCGCCGCGGAGATCACGAACGGACGTCTCATTTCGGGGGGTGCCTTTCTTTCACGGAAAAGTGATCATCGGAGATCAGCGGGCCGAACAGCTCGTCGCGGGTCGCGTCGAGGGCGAGGTCGAGGGCGCCGGCGAGGACCGGGTTCCCCTCGACGGCGGACAGCCGCACCGGGGGCCGCGGGATCGTCAGCGCGTGCAGTTCCCGCTCGACGAGCCCGCGCAGGATCTCGCCCCCGGCCAGCGGCACCCCGCCGGACAGCACGACGACCTCGGGGTCGACCACCGCGGTGATCGAGGCGAGGCCGAGCGCGAGACGGGCGGCCACCTGACCGAGTGCGGCGCGCGCCGCCTCCGCCCGGTCGCCGCCCCCGTGGATCGCCGCCACGGCGTTCCGTACGGCCTTGGCCGGGCTGGGCCCGCGCAGGCCGTGGGCGCGCAGGACGCTCAGCACGGCGATGCCGCCCGAGAGCGCCTGGAATCCGTGCCGGGCCCGTTTGCCGACGTCGCGGGCGGTGGGGGCGCCGATCACCGGCATGTAGCCGATCTCGCCGGCGCCGCCCGTCGCGCCCCGGTGCAGCTTTCCGTCCAGGACCATGGCCGCCCCCAGGCCCTCCTCGGCCCACAGCAGCACGAAGTCGCGGTGGCCCCGCGCCGCGCCGCGCGACCGCTCGGCCTGGGCGGCGAGGTTCACGTCGTTCTCGATGTCGACCGGCACGCCGATCCCGTCGCGCAGCGTGCCGACCACGTCGGGAACGTGCCAGCCGGGGATGTGCGCCGCGTAGCCGAGGCGGCCGGTCGAGGGGTCGACCGCGCCGCCGATGCCGATGACGACGCGGCTCAAGGCGGACGGGGTGAGCCCGGCGGGGTAGCAGGCGCCGCCGAGCGCGGCACGCACCCGTTCCACCACGTCACCGCCGGTGCGGCCGGGGGTGGGCATGCGGTGTGCGGCGACCACGGCCCCCGTGATGTCCGCCACGGCCACCTCGATCCTGGCCGGGGTCACGTCGAGCGCCGCAGCGTGCGCCGCGCGGGGATCGATCCGGTACAGCTCGGCCGTACGGCCCGGCATGCCCTCGCGGATGCCGTCCAGCACGACGAGGCCGGCCTCCTGGAGCCTGGACAGCAGCTGGGAGGCGGTGGGCTTGGACAGCCCGATGAGCGCGCCCAGCTCCGGCCGGGTGAGCGGACCCCGTTCCAGCAGCACTCTGAGCGCGGCGCCGTCGTTGATCGCCCGCAGCAGGCTCGGCGTGCCCGCCATGGGCCGCTCGCTCGCCGGTCGCCCCTCCAACCTGGCCCTCCACACATGTTAGGAAAGTTTCCTAACTTATAGAGGTCGTGTTCCCCGGTGTCAATGGCGTGGCGTCCCCGCAACCGAGCTGTGACCCGCGGGTCGCGCGGCCACTACAATCTGTCGGCCTATGTCTGAGACTTCGGCGGGTGAGCTGGCCCGGGAACAGAAGTACGTCGCCGCGCTGTACCGGCGCCTCGACGTGCTGCGCGAACGCACGCGCAGACAGCTTGACGACGTGCTGGCCCAGGGCGCCTCGGGCACACACCAGAACCGCTCCGAGCGCGATTCGTTCGCCGACATGTACGCCCAGCGCCTGGCCCGGCTGTGGGCGGTGGAGGACCGGCTGTGCTTCGGCAGGCTGGACCTCGCCGACGACGACCTCGCCGACGAGACCACGCTGTACATCGGCCGCATCGGCCTGTCCGACGACGAGCAGCACCGCCTGCTCATCGACTGGCGCGCCCCGGTCGCCCAGCCGTTCTACCGGGCGACGCCGGCGGCGCCCATGGGAGTGACCCGCCGGCGCCACCTGCACACCAAGGGCCGCACCGTCACCGGCGTCGACGACGACCTGCTCGACCTCGACCGTCTCACCGAAGCCGACCGGGCCACGCTGAACGGCGAGGCCGCCCTGCTGGCCGCGCTGGACGAGCGGCGCACCGGGCGGATGCGCGACATCGTGGCCACCATCCAGGCCGAACAGGACGCGATCATCAGGAGCGACCTGAACGGCGTCCTCGTCGTCCAGGGCGGGCCGGGTACGGGAAAGACCGTGGTGGCGCTGCACCGTGCGGCCTACCTCCTGTACACCTACCGCGAGCGCCTGGAACGGCGGGGCGTGCTCGTCATCGGGCCCAACCCGACGTTCATGCGCTACATCGAACAGGTCCTGCCCTCGCTCGGCGAGACCGACGTGCTGCTGTCCACGATCGGAGAGCTCTATCCCGGGGTCAGCGGGACCCGCCAGGATCCCCCCGACGCCGCCGCGATCAAGGGATCGGCCCGGATGGCCGAGGTGGTGGCGGCCGCCGTACGCGAGCGGCAGCGGGTGCCGGACCGGCCACTGGAGATCAGACTCGACAAGTTCACGCTGCGGCTCGACGTCAAGTCCTTCGAGGCCGCGCGGGCGAAGGCGCTGCGCAGCCGCAAACCGCACAACGAGGCGCGGCCGGTCTTCGTCCGGCACCTGCTGAACACGTTGACCAGGCAGGCCGCCCGGCGGCTGGGCCGCGGCATGCTCGACGAGGCCGACTTCGCCGACCTGCGCGAGGAGCTGCGGACCGAGGAGCCGGTGCGGACCGCGCTCAACCGGCTCTGGCCGTACCTCACCCCGCAGCGCCTGCTGATCACCCTGTTCACCTCCGCCGAACGGATGGCCGCAGCCGGGCTGACCGAGAAGGAGCGTGAGTCGCTGCTGCGGGAGCCGCCCCGGCCGGGAGAGGGTGCCGGCTGGTGGAGCGAGGCGGACGTCCCGCTGCTCGACGAGGCCGCCGAACTGCTCGGCGAAATCGACGAGGGGGTGGTCCGGGCGGCCAGGCTCGCCGAGGAGGAGCGGCTGGAGCGGATCGCCTACGCCAGGGAGGTCCTGCAGCTGACCGGCATGGCCGACATCATGGACGCCGAGCGCTTCGCCGCCCGTCAGCAGGCCGAGGAGATCCACCTGACCACGGCGGAGCGTGCGGCGCGCGACCGCACCTGGGCGTTCGGCCATGTGATCGTCGACGAGGCGCAGGAGCTGTCGGAGATGGCCTGGCGGATGGTCATGCGCCGCTGCCCGAGCCGGTCGATGACCGTCGTCGGCGACATCGCCCAGACCGGCTCGGCCGCCGGCGCGGCGAGCTGGGGCCGGATGCTGGATCCGTACGTCAAGGGCCGCTGGCGCGAGGCCGTCCTGACCGTGAACTACCGCACCCCGGCCGAGCTGATGGCGGTGGCCGCCCGGGTGCTGGAGCTGGTCGGGCCCGACCTGAAGGCGCCGGAGTCGGTGCGCGAGACCGGTGAACGGCCCTGGGCGCTGCACGTGGCGGACCTGGCCGGGCTGGGACCGGTGGTCCGCGAGGAGATCGTCGAGGGGGGCCGCCTCGTCGTGATCGTCCCGGCATCGTCGGAGCGGGAGATCGGGGCGGTGATCTCCGCCACTGTGCCGGCGGCCGTCGCCGGGCCGGGACCCGCCGCCCTCGACGCGCCGGTCGCCGTGCTGAGCGTGGCGGACGCCAAGGGACTCGAGTTCGACTCGGTGATCGTGGTCGAGCCGTCGCGGATCCTGGCGGAGTCGGCCCGGGGGCCGAGCGACCTCTACGTCGCGCTGACCCGGGCCACCCGGCGCCTCGGCGTGGTGCACACCGGTGCGCTGCCCCCCGCCCTGGCCGGTCTGACCGCGGTGACCGGCATACGAGGCGACAGGCGTACAAATGGCCGTGGATGACCCGCCCGATGCTCCCCAGCTGCGGAAAGTTGACATTACCGCTGATTGGGGCTCGGTTGACATCTGCGCTGAGGTCGGTAGTTTGCTGCGAGTCCAGCACGGGACTGACCGGTTGGCCGTCTCCTGGCGCCATCGACTCCTGCGTCCGTGACGGAGAGTGACTCCGTCTGCACAGCCAGGCGCAGAGCGATGTTCCGCGGGGCCGGGGCACCCCAGCCGGCCGGGGGGTTGGACCCAGGGAAGGGGTCCGGGCACCCAGTAGACAACGGTCTCCGCGCCCGTCGCCGGCGGGACGGAACCGGTCCGAAGGGCAGCCCGGGCCCCCTTCCGCCCGGCACCCCCTCCCGGCGGCGGCACTAGAGTGTGCCCGTGTTACTGAAAGCGGCCGCCTCCCTCGCCGGTGGCCTGGTGCTCTACCTGGCCTTCCCACCCATCGGGTGGTGGTTCTGCGGGCCGATCGGCGTCGCGCTCCTCGCCCTCGCGCTGTACGGCACGCGCCCGCGCCGCGCGGCCTGGATCGGATATGTGGGGGCGGCGGCGTTCCTGTTCCCCACGCTGTCGTGGGTGCGGCCGATCGGGGACGACGTCTGGCTGGCCCTGGTCGGCATCGAGAGCCTGTTCTGGGCCGCCCTGGCGGTCGCGGCCACCTTCGTCATGCGCCTGCGCGCCTGGCCGCTCTGGGTGGCCTGCCTGTGGGTCGCCCAGGAGTGGGCCCGCGGCCTGGTCCCGATCGGCGGCTTCCCCTGGGCGCGGCTGGCCTTCAGCCAGGGCGAGTCGCCGTACACCCCCTTCGCCGCCCTCGGCGGCGCGCCGCTTGTAAGTTTCACCGTCGCCCTGTCGGGGACGCTGCTGTCCGCGCTGGTCATCCGGCTCGGCGGGGGCGTGCGGTGGGACCGGGTCGTTGCCGGGACGCTGCTCGGCGCGATAGCCGTACCTTTGCTGGGGTTCGCGGTTCCCCGGCCCGGCGACGAGGGCGAGACGGTGCGGATAGGCGTGATCCAGGGGAACGTCCCCGGGCGGGGGATGTACTTCCTCGGCGACGAGCCCGCCGTCGTGCTGCGCAACCACGCGAACGAGACGCACCGCCTTGCCCAGGCCGTACGGGACGGGAAGCTGCCCAAGCCGGACATCGTGGTCTGGCCGGAGAACTCGACCGACATCGACCCCTATGACAGCCAGTTCGCCCACGACCTGATCGACGCGGCGGTCAAGGACGTCGGGGTGCCGGTCCTCGTCGGCGCCGTCGTGAAGATCGGGACCGACCGCCGGGCGACCCGCGGCCTGGTGTGGGACCCGGTCACCGGGCCGGGGGCCTACTACGACAAGCGCAAGCTCGTGCCGTTCGGCGAGTACACCCCGATGAAGGACCTGGTGCTGGCGCTGTCGAAACGGGCCCATCTGGTCGGCCGGCAGTCGATCGCCGGTAAAACGCCGGGCGCGCTGTCGATGGGCCCGGTCACGGTGGGCGCGGTGCAATGCTACGAGGTGGCGTTCGACGGCATGGTCAGGGACACCGTCGAGGCCGGTGGCACCCCGCTGGTCGTGCAGACCAACAACGCCAGCTACGCGCTGACCAACCTGCCGCCCCAGCAGCTCGCGATGTCGCAGCTGCGTGCGGTGGAGTTCAACCGGGCCGTGATCACGGCGGCGACCACGGGGATCTCGGCGTACGTCACCCCGGACGGCCGGGTCGCGTGGCGGACCGGCGAGCTGGTCGCGGACATGAACGTCGTGGAGGTCCCCGTCAGGACGCAGAGCACGCTCGCCGCCAGGATAGGTGCGCTGCCGGAATGGATTTTGATATTGATTGGGGCGACTGCGACCGTGGCGGCGATTGCGAAAGCGCGGAGGAACAGCTGATGGAGCAGCCTGACGGGCGAGTGCTCGTGATCGTCCCCACGTACAACGAGCGGGAGAATCTGCCCGTGATCATCCGGCGGCTGCGCGAGGCACTGCCGGACGCGGACCTGCTCGTCGCCGACGACAACAGCCCCGACGGCACCGGCGAGATCGCGGACGAGCTGGCCGAGCGGGACGACCACGTCCACGTCATGCACCGGCCGGGCAAGCAGGGCCTCGGCGCGGCCTACATCGCGGGATTCCGCTGGGGCCTGGAACGGGGCTACGACATCCTGTGCGAGATCGACGCCGACGGCTCGCACCAGCCGGAGGAACTACCGAAGCTGATCGACGCGGTCGCCCGCGGCGCCGACCTGGCGATAGGGTCCCGGTGGGTGCCGGGCGGGAAGGTCGTCAACTGGCCCTTCCGGCGTGAGCTGCTGTCGCGCGGCGCCAACATCTACGTGCGGCTGATGCTCGGCATCCCGGTCCGCGACGCCACCGCGGGTTTTCGCGCCTATCGCGCCGCGACGCTGCGGAAGATCGGCCTGGACGACGTCGAGTCGCAGGGCTACTGCTTCCAGGTCGACCTCACGCTCAGGACC
The DNA here is from genome assembly GCA_001552515.1 of Sphaerimonospora mesophila NBRC 14179 = JCM 3151. Lineage (GTDB taxonomy): Bacteria > Actinomycetota > Actinomycetes > Streptosporangiales > Streptosporangiaceae > Sphaerimonospora > Sphaerimonospora mesophila. The sequence continues at coordinate 122,243 of BCRI01000002.1, forward strand.
GTACGGAACGGCCTGCGCGTGACCGAGGTGCCGATCAGGTTCGTGGAGCGCACGGTCGGCGCCAGCAAGATGAGCGGGAACATCATGAAGGAGGCCCTGTGGCGGATCACCGTCTGGGGCGTCCAGGGCATCGACCGGCGGTTACGCCTTCGGCGATGACCGGAACCACTCGGGCGGCGGCGACGTTTGACCCTGTATGTACGGCCGCCGCGTGATTGAGGCATGACATGCTGAGAATCGGGTTGTTCCTGGCGTTCCTCGCCCTCCCCGTCCTGGAGATATGGTTCCTCATCCAGGTGGGGTCGGTCATCGGCGGCTGGCAGACGGTCGGCCTGCTGATCGTCGCCGCCGTCCTGGGCGTCTGGCTGATGCGCCGGGAGGGCCGACGGACCTGGGCCGCGCTGCAGAGCGCGATCGGGTCCGGGCGGATGCCCGACCGCGAGCTGGCCGACGCCGCCCTGATCATGGGCGGCGGCGCGATGCTGCTGGCGCCCGGCTTTCTCAGCGACGTGTTCGGCCTCTTCCTCATCCTGCCGGTCACCCGGCCGGTCGCCCGCCGCTGGCTGACGTGGTTCCTCGACCGGTGGGTGCGCTCGCTGGCCGCGCGCTCGCCGTACGGCCCGCTGCTGGACCACACCGGCACGTTCGGCGGCCGCGAGGGATTCGGCCCTGAAGGGTTCGGTCCCGAGGGGTTCGGTGCGGCCGGGCGGCCAGGGAGCGGCAACGGGCGCGTCCGGGTGGTGCACGGCGAGGTGATCGACGACGAGGGACCGTCGGACGGGCCGAAGCCCCCGGCCAGAAGATGACACGGCGGGAAGAGACACGGCGGGAATGCGAAACGCCCCCGGTGACCGTTCGAGGAGAACGGTGACCGGGGGCGTCCGTTATGACGTCAGTCGATTGTCGTCAGTCGATCGGCGGGCTCACTAGGCGCTCTTGCGGCGCTGCTCCCGCAGGATGGCGAGACGCTCGTTCAGGACCTCTTCCAGGTCCTCGATGGACCGGCGCTCGAGCAGCATGTCCCAGTGCGTCCGCGGCGGCTTGACCTTCTTCTGCTGCGGCTGCTCGCCATCGAGGCGCAGCGCGGTCGTGCCGCAGCTGCGGCACTCCCAGGTCGCGGGGATCTCAGCTTCGGCGGCGAGCGGCACGGTGGTGAGATGACCCTTGGGGCACGTGTAGGACACCTCCTGGCGCGGAGCCAGGTCGGTGTTGCGGTCGTTCTCGTAGCTGGTCGCGCCGAGTCGGGTGCCGCGAAGTGCACGCTCTCCCATGTTGCAAGCCTCCTGAGGTCCCCGCCTAGAGGGGTTATGTCGCCACCGCGTACAACGCCTGATACCGTTTGTGGATTCCCAGGACCGGCCTGATCCAATCCCGCCAGGTTCCGGCTCGTGGTCTAGATGTGATCGGGCACCTCGTTGCCGGCCTCGCGGATGGCCCGGGGAAGATTGACGATCATGAGCAGCACGAAGCCGATCACGAAGAACACGATCAGAGAGATGATCGCGGTGCGATAGCTGTCGGTGACCTGCAGGGCCAGCGTGAGCACGAGTGAGCCGAGGAAGGCCGAGCCCTTGTCGCTGATCTGGTACAGGCTGAAGTATTCGGCCTCCCGGCCCGGCGGGATCACCAGGGAGTACAGCGAGCGTGACAGCGCCTGGGTGCCGCCGAGGACGATCGCGATGAAGAACGCGATCGCGAAGAACTGGATCGCCGCGCCCTTCTGCAGGAAGTAGGCGACGCCCACCACGGCCGTCCAGACGACGAGGCTGGCGAGCACCGTGCGCTTGGTGCCGTACCGCAGGGCGAGCCTACCGAGCAGGAGGGCGCCGCCGAACGCGACGAACTGCACCATGAGGATCGCCCCGATCTGTGTGCTCTTGCCCAGCCCCAGCTCGTGTTCCGCATAGGTGGACGAGAAGCTGATCACGGTCTGCACACCGTCGTTGTAGAGCAGATAGGCGACCAGGAACAGCAGCGTCCGCGGATAACGGCGCAGGTCGGCGATGGTCCGGCCGAGCTGGCGGAGGCTCCCGGACACGGCGCGGGGGACGGTGGCGTCGTGGGCGTGGCCCGGACGGTTGCGCAGCCGCAGCATCGGGATGATCGCGAACATCGCCCACCACAGACCCGCCGAGGCCAGACTGATCCGTACGGCGAGGCCCTCTTCGATCCCGCCGCTCAGATAGAGGGCGAGGTTCAGCGCCAGCAGCAGCCCACCGCCGAGATAGCCGAACGCCCAGCCCCGGCTGGAGACGGCATCTCGCTCGTCCGCCCTCGCGATCTGCGGCAGGAACGAGTCGTATGTCACCCGCGCTCCGCCGAAGGCGACGTTGGCGAGCAGGAACAGCCAGCCGCCGAGCAGGTAGCGGTCGCCGGAGACGAAGTAGAACCCGAGCGTCGCCGCCGCGCCCAGATAGGCCAGGAAGCCCATGATCTGCTTCTTGCGGCCCGTGTGGTCGGCCAGGGCTCCCACGATCGGCATGGTCACGATCTGCAACAGCACCGAGACCGTCACGATGGACGTGAAGTACGCCTTCGGCCGCAGGTCCAGCCCCAGGAACGCGACGAAGCCCTCCTCCCCGCCGGCCGCCGTGGTCGCCACCGCTGTCAGGTAGGGCCCGAGGAAGACGGTCAGCGCGGTCGTCTGGAACGCCGAGTCCGCCCAGTCGTACCAGTACCAGGCGCGGTGCTCACGGCGCCGCGCCTGCGGCGACTCCTCTTCGACGACCTGGGGGGCGGCCATGCTGTCTCCCTCATATGACGATCAGGGGAAATCGAAGCCGAGGTTATCCCCGATCGCGCCCTCGCGATAGGCGGGGGCGCCCCCCATCGCGGGGAACCCGCGAGATCACGCAGGGGGCACGCCCGGCGGGCCGGAGAACTCCGGCAGGGAGTGCAGGTGCACCCGGCCGGCGGGAAGCGCGGCGCGGGCGAGATCGACCAGGTGGTCGTGATGGGTGAACACGATCATCTGGAACCGGTCGGCCATCCCGTCGAGCACGCCCAGCGCGGCCTGGGCGCGCCGGTCGTCGAAGGTCATGAAGATGTCGTCGACGGCGAACGGCAGCGCCCTGCCCTCCTCGGCGTACCGCTCCAGCGTGGCGAGCCGCAGCGCCAGATAGAGCTGGTCGGCGGTGGCCTCGCTGAGCTGCTCGACCCGCAGCGGACCCCGCGCGGCGGAGCGGGCCAGCACGGTGGGGGAGTCGCCGTCGGGGTCGAGTTCCAGTCCCGTGAAGCGGCCGAGGGTCAGCTCGGCGAACAGCCCTCCCGCGCGGGCGAGCACCGGATCCTGCTGGGCGTCGCGGAACTCCTCCATCTGCCTGCGCAGGACGGCCCGGGCGATCTCCAGGCGCAGATACTCCTCGGTGTCCTCCACCAGGGCCGCCGCAGCGATCTCCACGTCGGCCGCCGCCTGCGCGGCGGTGGCCGACCCGTCCAGCCGGGCGAGCTCCGCCTTCTGCTCGCCCAGGCGCGTGGCCTGCTCGTCGCGCCGCTTCTCCAGGTCGGCGACGCGCGCGGCCAACTCGGCGAGCTCCCCGTCGAGCCGGTCCGGGTCGGTCTCCTCCGCCCTGGCCAGCAGGCCGGTCAGATCGTCGCCCTCGGCGGAGATCGTGTCGCGCACCTCGCCGAAGGTCGTCGTCAGCCGGTTGTGCTCCTCGCGGCGCCGTACGGCATCGCGCAGCTCATCGGCGTCGGCGGCCCCGGCCTCCGTCACGAGGGCGGCCAGCTCGGTCTCCGCCCGCTCGACCGCTGCCCGGGCGGCGTCGGCGTCCGCGCGCAGCCGGTCGTGGTCCGCGGCGAGCGAGTCCCGCGCCTCGGCGGCGGACCGGTTCGCCTTGGCGTCCGCGTGCAGCCGGTCGACGAGCAGGTAACGCTCGGCCTCGTCCGCGGGGACCGTACGGCCGCAGGCCACGGCCGTCGTACGCAGCAGCGCGTGGAACCGCTCCACCCTGGCGGTGTCCTGCTCCGACTCGTGGTCGGTCCGGGAGGCCTCGGCCACCTTGTCGGCCACCTGCTCCAGCAGCTCCAGATCGGTGAGCGCGCCCACCGTGTCCCGGTGTGCGGGCAGTCCGGCCTGGGCGAGGGCGGGGCCCCACTCGCCGGCCCAGGCGGCCAGATCGCGCTCGTGCCCGGCCACGATCGCCTCGGCCTCGGCCAGCTCGGCGCGTTCCACCTCGACCCGCTTCTCCTGCGCGGTGCGCTCCTGGATGGCCGTCCGCTGCTCGGTGAGCCGCTGCTGGGCGATCTCCATCAGATGGGGCAGTTCGGCCAGCACCTCCTCCGCGTCCCCCGAAGCGTCCGTGTCGTCCGAGACCTCCGTGTCGTCCATTTCCGTGTCTGCCAAGGGGACCGCGTCTCCCAGGGTCTCCGCGCCCTCCAGGGGGTCGTCAGGGAGGCGCAGGACCTCCCGGAGCCGCCGCACATGCCGTACGGCCCGGGCGTGCTGCGCCGCGAACCGGCCGTCGGCCTCGGCGATCTCCTCCAGGGCCTCCCTGAGCCGCCTGGCGTGGTCGGCCACCGCGGCGGCGTCGTCGGGGTCGGGCGCGGGACCGGTGAATCCCTCCCACAGGCCGGCCCACTCGGCCTCGAGCTCGGCGGCACGGGCGTCGAGCGCCGCACGATCCCCGCCGAGCCTGTCGAGCTCCTGTTCCGCCTTGCGGATGTCGAGCTCCAGATGGTGCCGGGCGGTCACCTGCTGCGCGTCGCGCCGCATGCGGTCGGCCATCCGGTCGGCCCGGCCCATCGCCTCCTCGAAGGCCTCGTGGAGCTCGGCGGACCGGGCGGCGTCGCCGTCGCCCGGCGCGCGGATCGCCCGCCAGAGCTCGTCGCGGGCGGCCCTGGCGGCGGTGAGCTCCTCCTCGGTCGGCGGGGGATCGCCCCGCAGCAGCGCGTCCAGCTCCAGCCGCAGGTCGGCCAGTTCCTTCTCGGCCGCCCTGGTCTGCCTGCCGAGGTCGCGAAGATCGCGCCGGAGCTCCGCACGGGCCTCGGCGTGCGCGTCGAGCCGCTCGCGAGACGGCGTCACCACCGTGGCGGCCGCCTCGACCGGGAGCTCGGGCAGGCGCAGGTCCCGCAGGATCTGCTCGGCCCGGCGCCGATGTTTCCTGCCGTCCTCGTCGGCCGTGGCCAGGAGCGTGAGCAGGTCGGCGGGGACGGCCGCCACGGCGGCCCGCAGCGGCTCGGGATCTTCGGCCTGCGGCAGCTCGCTGAGCGCCTTCTCGGCCTCCTCCAGCTTGCGCCGCCGGGTCTCCAGCGCGCGGCGGCTCTGCTCCAGCCCGGTGTCGATCACGGTGCGCCGGTCGTGCAGCGCCTGCACCCGGGACCGTACGGCCTTGGGCACCCGATAGCGGGCGGTGTCCTCGACGGCGGCGTCGGGATGCACCTGGTGCAGGAGCCGCTGCGCCTCCTCGGCGAGTCGTTTGGCCTCGCCCTCGGACCTGCCGAGCCGCAGGGCGGCGTCCTGTACGGCCTTGCGGTCCTGGAAGAGGGTCTCGATCGTGTCCGCGTGCGCCAGCAGGTCGTCGTCCACGACGAGGGCCGCCAGTTCCTCCCGCACCCGGTCGAGCCCGCCTGCGGCCACGGCCAGCCGGTCGTGTGCGCCGCCGAGCTCGTCCAGCAGGGCGGGGTGCCGCTCGGCCACCTCGACCGGGGCGAGCACGCCCTGCCCGGACACGGCCTCCAGCCGGGCGAGGAGGTCACGGCAGCGGCGCAGCGCCGGGAGCGCCTGCCGCAATCGGGTGAGGCGGGCGTGCGCGCCGCGCGCCTCGGCCAGCTCACGGGTGAGCCGGTCGAGCTCCCGCTGCGCGGACCCGGCCTCCTTCTCCAGGGTCTCGTACCGCTCCGGGCGCAGCAGGGCGGTGCGCTTGCGCTCCCTGGCCTCCTTCAGCGTGTTGATCTGGGCGTTGATCCGCGGCTTCGACGCGGCCCGCTTGTAGAGCTCGCCGATGCGCGCCTCGATCCTCTTGAGCGCGTTGGTGAGGCTGAGCCCGGACCGCGAGGCGGCCAGTGCCTGGCCCAGATCGCCCCCGCCGCTCACCAGCGCCCGCCCGCCCTGCCGCAGTTCGGCGCTGTTCAGCGCGAACACGGTGACGAAGGTGTGCCGGTCGACGCCGCCGAGGACGGACAGCAGCTCCGCCTCGGGGAGCTGCGCCCCGTCGGGCCGCTGCAGCGGGGCCTTGCGGCTCTTGGTACGGACGATCTCCAGCGTCTCGCCGTCGTGGGTGCTGAGCCGGGCGCCCAGCCGCAGCGACGGCTTGGGATGGACGAAGTCGTACGGCGACTGCAGATCTATGCCGTAAAGGAGCTGGCCCAGGGCGTACAACGCGGTGGACTTGCCGGCCTCGTTCGGCCCGTGGATCACCTGGATTCCGGCGGCGGACAGATCGAGCGTCCGATCCGTGAACGGCCCGAAGGCCGTGAGGTCCAGCCGGTCGATCCGCATGGCTCAGCCCTCCCGCACTTCGGAGATCATGGACTCCAGCAGGCCGACGGCCTCGTCGCCGATGCGGCGCAGCCACTCCGGATCGGCGGGATCCACCCGCCCCGGACCCCTGGCCTCGTTCGGCAGCGGCCCGCTGAGCAGCGAGGTCTCCGAGACCAGCCGGCGGAACGCGTCGTCGTCGGCCCGCAACTCGGCGGCGGTGCGGCGCAGGTCGGCGAGCAGACCGGCGGCACCCTCGACCGTGGCGTCCGCCGGACGGGTGCCGATCCGCACCTTCTCCACCCAGACGTCGCCGAAATCGTTGGCGAGCGCGCGGACCTCGTTGACCAGACGCTGCTGCTCGCGCCACAGCCGCAGGTGGGCGCCGCTGTGGCCGGTGAGGCTGACCCGCACGGCGCGCAGCCGCTCCCCGCCCGTGTGCTCCAGGTCTCTGAGCCGTTCGGCGACCAGGTCGACGGCCGCGTCGGCGTCGGTGGCCGCTGTCACGTCGACCTCCAGGTGCTCCCACCGGGCGACGTCGAGATCGCGGTGCTCGGCCGAGGTCACCCGGAGATCGTCGACCGTGACGATGGTGCAGCCCTTCGGGCCGGTTTCGCGGGCGTGGCGGCCCTGCAGGTTGCCGGGGAAGACGATCCAGGGGTCGCGCGCCACGATCTCGCGGGTGTGCACGTGGCCCAGGGCCCAGTAGTCGTACCCCTTGCCCGTGAGATGCTCCACCGTGCAGGGGGCGTAGGTGTCGTGGCCCTCCCGCCCGGTGAGCGCGGTGTGCAGCAGGCCCACGTTGAACAGCCCGGCGCAGGGGTCGGGGTAGGCCAGCGCGAGGTTGTCGGTCACGTCGCGGTGCCCGAACCCCTGACCGTGTACGGCCAGGCCGAGGTCCTCGTCGCGGATCGTCTCGGGCCCCTCGGTCTCCAGCACGCGGACGTTGTCCGGCAGGCGCAGCCGCCGCGTCATCCGGTTCTGCGCGTCGTGGTTGCCGTACACGAGGTACGCGGGGATGCCGGCCTCGCGCAGCAGCGACATCTGACGGGCGAAGAACAGGCCGGTCTGGTAGTCGGGCCAGTCGCCGTCGTAGACGTCCCCGGCGAACAGCACCGCGTCGACGGACTCGGACGTGGCGAGGGCGACCAGGTTCTCCAGCGCGCGCCGGGACGCCGTACGCAACTCCTCGGCGGGAGACCCCTCGTAGGAGGCGAGGCCGCGCAGGGGGCTGTCGATGTGGAGATCGGCGGCGTGGAGTAGCTTCACAGCGGCGTCACCTGGGGCCCCTCGCTCGACGGATGCGGCTGTTGTCCCTGATGATGACGCGCCGCAACCAGAAAAGTGATGCCAACGACCATATACGCGGTTCGTCGGTATGGGCGGCGACAGGTGCGAATAACCCCTGTTCGGGCGGTTCCTCTGGGCCGCGAGGGTGTGGGGTGCGGCGGATCTACCTTTCCGGGCGGGACGCACTACCCATATAGGGCGGAATGGGTACTGATGCGGGGGTTTTCCCCCGTCCGCGCCAGAGGTTGGAGACGGCATCCTGAAAACGTCGTAAAGAACGTTCCAGCCCCTCGAGGTCGCCAGCAGGTCCCAGCCGGAAGGAAGCCGACCATGTGCCAGCACCAGCCGCCGTGTCCGTCCGCCGACGCACCCGACCGTGAGGCCGCCTGCCTGGTGGCGTTCCACCCGGAGCAGGGCTGGGGTCTGCTGTGCAACGGGGTCGTGCTGTTCGAGGACTGGGGAGAGCTGCTGCCGGACGGGCGCAGCGTGCCCTCCCGCCGGCCTGCCGGCCGTGAGGCGCTGGGACGGGCGGCATGAGCCCGGCGACCGTCGCCTTCGCCGCCGCCTGCCGGCCCGACGCCGGGCGGCGGGTTCCGGTGCGGGAGCGCTGGCGGGCCGCCCGACGCCGGCTCGGCGAGATCGTCGTCCAGCTCGTGGAGGAGCCGGAGATCAAGTCCCTGTCCTGGCATCTGCCGGCCGGTCGCCGCTCGCCGGCGGCCGCGCGCCACCTCACCCGCATGAGCCTGGAGCGGTGGGACATGGGCGGGCTGTCCGACACCGCCGAACTGCTGGTGAGCGAGTTGACCACCAACGCCGTGTGCCACGCGCAGGGGCCCATCCGGCTCACGCTGATCGCGCAGGAGAACCTGCTGCGGTGCGAGGTGGAGGACACCGGTCACGTGCTGCCCCGGGTCGACTCCGTCAAGGACGTCGACGACTTCGACGAGGGCGGACGCGGCCTGCACATCCTCGACATCATGGCCTGCTGCTGGGGCGGCACGCGCACGCCGACCGGCAAGGTCATGTGGTTCGAGCTCTCCGAGGGCGACGACGACGCCGCTTGACCGCGCGGCGGCTGTAGATCTTTCCGGCAGGGCTTACTAGGATGTCCTAGTATTTTGCTAGGACGTCCTAGTAGTTTGGCCTGTCATCCCGCTGCCCTAGGAGACGACTCCGATGCACATTCCCCTGCACCCCGTTCGCATCGTCACGGCGGCGGCGCTCTTCGACGGTCACGACGCGGCGATCAACATCATGCGGCGGATCCTGCAGTCGCAGGGGGCCGAGGTCATCCATCTGGGGCACAACCGGTCGGTGGAGGAGGTCGTCACCGCGGCGATCCAGGAGGACGTGCAGGGCGTGGCGATCAGCTCCTACCAGGGCGGCCACGTGGAGTTCTTCACCTACCTGGTCGATCTGCTGCGCGAGCGCGGAGCCGGGCACGTCAGGGTGTACGGCGGAGGCGGCGGAGTGATCATCCCCGAGGAGATCGAGCGGCTGCACGCCTACGGGGTGGCGGGGATCTTCTCCCCGGAGGACGGGCAGCGGCTCGGCCTGGCCGGGATGATCAACACGATCGTCGCGGCGTGCGACGTGGACCTGGCGGCGGAGCCGCCGCCCTCGGTCGCGGCGGTCACGGGCGGCGACCAGCGGGCGCTGGCACGGGCCATCACGATCGTGGAGTCCGGCGCGGCCGACGGGGCGTGGCTGGAGGAACTGCGCGGCGCCGCCGCCGACCGGCGGGCCCCGGTGCTCGGCATCACCGGGACCGGCGGGTCGGGCAAGTCCTCCCTCACCGACGAGCTGCTGCGCCGGATCAGGATCGATTACGAGGACAAGCTGCGGGTCGCGGTGGTGGCGGTGGACCCGACCCGCCGCCGCGGCGGGGGAGCGCTGCTGGGCGACCGGATCCGGATGAACAGCCTGGCCGGCGGCGGGGCCTACTTCCGGTCGCTGGCCACCAGGAGCGCCCGCGAGCTGCCCGGCTACACCGATGACGTGATCGCGGCCTGCCGGGCGGCCGGCTACGACCTGGTGATCGTGGAGACCCCGGGCATCGGGCAGGGCGACGCGGCGATCGTGCCGTACGCGGACGTGTCGCTGTATGTGATGACCCCCGAGTTCGGGGCGGCGTCCCAGCTCGAGAAGATCGACATGCTCGACTTCGCCGACGTGGTCGCGATCAACAAGTTCGAGCGCCGGGGCGGGCAGGACGCGCTGCGCGACGTGCGCCGCCAGCTGGTGCGCAACCGGGAGGCGTTCGGGGTCCCGCCGGAGAAGATGCCGGTCTTCGGCACGATCGCCTCGCGCTTCAACGACGAGGGCGTGACCGCGCTGTACCAGCGGCTTCGCGACCTGCTCGGCGAGCACGGGCTGCCCGCGGGGCCCCACCTGCTGCCGCAGGTGGAGGGCACGACGTCGAAGGTCACCGCCGGTGTCGTGCCGCCGTCCCGGACGCGCTACCTCGCGGAGATCGCCGAGACCGTCCGCGCGTACCACACCCACACCGGCGAGCAGGCCGAGGCGGTGCGCCGCCGGCAGCACCTGGCGCACGCCCGTGAGCTGGTCGCCGCCGAGGGCGCCGGCACCGACACCCTGGACGCGCTCCTCGCCCGGGCCGAGGCCGACATCGACGCGGGCAGCCGCGCTCTGCTGGCCGAATGGGACGCGACGGCGGAGGCGTACCGGGCCGACGAGTTCGTGGTGAAGGTCCGCGACCGGGAGCTGCGCACGCCGCTGTGGCGGGACACGCTGTCGGGCAACCGCATCCCCCGCGTCGCCCTGCCGAGGTACGCCGACCACGGGGACCTGCTGCGGTTCCTGCGCGCGGAGAACCTGCCGGGCCGGTTCCCGTTCACCGCCGGGGTCTTCCCGTTCAAGCGCGACGACGAGGACCCGACCAGGATGTTCGCGGGGGAGGGCGACCCGTTCCGCACCAACCGGCGGTTCAAGCTGCTGTCGGAGGGGCAGCCCGCGACGCGGCTGTCCACGGCGTTCGACTCGGTCACCCTGTACGGACACGACCCGGACGAACGCCCCGACATCTACGGAAAAGTCGGCACTTCGGGGGTGTCGATCGCGACGCTGGAGGACATGAAGGCGCTGTACGACGGGTTCGACCTGTCGGCGCCGAACACCTCGGTGTCGATGACGATCAACGGCCCGGCGCCGACCATCCTGGCGTTCTTCCTCAACACGGCGCTCGACCAGGCGCTCGACCGCTTCCACGACGAGCACGGTCGTGCCCCCTCACCGCAGGAGGCCGAGGAGGTACGCGCCCGGACGCTGGCCACCGTACGCGGGACCGTCCAGGCCGACATCCTCAAGGAGGACCAGGGGCAGAACACCTGCATCTTCTCCACCGAGTTCTCCCTGCGGATGATGGCCGACATCCAGGAGTGGTTCATCGCCAACGGGGTGCGCAACTTCTACTCGGTGTCGATCTCCGGCTACCACATCGCCGAGGCCGGGGCCAACCCGATCAGCCAGCTCGCCTTCACCCTCGCCAACGGCTTCACCTACGTGGAGGCCTACCTGGCCCGGGGGATGGACGTCGACGACTTCGCGCCGAACCTGTCGTTCTTCTTCTCCAACGGCATGGACCCCGAATACAGCGTGCTCGGCCGGGTCGCGCGGCGGATCTGGGCGGTCGCGATGCGCGAGCGGTACGGCGCGGGCGAGCGGGCCCAGAAGCTCAAGTACCACATCCAGACCTCGGGCCGATCGCTGCACGCCCAGGAGATGGACTTCAACGACATCCGCACCACGCTGCAGGCGCTGATCGCGATCTACGACAACTGCAACAGCCTGCACACCAACGCCTACGACGAGGCCGTCACCACGCCGTCGGCCGAGTCCGTGCGCCGGGCCATGGCGATCCAGCTCATCATCAACCGCGAGTGGGGCCTGGCCATGAACGAGAACCCGCTGCAGGGGTCGTTCATCATCGACGAGCTGACCGACCTGGTGGAAGAGGCCGTGCTGACCGAGTTCGAGCGCATCTCCGACCGCGGCGGCGTGCTGGGGGCGATGGAGACCGGCTACCAGCGCGGCAAGATCCAGGACGAGTCGATGCTGTACGAGCAGCGCAAGCACGACGGCTCCCTGCCGATCATCGGGGTCAACACCTTCCGCAACCCCGACGGCGACGTGCAGCACGGCCCGCTGGAGCTGGCCCGCGGCACCGAGGAGGAGAAGCGGTCGCAGCTGGACCGGCTGCGCGCCTTCCACGAGGCCCACGCCGACGAGGCGCCGGCGGCCCTGTCCCGGCTGCGGCAGGCCGCCATGTCGCAGGACAACGCCTTCGAGGTCCTGATGGACGCCGCCCGCGTCTGCTCGCTGGGCCAGATCACCGACGCGCTGTTCGAGATCGGCGGCCAGTACCGCAGGAACGTCTGAGCCGAGACGCCTGAGGTGGCCCGCGGCCCGGCCGCGGGCCACCCCGATATTAAGAAGAAACAATTGTGAGTGTGTTTCGGTAAAGCCGCAAGGCGGGACCGGGAAAATCGCCGCCAGAGGTGCGAATCCATTGCCTTCGATATGGCGCGGCAAGCCGAGCGCCATGACGGGACGGCGTACGTCTGTGCATGTCCATCCAAATACACGGAATGACGATCTGATCGTGCTAAGAAAGGTCAATTTGCCTGGACGCGCTCGGACGGCGGTGCCAACGATTGAGATACGAGCTGATCGCCCAATGCGATCTGATCGAAGAGGAGTATCTCTATGCACGGCAATCGATTCTCATTACTGCTCGGTCCGGCGGTACTCGGAATCGTCGCGCTCTGGCCCGCAACGGCGGCCTCGGCCACGACGACCAACCACACTCCGGGTCTGGCGGCGGCGGTGGCCTCGCCCAGCGCGGCGATCCCCGGCGTCCACGGATACGGCGAGGAGGAATCGGAGAGCGGATACGCCCAGGAGAGCTCATACAGCGGTGAGCTGATCGGTCAGCAGGCCGCCTACAGCGGTGAGCTGATCAGTCAGCAGGCCGCCTACAGCCGGCTCGGATCGATCCGCGAGAGCGGAATCAGCTCCATCCGCGAGAGCGGCATCAGCCGGGCGATCAGTAGTCAGGAGGTCGCGTCGTACGCGAGTCCGGTGTCGGTCTCGCGCACGATCACCTACCAGCGGCCCGTGACGACCACGCGGATGGTCACCACCCAGCGTCCGGTCACCCACACGCGGATGGTCACCCATCAGCGTCCGGTGTCGTACACGCGGATGGTCACCACCCAGCGTCCGGTCACCCACACGCGGATGGTCACCCATCAGCGTCCGGTGTCGTACACGCGAATGGTCACCGAGTCGCGTCCGGTGACGCGGCAGGTCACCGTCCAGCGTCCGGTCACCGAGACGCACATGGTCACCGAGTCGCGTCCGGTGACGCGCTGGGTCACCTACCAGCGTCCGGTCACCCGGACCCGGCTGGTCACCGAGTCGCGTCCGGTGACGCGGCACGTCACCTTCCAGCGTCCGGTCACCGAGACGCGGATGGTCACCGAGAGCCATCCGGTCAGCGAGACCCGGCTGGTGACCGAGAGTCACCCGGTCAAGGAGACCCGGCTGGTCACGGAGAGCCATCCGGTCAGCGAGACCCGGCTGGTGACCGAGAGCCATCCGGTCAGCGAGACCCGGCTGGTCACCGAGTCGCGGCAGGTGTCGTTCACCAGCCCGGCGTCGGCGTCGTTCAGCGGTCAGTCCAGCGAGGCCGGCTGGTCCAGCCAGTCCAGCCTCTCCAGCGAGGAGGAGTGTGACTAGCCGCAGTCGCAACCGGGGGCACGGGCATCCGCCCGTGCCCCCTTCTGTTGGCTCCCTTCTTTTCGCGGGGCCGCGCCCGCCGATGGCGGGAGGTGAAGGTAAAGTCGATGGCGGTGCGCCGGGAAGCCTGGTCGGCAGAGTGGCAGATCCGTTCTCCCATATGGAGCGACCGTGACCGACCCTTCGCCGCCGACGCCGCGCCCGTCCGGCTCCCGATCCGCGCAGAGCCCCCAGCCGGATCGTGGGAGGCTGTTCGACCGGCGAGCCCTGTTCACGTCGGGTTCCGGGGCGGAGGCCCGCCGCATCGCCGACGTCCTGCGCCGGGAGACCGTCGGCGGAGTGCTGCTGCTGGCCGCCGCGGTGCTGGGCATGGTCTGGGCCAACTCTCCCTGGTCGGACGCATACCAGTCGCTTCGCGCGTACACCTTCGGGCCCGTTGCGCTGCACCTCGATCTGGACCTGGCCGCCTGGGCCTCCGACGGCCTGTTGGCGATCTTCTTCTTCGTCGCCGGACTGGAGCTCAAGCGCGAGTTCGTCGCCGGTGACCTGCGCGATCCACGCCGCGCCGCGGTGCCGATCGCGGCCGCGGTCGGCGGTGTGATCATCCCCGCCGCGTGCTACACGCTGGTGACTCTCGGCGTCCCCGGCGCGGGCAGGGGGTGGGCGATCCCCGCCGCCACCGACATCGCGTTCGCGCTGGCGGTGCTCGCCGTCGTCGGCCGGTTCCTGCCCTCGGCGCTGCGGACGTTCCTGCTCACCCTGGCGGTGGTCGACGACCTGCTCGCCATCGTCATCATCGCCGTCTTCTACACCGCGAACCTGTCGGTGATCCCGCTGCTGACGTCCCTGCTGCCGCTGGCCGTCTTCGCCGTGCTGGTGCGGCGTGGGGCGCGCTCGTGGTGGCTGCTGCTCCCGCCGGCCGTCGCGACCTGGGCGCTGATGCACGCCTCGGGCGTGCACGCCACGGTCGCCGGGGTGCTGCTCGGGTTCGCCGTACCGGTCCTGGCCGATGCGCGGGCCGAGAACCGGAAGGCCGGCCGGGCTACAGGTCGGGCTACAGGTCGGGCTGCGGGTCAGGAGGCCGGTCGGGGGCCGGCCGAGCACTTCGAGCACCGGTTGCGGCCGATGTCCGCCGGAGTGGCCGTACCGATCTTCGCGCTCCTGTCGGCCGGCGTGTCACTCGGCGGGCCGGCGGGTCTGGCCGAGGCGCTGGCCGATCCGGTGGCGCTCGGCGTGGTCGCCGGGCTCGTCGTCGGCAAACCGATCGGGATCTTGGCGGCCACCTGGGGAGTGGCCCGGTTCACCAGGGCCGATCTGGACGAGGGGCTCGCCTGGGTCGACGTGGCCGGGCTGGCGATCCTGTCCGGCGTCGGGTTCACCGTGTCCCTGCTGATCGGGGAACTGGCCTTCGGCACCGATCGCGACGCACAGGTCAAGGTCGCGGTGCTGGCCGGATCGCTGATCGCCGCGACGCTGGCCGCGGTGGTCCTCCGCTTCCGCGACCACGCCTACCGCCGGGTCGACGAATCCGCAGCCGCAGCCGAAGCCGGATCCGAAGACGCGGCCCGAGCCGAGTCCGGAGTCGAATCCGGCTCCGGAGCCGTGGCCGAGTCCGGAGCCGTGGCCGTCGAGCCGGACGACTCGCGGCGGGCGGATCCGCCGGGAACGGAGACCCCGGGCGGCGGCACGCGCAAGAGTGGTCAGGGCGGACCGGACGGGCCCGGACGATCGATCCGGTAGAGGTAGTGCTCGCGGCCGTCGATCGGGTTGTCCGGCTCCAGTTCGCCCTCGGCGACCCGGCGCATCCCGGCCTTCTCCAACGCCCGCCACGACGCGCGGTTGGCGGTCGAGACCGGCACCAGGACGCAGCCGGCGGCCGGGTGCTCGGCCCAGGTGCGCTCGATGACGGAACGGATCATCGCGGTGCCGAGGCCCCGGCCGGTCTGCCGCGGGTCGCCGATCAGATAGTCGATGCTCATCGCGCCCTCGGGCACCGGGGTGATCGGCGTCAGCTCGGCCAGATAGTCGGGGAAGTCGGCCAGCCGCGACCGCTGGACGAGACCGAGCGGCCGTCCGTCGAGGAGGGCGAGCAGATCCTCGGAGGGATCCTCCCCCCTGGCGGCGGGGCCGAAGTCACGGATCACCGCCTCCATCGAGGTCTCGTGGTTCCACCACCGAGCCACATGCGGCTGCTCCAGCCAGGTTCTCAGCAGCGGGAAGTCCTCCTCGCCGAGCCGACGCCAACTGATCATCAGGACCTCCGGAAATGCGATCACGCCGATCGTAACGGGCCAGAACCCGATGCTGATGGTCGTCGGCCCGGTCGTCGGCCTGATCAGCGGTCTGGCCGTCCGCCGAGCGGCGGCCGCGCATATAGCGGATCACCTCGGTGACGGCCGTGACGGTGAGAGCGATGCCCAGACCGAGCAGCAGACCCTTGATCGGGTCGTTCTCGAAGGCCGCGCCGCCCACCATGCCGATCACGGTCGAGTACACGGCCCACGAGGAGGCGGCGACCGCGTCGAAGAGCGAGAACCGCGCCAGCGGGTAGCCGACGGTGCCGGCGGTCAGCGTGGCCGCCGTACGTCCTCCCGGAATGTAGCGGGCGACCACCAGCAGCAGGCCGCCGCGCCGCGCGAGCGTACGCTCCGCCCAGGTGAACACCGTACGGCCACGCCCATCCGGTTTGAGCCGCCGCAACGCTCGCCGCCCGCCGCTTCGCCCGAGGAGATAGGAGACGTGGTCGCCGGTGAAGGCGCCCAGCGCCGCCACGGCGATCACCAGTGCCGGTGCGGGCCGTCCGGAGGCGGCGAAGACACCCGCGGCGATGACCGCCGTCTCGCTGGGCACGGCCGGGAAGAACCCGTCGATCACCGCGATCGCGAAGAGCATGAGATACACCCAGGGAGAGGTCATGAGGTGCCGGAGGAGATCGAGGATCGTGTCGGTCATGGTCGTCGACGCTAGAAGGCCGAGACGGGCGGGCACCGTGGACGAACGGCATCGATCGACCCTTACCTTCGACAGGGTGCGGCTGGTCCTCGGGGAGGAGGAACGAATCGCCCGCGCCCTTATAACCTCGCAGACGTGATGCGGTGGATCCGGCGTTCGAGCGCCCGGGAGGTGTCCGCGGACCTCCTCCTGTGGGCCGTGCTGTGCCTGCCGGTGGTGCTCGTCCCCGGGGACCCCTACGACTGGTCTCCGCGTAGCGGCAACGCGCTCGTCGGGCTCGTCGTCGCCGGCGTGGCCGTCGTGACGCTCGCCGTGCTGGTCAGCCGGGCCGCCCCGCTGGCCGCGATGCTGATCGCGCTCGTCATGGGGCCGTGGCGGGCGACGGAGGCACTGGCGACCGTGACCCTGTGGCCGCTGAACACCGTGGTGAAGGTGGGCCCGCTGAACGGGTTCACCCTCGCGATCGTGATGTTCAGCTATTTCGCGGGGCGGCGGACGGCCAGGCCGCGGCCCGCGCTGTACGTCTTCGGGGTGATCTTCCTGTTCGGGGGGATCGCCTGGGCCGTCACGACGTCCGGGCCGGTGCCGCGCGAGACGGTCTGGATCCCGATCCTGACCGGGGTGCTGATCAGCAGCGTCTTCCCGTGGACGGTGGGACGTTATCTACGCCAGCGGGTGGAGCATCGCGAGCGTGAGCGGCGGATGGTCGCCGATCAGGCGAGACTGCGCGAGCGCGCCCGCATCGCCCAGGACATGCACGACTCGCTCGGTCACGAACTCGCCCTGATCGCGTTGCGGGCGGGTGCGCTGGAGGTGGCGCCCGACCTGCCGGAACGGCACCGGGCCGCCGCCGGCGAGTTGCGCCAGACCGCGGGCGCGACGACCGAGCGGCTGCGCCAGGTGATCGGGGTGCTTCGGGAGGACGGGGAGTCGCCGCCGATGGCCCCGTACGCCGAGGGCATCGCGGCGCTGGTCGAGCGGGCCGCGGCCTCCGGCATGGCCGTCGAGCTCGATGGCGGGTCCGCACTCGCCGGGTCATGGCAGGGCGACGACTGGGGGCGTTCGCTGGTGCACGGCGCGGCGTACCGGGTGGTGCAGGAGGCGCTCACCAACGCGGCGAGGCACGCGCCCGGCGCACCCGTCTCGGTCCGCGTCGAGGACGCGGGCGGCGTCGTCACCGTCTCGGTCTCCAACCCCGCTCCGGCGGGGGCGGCCCGTCCCGGCATGGGGCTCGTCGGCCTGCGAGAGCGCGTACGGCTTGCGGGGGGTGCGTTCGACGCCGGCTGGCGCGATGGCCGGTTCGAAGTGATCGCCCGACTGCCGTTCGAGCAGCCGTTTGATCGGCCGTATGAGCGGCCGTATGAGTCGCCGTCCGAGCAGCCCTACGAGCTGCCCTAGGAAGGGAGAGCGACATGATCAAAGTGCTGCTGGCCGACGACGAGGCGATGATCCGGGCCGGGGTGCGGGCGATCCTGGCGACCGACCCGGAGATCGAGGTGATCGCCGAGGCCGCCGACGGGCACGCGGCGGTCGAGCTGACGCTGGCCCACCGCCCCGACGTCGCGCTGCTCGACATCCGGATGCCGAGGCTCGACGGGCTGGCCGCCGCCGCGGAGATCCGGCGGGCGGCGCCGGACGTCGGGGTGGTGATGTTGACGACCTTCGGCGAGGACGAGTACATCGCCCGTGCCCTGGGCGAGGGCGCCGGCGGGTTCCTGCTCAAGTCGGGCGATCCCCGCGAGCTGATCGCCGGGGTGCGGGCGGTCGCGGACGGGGCGGCATACCTGTCTCCCCGGGTCGCGCACCGGGTGATCACACAGCTCAGCGGGGGACGGATGCGTCGGGCCGTCGACGCGCGGGCGAAGACCGATGGCCTGACGCCACGTGAGCGTGAGGTGCTGGCGCTGCTCGGCTCGGGGCTGTCCAACGCACAGATCGCGAACCGGCTCCATCTCGTCGAGGGGACGGTGAAGGCCTATGTGAGCGCCATCCTGGCCCGCCTCGGGGTCGGCAACCGCGTCCAGGCCGCGATCGTCGCCTACGAAGCGGGCCTGATCGGCTAGGGAGTGTCAGACACGCCTAACGGCAGATCTTCTCCTCGACCGAGCAGTGCTCGACCTCGGGATAGCGCGCCGACGGTTTGTCCAGCAGAGGCTGGCGCTTCTTGCGCAGGTGCAGGTCGAAGAAGGCCGCGACGTACCTGCGGGTGATCTCCATGGAGCGAAGGCCGGGGATGTCGGCGCCGAGGTCGATGCCGAACTGGTCGCCCAGCACGCTGAGATCGGTGAAGGAGGTGTGCGCGGCCCCGGTGACGAGCAGCCAGCGCTTCCATCCGGTCATGAGCTTCCAGTCACGTTCCCAGCCGGCGACCTCCGGCCTGCCGGATCCGGGGGTGTACGAGGACGACTTGCCCAGGAAAAGGAACGGCCGCGACAGCCCACTGGCCGGGATCGAGGCGTACGTGCTGCCGTCGATGTCGATTCCGGCGCGTATGCGGGAGTCCCTGAGCATGGCCGCGATGCTGCTCGCTCCGCCGATGGAATGGCCGGCCATCGCGATCCGTGATCGGTTGATCAGGCGCGCGCCCTTCCACTTGGGGTGTGACCCGGTGAGCTGGTCGAGCACGAAGGAGACGTCGGCCGCCCGGCTGTTCACCAGCTGCTCCCACCACGCCGGCTCCTTCTTGATCTTGCAGGTGACGCAGGTGGTCACCCGGCCGTCGGGGAAGGTGGTGGCGACGTTCTCGTAGGTGTGGTCGATCGCGGCCACCACGTAGCCCCTGCTGGCCAGGTCCTCGGCCAGCGAGGTGAGTTCGGAGCGGGGCTTGGAGTGGCCGGGGGAGAGCACGATGAGGGGCAGGCCGTGCTTCTTTCCGGCCGGTTTCGCGTCGGTGAAGGCGTTGGTCCGCGTCCTGCTCAGGACGTCCAGCGGCACTCCGGTGATCCCCCCGTCCTCCAGGAGGAGCTGGGACTCCTTCGGCGTCATGTACTGGGCTCGGTGGCGTCCGGGAGACTTCGCCGGGTACCACAGGGAGACCATGAGCTCCCTGACCTTCATCTCCGGGACCCATGGGTCGGGACGGGAGGTGTCCTTCAGGTAGAGGGCCGTGGTGCCGACCGCGTGCTCGCCGGTCGGCTTGGGCAGGTACGGCGTGCCGCTCGGCTCGCTCGCGGAGGCGGCGGCGGGCGTTGCGGTGGACGTTGCGGTGGACGTTGCGGCGGATGCGGTGGCGGATGTGGCGGCGGCGGGTGCGGACGCGCCCGCGGTGGTGGCCGCCACGGTGAGCAGCCCGGTGATGACGGCTCGGCCGATGCCGACATGCCGGCCGGCGGCAGGACGCGGTTCGATCGCATGGCTCATGGAGACGGTGGTCCTTTCGAAAGGGGACGGCGACGGGGGACGGGTCAGGACAGGCGGCTGCGGGTCCACCTGAGGCAGAGCCAGGCCAGCAGCGCGGAGAGGGCGAGAAAGATCGCGGTCTCGACCGCCTGCAGGGCCCAGAAACGGTCGGCGGGCTGGTAGGTCACCCGCTGCCGGTAGCCGAGGTCGGCGAGCCTGGCAAGACACTCTTGGCCGACCACCGGACCGGACGGGGACGCCCGCTCCGGTGGCATCGGTGGCAGCAGGCAGGCCGCCGCCCAGGACGGCACCGTGGCCGCCCTGCCGGTGGCGTCGAAGGTCTCGTTGGCCAGGACCCACGCGCCCGGTGGCCCGGCCACCTCCAGCTCCTCCACCTCGCCGGTGGAACCGTTCACTCCCAGCTTCGTGATGTTCGCCGCTGTGATCGTGACGGTCTCCTGGGCCGC
This sequence comes from Sphaerimonospora mesophila NBRC 14179 = JCM 3151, assembly GCA_001552515.1. GTDB lineage: Bacteria > Actinomycetota > Actinomycetes > Streptosporangiales > Streptosporangiaceae > Sphaerimonospora > Sphaerimonospora mesophila. Next base: position 142,469 of record BCRI01000002.1, read on the forward strand.
GGGGATCACGTACGGGCGCACCGCGAGGGGCACGGAGATCTGGACGGCGGCGAACACGGCGAGCGTGACGGCCATGGCGAGCACGGTGCGGCGCAGCAGGATCCCGGCGGCGACACCGACGACGAAGGCGAAGGCGGCGTGGCCGACGGGCACGATCCCTCGGGCGCCGAACAGCAGCGGCGAGATCCGCGCGGTGAAGGACTCGGCGTCGGCCACATCAGTGAAGACGTCGACCCTGACAGGGACCGTGGACGGTCGACTGGCGGCGTCGACGGGACCGGCCCACCAGGTGACCAGAAGACTGAGCGACCCGGCCGCGGCCACCGCGGCCAGGCCGGTGAACGCGAGTTTGGTGGCCAGCCACCGGGCCCGGGTGACGCTCTGGCTCCACACCAGGCGGTGGGTGCCGGCCTCCAGCTCCCGGGTGACCAGCGGCGCGCCCCAGAAGACGCCGATGACGGCGGGCAGGAGGTACGTCACCACGATGCCGCCGTAGTACAGCCTGCTGTCGGCCGGGGCGAGCCGTACGACGCCGGACGGCGGACGCCCGGCGATCACGAGGATGGCGGCGAGCACGGCGAGCAGGCCGTACACCGCCGCGGCCTGGGCGCGGAACTGCCGCCAGGTCAGCCAGATCACCGCAGCACCTCCAGGGCGGGGCGCGGGCCGGAGCCGGCCTCGGCGGGACGGCTCATATAGGCCAGCACGAGGTCTTCCAGGCCGACCGCGCTGACGGTCCAGGCAGGATCGAGGATGGGCGCCTCGGTGCGGATCACCAGCGTGGACTGCCGCTCGGTATGGCCGGCCGAGATGACCTCCTGGCCCGCCGGCAGCGTGTCGACGTCGCGGCGCGGCCCGCTCAGCCGGTGATGGGCGGCCAGGAGCTCCTCGACCTCGCCTGCCAGCCGCACCTGCCCGGCGACCAGCACGACGAGGTGATCGCAGACCCGTTCCAGGTCGGCGACCAGGTGGGAGGACATCACGACGCTGAGTCCGTGCTCGGCGACGGCCTCCATCAGGTCCTGCAGGAACTCCCGCCGGGCGAGCGGGTCGAGGGCGGCGACCGGCTCGTCCAGGATCAGCAGCTCGGGCCGTTTGGCGATGCCCAGGGTCAGGGCGAGCTGGGCGCGCTGACCGCCCGACAGCTTCCCGGCCCGCTGGCCCGGATCCAGGCCGAGCCGCTCGATCCGGCGGTGTGCCAGGGCATCGTCCCAGTTCGGGTTGAGCCGGGCCCCGAGGCGCAGGTGGTCGGCCACGGTCAGGGTGGGGTACGTCGGGGTGTCCTGGGCGACGAAGCCGACCTTGGCCAGCTGAGCCGGGCCGCTGCCCGGCACGCCGCCGCACACCTCGATGGTGCCCGTAGTCGGGGCGAGCGTCCCGGCGGCCAGGTTCAGCAGCGTGGACTTCCCCGCGCCGTTGGGCCCGACCAGGCCGGTCACATGCCCGGCCGGGATGTCCAGCGTGCAGCCGGTCAGCGCCCAGCGCCCTCGGTACTTCTTGGTCAGTCGCCGGGCTCGTAAGACCGCCGTCACGCTATCTCCTCTTCAGCGATGGTCCGAAAGGTGGTCATGAACAGGGCCTCGATGCTTTCGTCGTCGAGCCCGGCCCGGCGGGCCCTGGCCAGCCAGCGCCGCAGGTCCTGCCGCAGCGGTCCGTGCGCGGCGAGCGTGGCGTCGGTCAGCGTCCGGGTGACGAACGTGCCGACACCGGGGCGGGCGGCGACGAGCCCGTGGTGTTCGAGTTCCCGGTACGCCTTGAGCACGGTGTTGGGGTTGATCGCCAGCTGGGCCACCACGTCCTTGACCGTCGGAAGCCGGTCGCCCTCACGCAGGAGGCCCAACCGCAGCGCGTGCCGCACCTGCTGGACCAGCTGCAGGTACGGCGAGAGGCCGGACCTGCCGTCCAGATGGAACTCGATCACCGATTCCCTCCGATCCTCCATTTATCTAGGATGCTAGCACTTTAGGTAAATGGAGGAAGTCGCTTAACCGCACCCTCTCCGTGATCTTGCAATTACTCCCAGTCGACGTCGGGAGCGGGCGCTTCGCTTTCGTGATCTTGCAGTTTCTTGTGGCTCACTGCGGTGAACTGCGGAAACGGTATTGGTGATCTTGCAGCGATGACCTGGAAACGTGGACGGCGGCGCGCACGAAGATCGCAGTCGGCGAGACCTCCGGACCGTCCGCGATCGTCCCGGGCCCCGCTCCTGCCGCTGCCCCCGTCCTCGCCACACGACCGCCGTCCCGATGGCCGTCCCCGCGGCTGTCCCGGTGGCCGTCCCGGCGGGTCGTCGCCGCTGCCGCGTCGGCCATCGCTCTCATGGCCGGGGCGGGTCTGGTCGCCGTCGGTCTCGGCGGTGGGTCCCAGGGACGTAGAACAGATCGAGACCGACGTACAGGTGCTGTCGGCCACCGTCTACGCCCATGGCTGATCCGTTGCCATAACTGGGAAACCCGTGCCGGACTTCTACCCGAATGCCAGATGATGTCTCCAGGCAAACGAAAGGTAGCTCAGTGGGCGGTTTTGGGAGAATCGGGGTCCTTGTCGTCGCCAACCTGCTCGGTGGCGTCGGCGTCGCCTCCGGGGTCGCGGTCGGGGCGTTGCTGATCGAGCAGGTCGGCGGTACGACGATGGCGGGGCTGGGTTCGGCCGCGAACGTGCTCGGCGCGGCGATCGCCGCGGTGCCGCTGGCCACCGTCGCCTCCCGGTACGGGCGGCGCTGGTCGCTCACCCTGGGCTACGTGATCTCCGTCGTCGGCGGTGCTCTGATCATCGCCGCCGCTGTGCTCTCCAACATCGTCGTCATGCTGGCCGCGCTGGCCCTCTTCGGCGTCGCGCAGGCGGTGAACCTGCAGACCCGGTACGCGGCGGTGGACGACACCCCGCCCGCCACCCAGGCCAGGGCGATGTCGACGGTGATCTGGGCGACCACCGTCGGGTCGGTGGCCGGGCCCAACCTCAGCGAGGTCGGGGACAGGCTCGGGATCCGGCTGGGGCTGCCCGAGCTGTCCGGCCCCTACCTGTTCTCGGTCCTGTCGTTCGCGTTGGCGGCGGCGGTGGTCGCGCTGCTGTTCCGGCCTGCCGTACGGCCCCAGGCGGCCGCGGCGGCACGGGCCGCGCGGGCGCCGGGCTCGGTCGGCGCCGGATCCGGTCCGGCCGAGCCCGGGCGGACTGAGCCCGGGCGGACTGAGCCCGGGCGGACTGAGATCGGGCGGACTGAGGCCGGGCGGACGGTGGGTGCGCTGGCCGCGCTGCGCTGGGCGGCGGCGCATCCGGTGGCCCGCTTCGCCGTGGTGCTCATCGCTACGGCACACGCGGTGATGATCACGGTAATGGTGATGACGCCGCTGCATCTGCAGCATCATGGGATGACGCTACAGGTGGTCGGGCTTGTGATCAGCCTTCACATCATGGGGATGTACGCGTTCAGCCCGATTTTCGGCTGGCTGGCCGACCGGTTCGGCGCAATGCGGGTCGCGTTCGGCGGCATCGTGATGCTCTCAGTGGCCCTGGTGCTCGGTTTCCTGGCCGCGACCCTGCCGGCGGGCGGAACCCTCACCGCGGTCGCGCTGACCATCCTCGGCGCCGGCTGGTCGGCCTCGCTGATCTCCGCTTCCGTGCTGCTGGCGAACACCTCGTCGGCCCGGGTCCGGGTGCCGCTGCAGGGCGTCACCGACGCCGGCATGAGCTACGCGGGAGCGGCCGCGGCCGCGCTGGCCGGGCCGATCCTCGCCCTCGGCGGCTTCCGCGCGGTCAACATCGCCGCGGCGATCATCCTTGTGCCGGCCGTGCCCGCCGGGATCGCGGCGCTGCGTCGGTGGGATTCGGGCCGGCGGGGCTCCGATGCCGCCGACGCGGCGCCGGAGGGCCCGCTCGACGAGGGGGAGCGTCAGGACGCCGCCTCGCCGCACTGATCACGGGCGGCCGATCGCGGGTAGCTGATCACGGGCGGGCTCGGCCGGCGCCCGCGGATTGATCAGAAAGGGTGATCAGAAAGGGCGATCGGACCGGGTGATCGGACAGGGTGATCGGACAGGGTGATCAGACAGGGCGATCCGGCGGTTTGATCTGGATGTGCGGAAAGGGTTGATTGTGCAGATTGTCTTGTGCTGATCGACACGGCGTCGATCGGTCTGGGCACATTGCCAGGTACGGAACGGGTGCGGCGAGTTCGCGCTGATCAGCGGGGGGAAGCTCCATTAGCATGCGATCGTGGACAGCGACGAGGTGACGTTCTCCGGTGGCGAGGCCCTGTTCGCCTCGCTGTTCGACGACGCCGCGCTCTTCCCGCCCGGCGACGCACCGATGGCCGAGGCCGTACCGGCGCATCGCCGCCATCGCACGTCGTGGTACGCCGGTTTCGTCGGGCCGTTCATCTGCGCGGACACCCGGCTGGCCGAGCTCCCGGCGGATCTGGTGATCAGCGTCGTGGTGACGGGCGGACCGGGTGCGATCGAGCGGCTCGGCCCGCTGCCGAACGCGGTGGCGCTGGAGGTCTCTGGTGTGGCCGACCCGGCGGACGCCACGGCGGCCGTGGCCGCGCTGCGCGGCCGTACGGGCGGCGTTGGGGACACGGCCGGGTTCGTCGAGGTTCCGCGGACGGCGTGCCTTCCCGTGCTCGACGCGCTCGCGGGCACGGGGTGCTTCGCCAAGTTCCGCACCGGCGGCCTACAAGCGCGGGCGTTCCCGTCCGAGGCCGAGCTGGCCGAGGCGATCGTCGGCTGCGTCGGCAGGGATCTGCCGTTCAAGTGCACCGCCGGACTGCACCATGCCGTACGGCACACCGCTCACGACACGGGCTTCGAGCACCACGGATTCCTCAACGTGCTGCTCGCCACGAGCGCGGCCCTGGACGGCGCGACGGCCGCCGAGGTGTCCGGGGTGCTCGCACTACGGGACCCCGCCGCTGTGGCCGACCGGATCCGCGCGCTGGGCGAGGACCGGGTGGCGGCGACACGCCGGATGTTCCGTTCCTTCGGCACCTGCAGCATCGACGAACCCCTTGAGGATCTGGCCGCGCTGAGCCTGATCGGCATGCGGACCACGACCACGACCACGACTGTGACTACGACGACGACCGCGACCGGACAGGAGCGACCTTGACCTGGCTCGATCTTCGCCCCGACGATGCCGGATGGGGCTTGGACAACCTGCCCTACGGCGTGTTCTCCACCCGGTCCGACGGGCTGGATCGCCGGGTCGGTGTGGCGGTCGGCCGGCACGTCCTGGACCTGGCCGCCGTCGCGGAAGAGCTGTGGCCCGCCATGGCCGGCACGTTCGCCGAGAGCACACTCGACCGCTTCATGGCGGGTGGCCGGGCCGTGTGGGACGAGACACGCGAACGTATCATCGGCTGGCTCACCGATGCCGCCCACGAGCGCGCCGTGCGTCCGCACCTGGTCGGCCGGGACGAGGCGCGGCTCCACCTGCCCATCACCGTCGCCGACTACGTCGACTTCTACGCCTCCGAGCACCACGCCACCAACCTCGGCCGGATGTTCCGTCCGGGGCAGGAGCCGCTGACCCCGAACTGGCGGCACCTGCCGATCGGCTACCACGGCAGGGCGGGGACGGTCGTGGTCTCCGGCACGCCGGTCGTACGGCCACGCGGGCAGCGCCGTACTCCGGACGGCGACATCGTCTTCGGCCCGTCGACCCGCCTCGACATCGAGGCCGAGCTGGGATTCGTCGTGGGCGCCCCCTCCACACTGGGCACGCCGGTGCCGATGGAGGAGTTCGCCGAGCACGTCTTCGGGGCCTGCCTGGTCAACGACTGGTCGGCCCGGGACATCCAGTCGTGGGAATACGTGCCGCTGGGGCCCTTCCTCGGCAAGTCGTTCGCCACGTCGATCTCCCCGTGGGTGGTCCCGCTGGCCGCGCTGGAGCACGCCCGGGTGGAGCCGCCGGCACGCGAGCCGAGGCCGCTGCCGTACCTGGACGACACCGATGCGGGGCCGTGGGGGTTCGACATCCGGCTGGAGGTGCGCCTCAACGGCCACGTGGTGTCGCGGCCGCCCTTCGCCGGGATGTACTGGACGGCCGCGCAGCAGCTCGCCCATATGACGGTGAACGGCGCCGGTTTGCGCACCGGAGACCTGTTCGCCTCGGGCACGATCAGCGGGCCACGGCCCGACGATCCTGTTCGCCTCGGGCACGATCAGCGGGCCACGGCCCGACGAGCGCGGCTCCTTGATCGAGCTCTCCTGGTCGGGCGAGACGCCGATCGAGTTGCCCGACGGGAGCAGG